>NZ_AQGU01000025.1:959892-1279857 GCF_014905615.1 Pseudoalteromonas aliena SW19
AATAACATTATTGAAATTGTCCGCGAAACCGATCATATTCAACAAGAAGTTAAATTGCGCAATAGTGAGCGTGTTTTACTTCCTATTGAGATTTCAATTGATGAAATTAAAAACGATCAAAATCAAATCACTAATTACGTTGTTGTTTATTCAGATTTAACTGAGCGTAAAAAAGCAGAGTCGCAGCTGCATAACTTATCAAACAGAGACCGCACTACCAGCCTACCTAATCGCAACTTATTTTTTACTGATTTACACAAGCTGGTTAAGCTACATTCGCACCATGCGTTATTAGTATTTGATTTAGATAACTTTAAAAAAATAAATGATTCGTTAGGCCATCAATTAGGTGACAGTTTACTTGCAAAGCTGGCTATGCGTTTAAATAAGCTAACCCGTGAGAATGATGTATTTTATCGTTTAGGCGGTGATGAATTTGCCTTAGTCATGTCGGACACTAACGATATTCATATGATCACGCGTATGGCCAAGCAATTTTTAGCCGCCATTGCGACACCGTTTAAAATGGCAGGCCACGAACTTGTTATCACTTCAAGTGTCGGTATTGTGCTGTTCCCCGAAGATGGGAATACACCTGAGTTATTATTAAAAAATGCTGACACTGCTATGTATCATGCGAAAAAGAAAGGTAATAGCTATTTATTTTTTAACGATACAATGAACCGCCAAGCAGTTAAACGTCTGCAAATAGAGAACTTAATGCGTTTTGGTTTAAAAGAAGATCATTTTGAGGTGTATTATCAACCAAAAATGAATATCCGGACCGGTAAGCTAACGGGCATGGAAGCATTAGTACGTTTTATTACTCCCAAAAAAGGAATTATTAGTCCTGGTGTGTTTATACCGATTGCAGAAGAAACAGGACAAATAATAGAAATAGGTGAAGTCGTATTAAATAAAGCCTGTAGAGACGTTAAAGAATGGCTCGATAGCGGTTTATTTAACGGCAGAGTTGCCGTTAATTTATCTGCAAAACAATTTAGCTTACCGGACTTAACATCGCGTATTGATGTTATTTTACAAAAAAACGAATTACCTTCATACTTTTTAGAGCTTGAAATAACCGAAGGTACGGTAATGGATGATCCTAAAGAAGCAATTTCCATTATGCGTTCGTTAAGTGCACGCGGTATTCATTTAGCAATGGACGACTTTGGCACAGGCTATTCATCGTTAGCGTATTTAAAACAATTTCCACTTAACACGCTCAAAGTTGATAAAGCATTTATAGATGATATGAAAAATGAGCGTGGCCGCAATATGGTCGACTCAATAGTGACTATTGCGCATAACCTTGATTTACATGTTGTTGCTGAAGGTGTTGAACAAGCCGATCAAATAGAAATACTTAAAACCCTAAACTGCGAAACAGTCCAAGGGTTTTATTACTCTAAACCTTTATCAAAAGCTGAATTTACTGCGTTTTTAAAACAACAACAAAGCAAAGCAGCGCCAAGCTTAATTAGAGAAGAAAAAGTCGTAGCGGCAATAAGTTAAGAGTTCCAAATACATGCATTTTGACCAGTATGGCGGATCAACGCCCGTCGATAGTGCAGATTAAATAAACACCATGCAGCAGGCCCCAATAAACCGCCTAAAAATACCCAGCGCTTTACTGGCATGCCTTTTTTTATCGCTTCTAAATACATAACAGCTATAAATACGCAGCTTAAAAAAACAAAAAACAAACCTACTCCTAATACCAATCTGCTTATATATGGGGTCTATTTAACATTAAGAAAATTACGCTAGAACTAGGCAAAAATTTTAGTATCTAGTTGTTCTAAATAAAAATTTTTAACGACCTTATAGTGCAATTTAATTCGTTAAATTGATCAAAGATTTATGCAGCTTGGTATAACACCACTTAAAAATAAGGCGAGCATTTTAACGTCTATTTGACCAAATTTAAAGCAATAAACTCATGACATAAAAAAGCCGAGATAATAAAACCTCGGCTATTAAAACTACAATCTATAGCTTATATCAATATTGTTAAAAACATGTTCACTTAAGTGAGCTACTTTTCAGCACGGCCCATAAATTTATGCTCAACGGTATTAATACGGATACGGTCACCTGTTGAAATATGCTCTGGAACCGAAATATTTAGGCCAGTAGACATACGTGCAGGCTTAGAGCGAGCACTGGCAGAGGCACCTTTAATAGAAGGGTCAGTCTCTTCAACGACCAGTTCAACACTTGAAGGAAGATCGAGCCCTACAGGTGCGCCATCAATCACAATCACATGTACACCTTGTGTTTCTTCATTAACAAACTGAATCTCTTCAGCTATCGCGTCTTTGTTTAAGTTATATGGCGTGTAATCTTCATTATCCATGAATACATACTCGTCGCCATCAACGTAAGAAAGCATCACCTCACGGCGTGTTAAATCGGCAAGCGTTAACATATCACTGTCTTTAAATGTTTCGTCAACTTTACTGCCCGTTACTACGTCGTATAAACGCATACGGTATAAGCTGCCACCAGCACGGCCTTGTGGAACAGAACGTACAATATCTTTTACAACTAAAACTCGGCCATTAAAATCAATGGCAGTACCCTTTTTAACATCACTCGCCTTTGGCATTGGTGAATTCCTATTATTTTTTTGATTGCGAGAAACATACCACGAACTGAGGAATCTTCAATAGAAACAAAACAACTTAGTGATACTTTTTAAAAATATGTGGCTCAGCGCCGCTAATAGCGGCGCTGATCACACTACGCATCAACTTAAAAGCGTACTTTTATCCCCGCTGATAACTCACTTACATCATTTTTTGAAACTTTATAATAAGTATACTTTAGTAATAATTCAGTCTGTTTATAAACCGAATAACCTAAAGCGGCACCAATATAAGGTTTCGTAGCGTGTTCTTTATACTCTAAACGAGCTCCATCCGTGATGCTACTTTGTATTTTATACTGATGACGATAAGCGCCTAAAAATACCTTTGTACTTAAAGATTCAGCAAGCATATGTCGGTAACCTACTTCAGCTGCCACCCCTTTTGGTAACACCGGTACAAAGCGTGAATAATCTTGATGTAATTTATCTGCATCAGCTTTCACTGTTTGGGCAGTTAAATCGGCTCGACCTTCACCTAAATCAATATATCTTATAGCGACTTCCCAATTGGGTGACAGGTCATAATAAGCGCCAATTGACCAGCTAGTATCAGTATCATCAATAGAAACTAAATTAGCCTTGTTGTCTTTAGTTACTAAAGAATGCTTTGCTTTAGACTCACCTAGCGTGGCCTCAAACGACCATGTATCAGCCATTGCACTGGTGCTAATTAAGCAACTGGTCGTTACTATTGCAAAGCTTGGAAGCATTGACCTTCTTCGACTAATAACAAGTACTGAAATCAGCAATAAACCCAAACCTCCCATACTTCCTCCTGATGACTTATTAGTGATGGCCACTGATTTAACAGCGCTAACCGTCACTTTTACTTGTGCTGTAGACTTTGCACCTTTGCTATCTTTTATTGTGTAATCAATAATATCAACACCGTCGAAGCCGCTTTTGGGTGTGTATTGTAAAGTGCCGTTAATGTTAATTGTTACTGTGCCTTGAGCTGCAACTGCATTAACGACAAATAATTCATCACCATCAATATCTGAATCATTACGAAGTACATCTATTTCTATCGATGTGTTATCTGTGGTTGTTGCCGAATCAAAAACAGCTGTTGGTGCATTATTTATAACTAAGTTAACTTTAACTTGGCTGTTTGATGTGCCCCCTTTGCCATCACTAATACTATATTCAATAATCGCAACACCAACAAATCCAGCTGGTGGGGTATACAGTAACTGCTCATCAACAATACTTACATCACCAAAATCAGCCGTCGCGCCGCTTAAAGTAAGTGTATCGCCGTCCATATCTGTATCATTTTTTAATACATCAATAGTCGTTGATTCCCCTGCACCAATTGTTATCTCATCTTGATTAGCCTCAGGAAGCTGGTTCGATGTGCGAACAATTGCAACACCACCAGGGTCGACTATTGAGCGATTCGCTTTGCCATCGTCATCATTAGGGCCACCATCAACAATTTGTAATTGCACACACCAAGCGCCTTCAGTAAGCCCTTGCGCCCACTCACTGCTTCTTGGTGGAGGACAATAGCCAGGTTCACCCGCTGTAGAGAGTAATTGGTTGTCACCTGATGTATCAAAATCAATCCACTGTCCCTCTTTTAATTTTCTGTAAACAGAGTTTTGTGAGATTGGTTTTCTTTGCGGTATTACTATGCTGTAAGTATCTCCAGCATTAGGTAAACCTGTTGCGATAAAATCAAATAGTCCGCCTGTATTTATCGCGCCTTCATCTTCAGGTAATTCACTATCAAGCAACTGAACACCGCCCGTTGCATTTTGTGAAACTGTAACCCCTTTTCTAACGCAAACGCCCGGCTCGCCTTCTACTAAGAACTTATCACTGTCTTTAACTTGTTCTTGCATGACATTACATTCACTAATTGCATCTAAATAATCAGGAATGCCATCACCGTCACTATCACCGTAACCTTCTTGTGCATCTGGGATAAGGTCACCATCGGAATCTTCCTGCCCTAGCGCCTCAAGTGAGGTTAATACTTCAACGTAAACATCTTTTGTTGTTGAGAGACTTGGCTCGCCAGAGTCTTGCGCTGTTACCGTTACTTTATAAATACCAGGAGTTAGTGATTGTGTTGAAAAAACAAATTCGTTTTCATTTGCGCTTGTATTAAGAAGTTTATTATCCTCTGATACCCACTTTAACGTTACGTTATCGTTCGGATTTGCATCCTGAGCAACAGCTTTAATCGTGACAAGATCATTACCTATGGTAACAAGTGATCTTTGTTGAGAACCTTGTGTAATACTGGTACTAATAGTAGGTGCTACATTATTTTCAACAATAGTGATTGTTGCTGAAGACTTCGCACCTAAATTTAGTGTATCTGCCAGTGTAATTACAACGGTTTCATTGCCTTCCGTTTCGGAGTCTGCATACGTTGTAAAATTAACTTGTCCCTGCGTGCCACTGTTAATAACCAACTCTGACGACACTAAATCATGATCAGAGCTATCAGCAGTACCCGATACTTCATAGGCAATGGTCACTGGATAACTTGGTGCTTCACCATTTAAAAACACATTAAAGCTATGTGTTTTATTCTCAGCTATTTCGCTATTTTTACTAAGCGAAATAAGCGGACTCACGTTTACATTTTGCGTTGCGATTGCTTCAAGCCCGCTGCTGTCTACAGCTTTCCAGTAAACTAAATGCTTACCTGGCGCATACAACAAACTTGGGTTAACTAATGAAACCGCTAATTTATTACCTTCGCTATCCGTTGCCGAAGGGACACCTAACTTGACCTTAGTAAACAACCCTTTTGCATTAACATCAATATCAGCCGGCGTTTCGATCGTTGGCACATTGTCTGCTTGATTATTTAACGTTAATGTTGCTGTTGTTCTACTTGTTTCTTTATCAGGGTCTTCAATCAAATAGTTAATTTGAATAGCCCCTTTAGTGCTTGCCTGAGCCTGATAAATCAGCGATCCATTTTCAATTCGCACCGACCCCACGCTTGCATTGGCGCTAACAATAACTAATTCATCGTCATCAACATCTGTATCATTAACTAGCACATCAAGTGGGTAGCTATTATCAGCGTTGCTATTTAATGAATAACTATCTGGATTGGCAATTGGCGCATCATTAATAGAAGCTACCGTAAAGTTCACCGTGGCAATAGCAGATTTTTCCTTTGTATCATCTGCAAGATAATTAAAACTATCAGGGCCAAAATAATTTGCATTAGGTGTATACGTGAATGTATTGGCTTGTTTGGTTAATGTACCAAATTGAGGCTGCGACACAGCGCTAATTGTCAACGTATCTGAGTCCACATCCGTAATATCAGGGGAAAAACTGATATTAGAATCTTCATCAAGCTCTAAACTTAAATTCGACGCAACCGGAGCACTATTTGTTGATACCACTTCTAAATTGAAAGGTGGCAAGCTTGCTTGCTCGCTACCGTTACTCACAGTAATGGCGATATTAGGGTAGAGCCCTACGTCAGTTTTAACGGGAGTACCCAATAAATTACCCGTCGCGCTACTAAAACTCGCCCAACTTGGCTTATTAGCAATACTAAACGTCAGTGCTTTATTTTGTGGATCCGTTGCTGTTGGTGTAAAGCTATAAGCCTCACCTTGGTTTACTTTTGTTACTGGTGCGCCACTGATTTCAGGGTTAGTTGGTTTAGGCGCTTCAGTTACGGTAATAGCAAATGATTTTTTAAAGGTCGCAGCACTATCGTTTGTTTGTATACAAACAGTGTAAATACCCAGTGGCAATGCGGCTTTTGTTTCTAACGTATTGCCATTGATTTGGAAAGAGCTATTGCCTGTACTTGCAGTACAGCTGCCCGCAGCCAATGACGTTGATGAAACTAACGAATAAGTATGACTGCTCGAATCGGGATCAGTCGTTGTTAATAATCCAACATCAGCACCGGCACCAACAATTGATTCACTAATCGTAGAGCTTGAAAGGTTGATATCAGTAGGTGCATTGTTTTCACCCACGACGCTAACTGTAGAGGATCCAAAACTGCCAATTGCTCTATCATCGCCACCATTAGCTGTGCCGCCGCTGTCTTTTATTGATGTAAGTGTAACAACTCTATTATCGGTGGTTGGTGATTCACTGGTGTTTTTATATTGTAAAAACGGCACATAGTTTTGCCATACCGCAGCTGAATCGGTTGCGCTAACCGTTACCGTTGCTGTTGAACCACTTAACGTGACCACGTAGCTAAAATTAACGGCTCCCGAATACGTGCCCGATGCATTATGCTCTAAGTTGATAAGATCGGTGCCAAATTGAAGGAACTCATGACCCGTGTCTTTTACATTAGTTATTGTTAGTGATATTTGTTCAATATCTTGCCCACTCTCAACCGTACTAATAGAAGCTGAAGAGAAAATCCCCACTGCTGAGCCATTTTCTGTAAAGGTTGGATTAGCCCCCACTGCTGATACCGTAGGCGCATCGTTAACCGAGGTAATAGTAACTGACGCCTGATTAGTACCTGTGCTATCTACGACTCCATCATTAAAGGTATAGTCAAGCACAGTTGCATTTAGAGGAATATCTGAGTTATTGGCGTAGGTAATTGCTTGCGCAACAGAATCTACGATTGCAGAAGTAGCATTGCTATTAAATGTTAGCGTTAAAGTGCCTGCCGAGTTTGTGGTAACAGTCCCTATATTATTAGCATTGTAACTAAATGTATTGCCTTCAGTTAACGTCCCTAATAGCCCCGAATGACCAAATCGATCTTCGGCACTCGCACCGCCGCGTCGTCGAATAGTTAAGCTAGCATTGTTGTAATCCCCTGCGTTGCTGTTAAGTGCATCAAGCTCTGCATCTGCAATGGTCATATCACTATCAATGGTGACTGCACTGAAACCTTCGATAAACGTAGCACCGCCATTAAGCGAGCTAAATGTAGGTGCTGAGTTTGCTGAAACAAATGTAATGAGCGTGTCAGAGCCGCTATCAGCAACCGTAAAAGCTAAATCATTGCCAGGCGCATTAGTAAGTGAAAGAGTCAGTTCAGAAATATTAAAATCGGTGGCGTTGGTATCTACTTCTAATGTACTCGTGCCATTAAAACGCACGTTACTGGCTGAAAGCCCTGTAATACCAGCAATAGTAATACGATCGCCTGCGGCTAAATCGGTAATGGTATCGCCTGATAATTGAGATGAGCTACCTACAAAATTATCATTACCTGCGTTACCTGTTAACGTATCTGTACCAGCGCCTGGGCGTAAAGTATCAGCCCCAGAGCCGCCTTTAAGTACATCATCACCATTAAAATCTGATGAGGTCATTGTTAAAATGTCAGCGCTAAATGCACTTGCATCTAGCGTCACTGCAGCTGTAATAGCACTGCCACTAGCATTAGAAAAAGACACAACGCCAGCATCAGTATTAAAATTATCGGTTAAGGTGATAGTCGTGTTGCTATTAGTGCCGATTGCCAGATTTTCAATACCCGATACCGTGGTGCTGGAAAAATTAAAAATACCACCATCCATAAGTTTTAGCGTATCAGCGCCAGCAGAGCCTGTAATGGCAGTATTAAAATCATTAATATTATTAACATCAATTGCTACTGTCGCTGTAGAGGCTAAGCTTAATGTACCAATATTAAAGAATGAGCCAGAAGTCACGTCAGCACCGTCAGTGACACTCACCTTATCTGCAGCATTTAGCTCTGAGGTTAATGAACCACTAAACCCAGCGCCACCAAGTGCAAAGGTCATTGCTGTATTACTAGATCTATCTATTATACTTTGAGTCGCTGAGACTATCGTAATTGTTCTACTGTTTGAAGAGTCATCAAATACGTTGTAAGTTTCAACATCACTGAAAGTAGAAAAATCACCATCGCCATAAACATCAATTGTTTCAGAACCTATTGCAGATATAGTGCCTGTAAAACCTGCATGTTGCGAACGCGTTATTGAAACCCTTGCACCACTGCTAAGTGTTAGGTTTTCAATATTGGAAACTGTTGCAGCGGTAATATCTCCCGTATTACTGATAGACAGCGTATCGTTAACGCTTGCTTCACCTGTTATTGTGCCAGTAAACGTTAATCCACTGACATCAAACGTATTTGCGTCGGTTGTTGATGCGCTTGTTACATTAACAGACGAAGAACCTAACGTAATTGTTCGTGTATTTGTTGAATCATCACCAACGTTAAACGCTTCAATATTGCTAAGTGTTGTAAAGTTACCATCACCCGAAACCGTAATCGTTTCAGCGCTTGGCGCTGTAATCGCACCTGTAAATGTACTCACTTGCGCTGCAGATAAAGCCACCGATGAGTTTGCTGCGAGGGTTAAGTTTTCAAAACTAGACATTGTAGCACTTGTGGTGTCGGCACCTGTTGCCATGCTTAATGTATCGGTACCACCATTTGCATTGAGTGTACCTGTAACCGTTAAACCTGCAATATTTAGCGTATCATTGCCCGTGCTGCCGGTTATATTTTGTGAGCCATTTGATAAGGCAATTGTGTTTGCACTACCGAGTACATACGTTTCAATATCATTCGCAGCAATTAAACCATTAGTTGCGTCTGAAATGGTAATTTGATCAGTGCCTGAGCCTGTGATTGTAGTAAACGCGTTATGCTGCGCTACTTTCATAGTCAGAGATCCACCGCCGCTCAGATTAAGTGTTTCAAAGTTTGAGATTGTCGCAGCGGCTATACTTGCACCATCGATAAGTAGAAGTGTATCAGTACCATCCCCACCATCGAGGGTTCCTCTGTACGCAAAGTTAGAAATATCGACTGAATCAGCTAAATTACTACCTGTAACCGACTGGTCTCTGTCTACAAGCGTTAATGCAATGGGTGTGTTCAAAACGTATGTTGCGATCGCGCTATTTGCCGTTAAATTTGCATCGCCCCCACTGCCTGCTGTAATCGTAAAGACAGGAGCTCCGCTCCCCGAAATCGTTGTAAATTGCTCATGCTGCGCTTCACTTAGCGTTAAAGTAGCGCTGCTAGGCACTGATAATGTTTCAAAGCCTGTTAATGTAGTAAAAGCCGTTAAATCGGATCCAGTCGGAACGTGAATGGTATCTGTACCAGTACCACCATCAGCCACTGAACCTGTAATATGTGATGGATTACTTATCGTTAATGTTTCGGAGTCACTACTAAACGTTATTGCCGGATTTAAATTTGTACCATCTAAGGTGCTAAAACCCGCTGCTGTAGAGCTAGCTGCTGTAAGATTAGCCACTGAAATTGTCGCGGTACGGCTAGTACTGTTTTCAGTGCCATCATTGATAACAACTGATACTGTCCGCGAAGTTGTGTTGGGCGACGAACTGGTATTGTTATACGTGATTGCTTTAAGGAAAGTGGTAACTTCAGCCGTTGTTGCAGTTGCACCTGTAATAGAAATTGTATCTTGTAAACTAATATCTGATGCACCACTAATTCCACTCAGTGCATTTTGCGCACTGGCAGATACATTAAGACCTTCTGAGGCGCCATCTTGATCATTTGTTAATGCAACGGTTATTGTTGTTATTGAGTCGCCATCACTATCACCGGCTTCAGCATCGGGTGCAATATTTACAGCACCACTACCTTCGGTAAATGATACTGAACTCCCTGTACCTGGAATCCCACCATTTAAATCAACAACAGGCGCTGAATTAACAGGAGTTGAAGACAAGTTAGTGATGGCAAGGTTGTCAATTTTTAACCAGCTAAGAGTAGAGTTATCAGAATAAGCTATTTTTAACCATTTTATTTCTGTAAATAACGCACCAGAAGCATTTACAGTCTCGCTGCTACCGCTCGGTAAAGTCCCGCTATCCGCTACGCCTCCTTTATCCGTTGTTAGTCGTATAACTCTATTAATACCACTTGAGTTATAAACATATAAACTAGATAAATCAAACGTTTCGTTATTTGTAAAATATATTTTACTGTATGTCTGAGTTGATGAGTCTGTAGATATATAAACATAGCCCGCTGAAAAATTATATAAATCTTGACCCCCACCAGCCCCAGACTTAACTTTTATGCTGTAGCTGGTACCCGGTATTATATAACTCTTATTATTAGCGTATCCCGTAGGTACATTATCAAAATTCAATGTACCATCAAACGCTAACACCTCAGAAAAGTCAATCAAGGCTCGCTCTGAAAATGGTCTATCAGCAAAATCGACATCCCCTTTAACTATTTCTAAATCCCAATCTCCGCCTTTATGACTATTACCGGTTAAATCGTTAGAAGCGGCTACATCAAGCTCCGTTGACTGACTAAAGAGTGTTAAAAATTGATCGCCTTGCAGACCCTTACCAATGTCACAGCCATAAAAAAAAACATCCCCACCAGGTTTTACAGCCCCCTTAAATACCGCCATAAATTGTGGGTTACTTTCAATAACCGCAGTATTTATTTGGCTGTTACCTAGTTGTAGCTCGCCACTGCGCCCATGAGAAAATATACTCACGCTCTCTAACTGTTGGTAACGACCAAGCAACTCTTCAAGTTGATTTATACCTGATTCATCAGCATTGAGTTCAACAATCTCTGTCTCTGCATTTAAATCGCTATAAAATAAGGCTTTATCAGGTACTCCCGCATCGATAATGACTAGATGGTTAACACTGCTTGCAGCAGTTAACACAAGATCATCAGCCTTTGCCTTAAATGAATTAATACTTGGCACTATAAGTGGGGTGAGTTTAAACTCTGATTGCACTGGCACTTGTACACTCTGTGCAATGCCTGCGGTTTGAGTGAGCCCTAAAACCGAACCGACAACAATAGAAATAGGCGATAAGGAGAATTTCAGCATGTATTCAATCCTTTAATATATTTATGGAGAACAACGTTTTTAATACCATTACTGGTAAATTAAGGTGTTTTTTGTGTTATTAAACTTGCGTTACTGCCTTGTGGTTCTAACCAAAAAGCCATATCACTGTATTTTTTAAATAGTTCAGGAGGGAGTACAGTTTTGCGACCGGTAAACTCCACTTTACTTTTAACTTGATGTAAGCCATCTGCGCCCAAATTTTTATCAAATTCACTGGCGTTATATGTCACATTTTCAAAGTCATGCGCAAAGTTCGGTAAGCCTAAAAACTGATAAATTAGAGCCACACTCTTTTCAGGTTTACTTACGAGCAAATCGTAGTCGATCAGTAATAACTGATCCGAAAACTCACCATAAAAACCTTCTTTTAGCGCAGCCCAAGCACTACCAAAAGGCCCTTGATTAGACGCAATGTGCTCACAGCGGGTATACACGTTTTGTCGTGCTGCGGGGGAATAAATACGGCTAAATTCAAGACTGTTTTGCCTATAGACACGTTCAAAACTGTCCATTATCCAAGCTGGATTTCTGACTAAACAAATCACTTTAAAATCATTACCAAATAAGGAATTTAAGATATTAAGCTTTGCAGTCCACAGTCTATTGGTATCAAAAATAATGGGCTTTTCAACATCTTGGTAATACCCAGACCACACCCCATGACATATATTCAAGCGCTGCGCTGAACTTATGCTACTAGCAAACTCACTCCCAGCTCCCATTTGCTCAAGTAAACTAGTAACAAAACCAGCTACAGGGGTTGACATATCGGCATGAAAATCGGGGTTTTGCCGTAATATACCAGCCAATAATGTTGAGCCCGTCCTCGGTAAACCAGCGATAAAATGATAATGACGCGACATAAATAGTTAACTCCGACTCGGATAAATCCCTTGCATTGCGATGATATGATGCATAGCAACAAATGGTGACTGAGAATAAAGCGATTGGCCACCACCATGTAAATTAACGATACCTGTTAAACTATTCGCGGGCAGAGTTAGGGCAATGTTATCTTGTGCTGGAACATCAAATGTATCAACTGTCACATTACCAATACTGATCAATGAACTTGGTGCCGTAGATTGATATATTTTTTCTTGTTTATCAGGCCCACCACCAGCAACAACCGTAGCAAGTACTGCACCTGCTGTTGGTTCTCCACTATTAGCATCTTGTGTTGTTGCAATGTTTGCAGCTCCCGTTACTCCACTTATCGTCTGCCCAGGAATACTGACAGAAACTGACTGTGCAAAACTTGGCAATGCAATCACACTTTGCATCGGTGGCAAATTATTAGATGTAATTTTACTAAATTCTCTTCCGCCAAGCTCGCCCCACTCACGACTGGACAAGCCAGCCCCACTACCAACACCTACCGGTGTACGTCCTCTGATATCTGGTAACGCCATTGACGAACGGCCGTCACCACCATAAATAGTACCAACAAGTGAAAAAAGGGCGGTATTTTGAGCAATACTCAATAGCTGTCCTGCACATATAGCCCAACCTCTAGGGGCAAAATTTCCTGCAAAAATCTCCACTTCGCCTAAAAATGGGTCTGCGCTCATAACGTATTTCCTTTTAAAATAATTTATATAATTACAATTGCATACCAGCTGTAATATTAGCTAAAGATGCAAAACGATAACCTGAAATACACCCAAACTGACATGAAACAATATCTAATGCCACTGAGCCTTGTTTAGTCTGCACAACTAACCCTTGTGACTTGTCAATACTTAAGACCGTACCAGCTGACTCTGTGAATGAGGCTTGATCAACAAAGGATGCTTGTAGCACATTAAAATCACCAAATTTACCCGATAAAATAAAGCCACCATAAAGCGGGTTACCCGCTCTTGCCGCCGCGACTAAATCAACCGCGCTGTACTGTTCAAAAGACAATGTTAAATTATCATAGTTCAGGGCTGTCGCGACCTTGATTTGTTCAATGTCGGTATCTGATTGCCAATGCAAATTATCAAATTGTTCGAAGAAAATACTCAACACTTGTGGGATTGCAGATGCAACGCGAATAGCAAGGCTTTGATAAGTATCAAATGGATGAATGGCTATACTCTGCTGTAACGAAAATTGTAGGGGGTGTTCGCAGCTTAAGCGATAAACAGTTAGTAACAAATTATCTTGATGCTCTCTAATTTGCCAGTAGAGTGGATCAGTACCTTGATAATCTGATAACTTTGCAGGGTAAATTCCATAAGCATTACCATGAAAAAAATCAATAATCGTTTGACTTTGAGTTCCCGCATTAAAACAGCTCAAGGCCATTGATACTTGCCAATCATCGAGTTGTGCAAGCAACGTATCATCATTATTCCATACTGAAAATTGTATATTTTGTGATGTGCAATGTGCTTGCAATTGACCAATTTCGCTTTGCATGTTATTTGTTTGCGTTGGCACTAATACTACAGCGACTAACAACTGGCGCTGTATCAACATATCAATCGTAGGTATAGATAAACAACTTGAAGTAAATAACACCACCTTGCTAATTTGCTCCATAGTGTACCTCTTCGTCAGCTTTCGTCGGCAAAAAACCTGTCAAACCGGTAAGCTTATAATAAAAATCTATTTTATCTTTTTTTGTAAGTAATAAACCATCTACTGCGGGGGCTTTTGGTACAAAATCAATACATACCGAAAACATAGGCAATGGATGCGTAATGCCTGACTGATATTGCTGTAACCAATGCCCATTATACGTCATTACTTCAGCGTAAAGGACAAGCGTTAGTTCACTTACATCAGTGGCTGTTTGAGGAATAGAAACTGTGTTACAGCGTACAACTTGTTGTTCCCCAAGAGCAATTATATCTAGCGTGAGCAAACTATAACGATCAAGAGTTAATATATTTCCCAGCTCAATTCTTTCATTCAACGTATCTTGATTTAATATCGGATTCGCAGCATCGCTTTGCGGTTGCAGCCACTGTTCAACATATTCTCGTTGGCAATTAACTAATGCAGCATTAACCATGATTTTACACGGTAACATTACTCCATGATGGCTTAATTGAGAGGCAAAGTTTCTGCATATACTCAAATGAGCTTCTTTAGAAAAACCATGCTGAAATGCCTCAGCAATAAAAATATCAAACGCTTTGTTACCTTTAAACAAAGCAGCATCAGCCTCGTAAATGCCATCGATATAGTCATTAAGTTGCAACTCATTAACTAACACCTTGAGAGATTTGATCGCTCCAGGTTGAATATCGACTAAAGAAATGCGTACTTTTTGTGGTGAAATAATTTTTTGCTGATCCATATACAGCAAAATAGGTAATAATAACGGGGCGAATGGCCCACAAGCTGGGTAGACAATATTTATTTGCGAATCCCGTTGTTGTAAATCATTAATAAGCTCAAAAATCCCTTTGTAGAAACGGGTGTTGCGATGTACATCTTTTATTGTTGTTGTGCAGTTTAAAACCGACATCACTAGGCCATGTTGATTAATATACTGTTTTGTCATTTCAACTTCATGCAATTGAGCTTGCCTAAGGACTTTCATTGCTTCTTCGTAAGCGTCAACAAAAAGTTTTTCAATTAACACAGCATCGTCTCTTTCAGTCAGTGCTTGATCTGCGATTGCTAAAAAAGACTGCTGTAGAGTCAACGCTGTAGCTGGTTGCTGTTTAAGCAAACTAATTTGATCGCGCAGTGCCTGATTAAGTAACCCAGTTACAACTGGCTCTTCACTAATACATGCGGCTGACTTAGACAATTGATGGTGTAGCACCACACACTCCTTATAATTTATAATATATATTTCTTAGCGTACAATGATGTAGCAATTAAACTGTGAAGCCATCCATTTTATCAATATTATTGATTGCACAACTTGATCATGTATGGCCTCAAAAGCGTTCACTAATTAAAGGTGTTCAACTTGGGCGTTGTTCAGTTGTTAATTTAGATTTTAGAAGAGACTCAAGCTGGGTATGTATTGAATGTTTTAATAGCTCATCAATGCGGGGCTCTGCATATTCCAAACACGCTTTAGGGTGAGAGCTATATGTTTTCATAATTAAGCATTTCCTTGGACTTTGATTACCATGTAAAATATTCATTCGTTAATACTACATTCAGCTAACATTTTAACCCACAAGGCTTAGAACGCAATTTTTTTTGCATAAATATCAATAATAGTTACTTTAAATAATAAACTAAGAAGAAATTACTAAATCATTGATTAAATGGCATTTATAAAAAACAATATGCCACAAACTTGCTGTAAAAAATATTACACTTTATTACACGGCATTGTTTATTACTCATAGCGAGTCTTTAGCTACTTACTTTAATGGAGCCATGTTTATATATTGTACAATACGAGGTCTACTTCCCTTATTTGGACAACTACCGTGCGGTAATGTATGTCGCCAAACAATTAAGCTACCTGCTTTTGCCGCTAATGGAGTGCTGTGGCATTTATCGAAATCAAAAGAGTGTGGATTAGTATTTTTAGGTAAGTTAGCTAGCCAGTTATCTATTTTTTTATGAAAGCCAGGTACACAACTAAACGCACCTTGCTCAGCGGCAACGTCAGTAAGGTACAACAACCCTTGCGTTGCAAAGGTGAGTGGTTTATTAAAGTTTATATCCCAGTGAAGATTTGGCCCAGGAAACTGCCAACTTTCTGTCTGCGGTGGATTAAAACTAATCCTATCAGTGCTTACTATTAAGTTTTCTCTTCCCCAAAGTTGCTCAAAAACATCTCGAACTTGAGGAAGAGAGCGTATAACTTGCATGGTTATATCATTAAATATTTGTACCATAATCCCCTGTTTATGCGCATGACAGCTATACCATGAAGCGGGGTTGTTTTTATCCATTTTTAAACGTTCATAAAGCATATTACAAACGTCTTCACATAATTTTTTTGACACCAACGCTGGAATAATAACATAACCATTATCATCCCAGCTTTGCCACTGCAGTGGCGTTAAAATATAGTGACGAGGCGTCTCTACTGATGCTGTTTCATTTTTTATGTCTGTTTCCTCAAAAAATGAAACAATGTTTTTATTAAGCTGATTTCTTTTTGCGTTTGAAATAACTCTGCCATGCACTTTTTTTACCCAATTTTCAAATTCGAAAAAACTATCACTCGCAAAAATAGACTCTATAGCCGGAGTGAGCCCTAAACCTAAAGTGTCAATGATCATGACATCAAGCGACCATTCGTCTTCTATTATTTTTTTATCCGCACAGCCTTGTTTTTGTAACTGTGCTTTGTGCCACATTCGCTTTAATTGAAATAGGCCTAAGCCCCCAGTTTCTTTATAACAAGGAAGTGTATTCTGCGTTATTGTGTGCGGAGGTGGCACTTTTGCTATCAACTCATTTTGCATAATAACTCCTTTTTCTTGCCTGATTTCAGACAACTAGAACACCTTAAATTGATTTCTTAACGCTGACTAAACTTAATTAGAATAGAGTGCTATATTATTGCAAGCAACTATTTTTGTAGCTAAATACAGAGAGTGATATGGATAGTGAGTTACTGAACAGATACCGCAATGCGATTACACATTTGCTAAATGAGCCAGCCGATGCGGGCTTGATGAAGCCTTTTATCAACGATTTAAAAAATTACTTAGGGAATATTACGTCTATTTCAACTGACTTAGATATGAATGACTGGAATGATGAAAATACATCCCAAGGCGTTGCAATTTCTCCCGTACAAGCAGCTAAATGCATAGAAGAAACTCTTCGTACGCAAATCTTTATGCAAGGTGTTAAACTCGCTATTGAAGAACGTTTAAAAGCAACGACTGATGATATTCATGTTCTTTATGCCGGTACAGGTCCTTATGGCACGTTACTTATTCCTTATTTAGGTCTTGCCACAAACTCACGTATAAAAGTCACACTCATTGACATTCATCCAGAAAACATCAGTGCAATTAAAAAGCTAGTAAAGCACTTTTCAATCACCCAAAACATTGTTGCAATTACGTGTGATGACGCAACTTGCTGGCAAGCGCCCCCCTCTCAGCAATTTGACATCATTATTTCAGAAACTATGACAGCGCTATTAAAGCGAGAACCTCAAGTGTTCATTTTCTCTCATTTATACCAATACCTGCATAATTCTGGCACCTTGATCCCACAAAATATTTCTTTAAAGGCATGGCTAACACCTTTTAAATCTTTAATGTCTGCAGAAGCTAATACTACAGATGACATACTCCTAAAAGAGTTTTATTGCTTAAACATCGACGAAGCAAGGCGTTTAAATGCAGGAGACGCATCTTCTTTCAAAGGTAATATGCTGATCCCAAATGGCGTTGATACTAATTACAGACTCAAACTAACAACCGACATTCAAGTATACAAACACCATAAACTAACGGAAAATCAATGTAGTTTAAATATACCGCTTATTTTTTTACCTCATGATGCGCAGCTTCGTGGCGGTGAAGCTATTCATTATGAATACATAACACCTAACAATGCAGACTTTATATTTACATTCCCAATAAAAAACACGATTAAAACGATGAATGAATTGGCAAGATTTACAGATCTCAATAACTTGGGATTGCCTGGTGTAAAGCGTATGTTTGAGCATGCGCAAGCAGCTAAATCCGGTCACCCTTTTAGTATTGCCGACGATGAATGGGCATTATGGACAGAGCTACTAGATTCATTAACGCTGCCGTACCATGAAACAACGGCAGCACTTTATCAAAGTCAACGTATTGAAGAATTTGAACATTGGCTAGTCACTAACAGTAATCTCAAATCATTATGACTATTAGCACTGAACACAATACAGATAAGCAGTTAACTGAGGTTGAAAATATTTTAGCCTTTCTTACTGATATAGGTATAAACCACCGGTATGAAACGTTAAACGAAAAGACTTTTTTACCTGGCCTTAAAATAGAACAAGGCACTTTATTACTTGATTTAGAAAAGCTGTTATACCCAGGTGATATTCTTCATGAAGCAGGTCATATTGCAGTTACCTCAGAAACGACAAGAACGTGTTTAACAGGAGATATGAAAAACCATGATCATCAAGCGGCCGAAGAAATGACCGCAATAGCTTGGTCATGGGCTGCAGCTTGCTATTTAAATATCGCCCCGAATATTTTATTTCATGAGCAGGGTTATAAAGGGGCATCTGATAACTTAATCGAGGCCTTTACCAACAGCACGGGTTTTGGTTACCCTCTTTTATATTCGTGGTTTATGTGTGAACAGCCAGACCACCCTAACGGTTATCCAAACATGTTAAGGTGGCTAAGAAATGACGCCTATACACAAACCCAGTTAAGCAAATTACAATAACGATTTTGGGAAATATACGTGCTTGATAATAACTTCACACCACAACAGCTAACAATGATCTGCAACGATCTGGCACAACTAAGATTAGTCGTCGATTTAAAACTTGCACCTAAAATGCCTAACTTTGCCAACAAGCCTTATCCGATAGGACGTTGCAGAGAAATTCGCGATGAAATGTTTGCATTATTACAAGCACAATTACCACACACAGATAAGCTCGGGCTCAGTTTATTAAAAGAATGCATTCACCAAGGTACTGATTTAAAAAAGGCCTGGGGATCACTACGAGATGAGTACTTTCAAAACGCGCTCATACTTGGACCTTGGTATATTGATGTTGCCAATGATACGGTGAACGCGAATAAACCTAGGGTTGAAATTCTGCCTCTTGCAACATCCAAATTTACGACAATTGAAAGTTTTACTCAATTTATAAAAATAGCGCGCCCATACTGGCAAGTTGAAATATACAAAAACAATGTATGCCCAGCGTTGGCACCTTATATGCCATTACTTTGCGTAGGCACTAATGGCGCTAGTTGGCTAGCCGCTGCTAACGATGACATGCTTAATGTGGCAATTAATAGTAATTTTGAAGAATCTAAACTCATTTTAAATGCTTTACCAAACCCACCCCCCTCTATTGTAAAGCGCTGGAAAGAGACGTTACTGCAATTCACCACTGAAGCTTATTTAACACACGAAGGC
Source organism: Pseudoalteromonas aliena SW19 (assembly GCF_014905615.1). Lineage (NCBI taxonomy): Bacteria > Pseudomonadati > Pseudomonadota > Gammaproteobacteria > Alteromonadales > Pseudoalteromonadaceae > Pseudoalteromonas > Pseudoalteromonas aliena. Next base: position 979,405 of record NZ_AQGU01000025.1, read on the forward strand.
GATCCCATAGAATATTGTCGTCTTTATAGCCACAATACAACGAGCCCCAATCTCACTCAACGTGACGCCGCTGTAATTGCTTATTCATCGCTACCGAAAACTGTCTAGCTCTATAGCGTTAGCTTGGTTACTTTTTCGTATTTATAGGGTTTTTCTTTGTGTCAATACTAGGGCGTGTTGACCTTTCGTGATTAATTTTGCAGCAGACTATTTGGTATTTAGGCAAGGCAGAGCCTATGTCGTGTGGTTATTCCCCATAAATAGGCGATAACGCAGCATAAATGCCAAACATGCGCTGCCCTTTGGGTTCTTCCTAGGGACGATTAACTCTTTGTTACTCGGTTTTTACTTAGCCCACTCGATTACAAACCTCGCGCCGCGATTTAATCGCCCCTAGATTGAACAAATTTCAATCCACAAAGGTCAATACGCCCTAATAACTTCCACGACTTCAGTGTATTAATGAAGAAAAAATGAGTACAAATAATATTTCGTATCACAAAACTAATAAAATAATGCTATGGTATGTATATCGAGTATGACTTCAAGGAATGGATCATGGACCAAATAAGAGTACATGAGTATTTAATTAAAAAGCCACTTGTTCAAGTTACAAAACCATTTGCTCAAGAGGTTGACGTTTATAAAGTGAATCATAAAATGTTTGCCACCCTTGCCGTTGGCAACGATGGCGAAACGAATGACAATGGAGACCCTATTTGGTGGCTTAATTTAAAATGTGATCCCGATGAAGCACTTTCATTACGTGACATTTTTCCTGCGGTGATCCCAGGCTATCACATGAACAAACGCTTATGGAATACGGTTATTTTAGATGGCTCAATTCCTCAAGGTGAAATTGAACGTATGATTGATAATTCGTTTGATTTAGTTGTGCAGAATATGCCGGAGAAAGATCGCAACGCAATCGCAATCCATTTATAAAATTAAACGGGCTAGTTGCATACTAGCCCATTTAATTTTGATTATATATTAAGCGTATAAATAAGGTCATCATATAATTTATTAGCAATTGTGTGTGCTTGCAAAATTGTATCAGTCAATGTGAGTCCGCATTTACTTAATACATTTTCTGATCCTACATTTCCCCGAGTTACCACGGCTTTAAACTGTTTAATACCACACGCTTTTTGTGCCCATTCAATGACTGCTTTTAACGACTCTGTTGCATACCCTTTAGCGAAGTATTTTGGCAAGAATAAATACCCTAGCTCCGCAGTTGTTCCATCATAAGTAAAACCAGTAACACCTATCACTTGCTGCGTTTCATTATTTATAACAACAAAACATAACGGATGGCGCGAATTTGGATCCCACGTCGGTAAGCGTTGCTCAAATCGGTGCTTCACAAATGCGTCTTTTGGCTTATCAAAACAATATAAAAGCACGTCAGGCTCTTGATGAAGCTCTAAAAAAAGAGGCCAATCAGCTTGCGTGATTTGCCGCATACTGAGTCTTTCTGTAAATAACTGCATATATTTCCTTTTATGTTAATCGGCTTAAATATGGGGTCTATTTAGCGACGTTATGGGGTGATTTAATGCGATAGAATGATCATGTTTTTAATAAAATTTGTATTATACTAATCTGCTTATATATGGGGTCTATTTAACGTTAAGAAAATTACGCTAGAACTAGGCAAAAATTTTTGTATCTAGTTGTTCTAATTAAAAAATTTTTAACGACGTTATAGTGCAATTTAATTCGTTAAATCGATCAAAGATTTATGCAGTTTGGTATTACCTTATTAATATCACAGGTATAAAAAAACCGCATATAAAATGCGGTTTTTTTTTCAAACGGGTTAAATGTTATTTAGTGTCGCCTTTAACATCTTCAGCTGTAGTGGCTTGCTCTTGTGAAGACTCTTCAGACTCAACATCGGCTGTTTCAATCAACGCAGCTTCTGCTGGTTTATCACCATAAAACGTTGCGCCTGAGGCAGCCATTGCTACGAGTGATTCACATGGTTCAAAAATAACATTGCTGTTAGCCAGTGTAGACATTTCAGAGCTTATTTTGCTAGCGCCTAGTTTGTCCATATAGCTAAATGGGCCCCCTAAGAACGGAGGGAAACCAATGCCAAAAATAGCACCAATATCGCCATCACGTGGGCTTGCAATTATGCCATCATCTAAACAACGTACAGCTTCGTTAAGCATTTGTGCTACACAACGCTTAGCAATTTCACTTTTGTTTAAACGCGGTGTTGGCGTAACACCCAGTAGCTCATAAACTGACTCATCAACCTTTTTGCCTTTTTTATCGTATTCGTAAAAACCACGACCCGTTTTGCGGCCTAGGCGTTTTGAGTCAATCATACGGGTAAATGCATCTGGGCCTTTAAAACGCTCACCGAGTTCTTTTTCAAGAATTGGGGCAATTTTGGATCCAATATCAATACCTACTTCATCAAGCAGTGCCAACGGCCCTACCGGAAAACCGAACTCGACAAGGGCTGCATCAATTTTTTCAATTGGCTCGCCTGCAAGCATTAAGTTAGCGGCTTCGTTAAGATAAGGCGCTAATATACGGTTCACATAAAAACCAGCCATGTCTTTTACCACAATTGGCGTTTTACCTTGCTTACGTGCAAAATTTACCACGCGAGCAATGGTTTCTTGTGAAGTGCCTTCGTGTGGGATAATTTCCACTAACGGCATTTTCTCAACTGGCGAGAAGTAATGCAGGCCAATTACATTTTCAGGACGCGTTGCCTGCGCTGCAATTTGCGAAATAGGCAGTGATGACGTATTACTTGCAAAAATAGTGTTTGCTTGGCATTGCTGCTCTACATCAGCAACCATACCTTGCTTTAGTTCTAAATCTTCAAAAACCGCTTCAATCACTAAATCAATGTGCTTAAAGCCGCTGTAATCAGTTGTACCAGTAATACGGTTCATTGTTAACTGCATGTCTGATTTAGACATAATACGGCGTTTAAGGCGCTTATCTAAAATTTTATAGGTGTAGTTCATGGCATTGCTAATGCCTTGCTCTGCTACATCTTTAATGCGTACTGGTACTTTTGCTTTTACTGCACTTACATGTGCAATACCTGCGCCCATTAAACCACCGCCTAGTACGGCTGTTTTAGTAATGGCCGGTGCATCATCATTGCGCCACTCTTTTTTCATTTCCGTGGTGGCAAAGAAAATACCACGAAGCGCTTTAGATTCGTCACTCATTACCAGTGTGGCAAAGCCTTCGGCTTCGGTTTTGTACGCTTTTAGCTCATCAAGCTCTACGCTTGCACGTACCGCTTTAATAATCGCTAGCGGCGCTGGGTAATGCCCACCGGTTTTTTTCAGTACGTTTTCTTTCGCTTTTTTAAAGATAAAGTTACGACCAAACGGGTTTGACTCTAGCAGTTGACTAATTTTATCCAGCTTAGGCTCTTTAGCTTGTGGCTTTTTCTTGGCGGCAAATTCTTTTGCTACGTTTAAAAGTACACTGTGCGGTACACAATCATCAAGTACGCCTGCTTTTTTAGCTTGCTTAGGACGAATTTGCTTACCTGTAAGCATCCATTCAAGTGCTTTTTGAATGCCAACAATTTTAGTTAAACGCTGCGTACCACCGCCACCAGGCAATAGGCCAAGTTGCACTTCTGGTAAACCAATTTTTGTAATATCGCTATCTGAGCCTACGCGGTAATCACAGGCTAAAGCAAACTCTAAACCGCCACCAAGTGCAGCACCATGAATGGCACTAACTGTGGTATAAGGCAGTTTTGTCATATCAAAAAACGCTTGATGGCACAGCTCGCTAATTGCTAGCGCATCTTCACGTTTTTGTACGCTGTCGAGCATTTTTACATCGGCACCGGCGATAAAGTTATCACTTTTACCGCTAATAAATACCATGCCTTTTACAGCATGTTCTTTAGCTTGAGCCAATAACGCTTTTAAGTCATCCGCAAACGAATCGCGCAAGGTGTTCATTTTCTCACCCGGCACATCAATGGTCACTACGGCGATTTTATTTTCATCTACCGTTAAATTAAATACTGAATCAGTCATTACGCGCTCTCCAATACAAAGGCTGCACCTAAACCACCAGCAGCACAGGCTGTTGTTAATGCTAAACCGCCACCACGACGTTTAAGCTCGTATAAGCTTTGCGTAATTAAGCGAGCACCTGTTGCTGCAAATGGATGACCATATGCCAGTGAGCCGCCATTAACGTTAAACTTATCCATGTTAATTTCGCCAATTGCTTTGCTACGACCTAAATGCTCTTGCGCAAATTTGTCTGACGCAAACATTTTCATGTTAGCAAGTGTTTGTGATGCAAATGCTTCGTGCATTTCAATTAAATCTAAATCAGCAAGGGTAATGCCGGCTCTATCAAGTGCGATAGGCGTTGAATGAGCAGGACCCATTAGCATGTCTTTTTCAACACCAATGGCTGAAAACGCAAAACTACGTACGTAACCTAAAATTTCGTAACCCAGTGCTTTTGCTTTGCTTTCGCTCATCATCAGTACCGCTGCGGCACCATCTGTAAGTGGGGTTGCATTTGCAGCAGTTACTGAGCCATGTTGGCGGTCAAAAACAGGTTTAAGCTTTGCATAGCCTTCAACCGTTGAGTTTTTACGAATGTTATTATCTTCTGAGATAAAGCCTTTGTATGGCGGTAAATGCGCCGTCATTACTTCATCTTTTAATTTGCCATCGGCCCAGGCTTGAGTTGCAAGCGTATGAGAGCGATGCGCGAGTGCATCTTGATCTTCACGACTAATATTGTGCGTTTTAGCCATTTGCTCAGCAGTTTGCCCCATTGAAAGGCCTGTTGAGTACTCTGCAACCGCTGGCGGTACAGGTAGTAAATCTTTCAAACGCAGTTTTGAGAATATTTTTAAACGCTGACCAAGCGTGCGGGCTTTGTTTAAATCAACTAAGCTGCCTGCTAACTTTTTACTAACACCAATAGGAAGTACCGATGATGAATCTGCGCCACCTGCAATACCTACACTTACAGAGCCTGCCATAATAGATTCAGCTACATTGGCAATTGCCTGAAAACTAGTAGCACAAGCACGCGATACCGAATATGCATCAACTGATACAGGCATACCTGTACCCAATACAATTTCACGGGCAATATTAGGTGCTTCTGGCATTTGTATTACTTGTCCAAATACCAGTTGATCGATTTCTGATTTATCAAAATTTAGTCGTTCAAGCATCTCGTTTACGACTAACTTACCCATATCAAGTGCAGATATATGATGAAATGCAGTTGCTTGCTTAGCAAAAGGTGTACGTAAGCCGCTAACAATGGCAATACGATCGCCCTTTGGTGTTTTTAGTATATTTTGTTCAGACATTATGCTCTCCCGCTGACAGGTCTGACCTGTTTATTTTTCTCGATTCTAAACAACCCGTGTACTAAAGCCAATAGATAAACTGTAATTAATGCAAATGCAGCAATATAAATAATCCACAAGCCCGTAAAATCCGCTACAACCATATGCTTTTTTAAACGCATTTACAAAATTTTGTGATAGGCTAAAAATCATTAATAAATAACGAACTATTTTAAAAAATACAGTCTAACCCTTGAGTTACACAACTATAAACCTTATAAATAGGTCAGTATTTAACGCCTAAAACATTCAGGTATAAACCCAGCTGACGAGGAAAGTCGAAATTATTATGGCAGCTAACGCATTTTCACAATTAAAAACGTATTTAGATACACAAATTATTGGCCAGCCAGAGCTTACTCAAGCACTACTTATTGCAATTTTAGCCGATGGTCACTTATTAGTAGAGGGCCCTCCAGGGCTTGCCAAAACACGTGCTGTAAATGCACTGGCAAAAGGCATTGAAGGCTCGTTCCAGCGTGTACAATTTACACCAGACTTATTACCTGCCGATGTCACAGGTACCGATATTTACCGTCAACAAACCAGTGAGTTTGTATTTGAAAAAGGCCCTCTTTTTCATAACCTTATTTTAGCCGACGAAATTAACCGTGCTCCAGCAAAAGTACAATCAGCATTATTAGAAGCAATGGCAGAGCGCCAAGTCACTGTAGGTAAAAATACTTACCCACTTAGCGAACTGTTTCTAGTTATGGCAACGCAAAATCCGCTAGAGCAAGAAGGCACATACCCGCTACCAGAAGCCCAGTTGGATCGCTTTTTACTGCACCTTAGTATTGGCTACCCTGGTGCAGAGCACGAACTAGATATACTGCGTTTAACGCGTGGCGAAGCGCTTAACGAGCAACAACCGGTAATGCAAAAAATTAGTCAAAGCGATTTATTTGCAGCTCGTAAAGAAATACTAGCCCTGTATTTAGCTGAGCCGCTTGAGCAATATTTAGTGCAACTCATTATTGCCACCCGTGAAGGCGCTAAATTAGACGCGCAACTTGGTAGCTGGATTGAATTTGGTGCAAGCCCACGTGCAACGATTGCACTTGATAAATGTGCTCGCGCCCACGCATGGTTACAAGGCCGTGATTTTGTAGCCCCTGATGATATTCAAGCGGTTGTGCATAACGTACTGCGTCATCGCATTATTTTAAGTTACGAAGCGCAAGCCGATGGCATTACTAAAGATCAGGTAATAAGCCGTATAGTTGAACTTGTAGCCGTACCATAAGTCATGCAAAAACAATTAGAATCCCAAGCATGGCTCAAACAGAGCCATAGCCACGGTGTTAATTTAGCACTTAAAGAGTTGATGTATTACAAAGCCAAAGCGCAATTGCTTGAGCTTGCCCTTAAGGTAAAAATAAAAAATACCTTAACAGGGCAATATCTTGCGCCGCACAAAGGCCGAGGAATGGAATTTGCCGAAGTGCGACATTATCAGCAAGGTGACGATATTCGATCGATTGATTGGCGAGTCACTGCCCGTACCGGCGAAACACACACAAAGCTCTTTCAAGAAGAAAAAGAACGCCCTGTGTTTGTGTTTACTGATTTTTCGAACTCAATGCTGTTTGGCTCAAAGTTACTGTTAAAGTCAGTGCAAGCAGCGCACATAAGTGCCCTTGTTGCGTGGTCGGCGTGCCAGCGCGGCGATAGAATTGGCGGTATTGTGTTTAATCAGCATTCGCATTTAGAGCTTAAACCCAGTGCTCGCGAAAAAGCAGTCCTTAAGCTTTGCCATAATTTATGCGACAGCCACCAGCAAGCGCTCAACAATATCGATAAGGCAGCCACTAACAACTTTAGCGATAATCTAAAGCGCCTTAATCATTTAGCAAAGCCCGGCAGCTTAGTGTATTTAGTCTCTGACTTTAATGCCTTGGACGATGCCAGCTTTAAGCAACTTGAAATATTAAGTCGTCACTGTGAGCTGATTGGTTGCCATATAAGCGATCCGTTTGAGCATCAGTTACCTGCGTTTAAGCAAGCTGTTACAGTTAGTGCAAATGGTCAAGATTTTTCCCTGCCATTAATGGATAACAGCTTTAGAGAACGCTTTGCTAAAAATGCGGAACACGCATTTAGCACGCGCCTTAATCGCTTAACTAAATCAGGTCTTAATTTAATATCATTCAATGCAGCAACACCGCTTGAGCTGCAATTAGTGAGAAAATAACCATGCAAACCAATCCACTCGATGGACTGCACGACATAATAGCGCCAAGCCAAGTAAATTGGTGGCCACTCGCCCCCGCTTGGTGGGTTATTATTGCACTGCTGTTTTTAACACTGTGCACAGCTATTTATATATTTTACAAAAAACATAAATTTAAAAAGCCTAAACGCTATGCAATAGCATTAAGCCAAAGTGAGCAAAACCCTCAGCAACTGCATATTATTTTAAAACGTTTAGTGCTTGAGTATTACGACAAGCGCCTTGCTGCGCAACCTACTGCAAAATGGTGCACCACGCTTAATACGCTTACCGGTTTAAACTTTACAGAACAAGAAATACTAAGCTTGTATAACCCCAACCAAAAAGATACAACACTGTGCGAAAAATTTCGCCAAGGTATTAAACAATTTAAAGTAAAGGAGCCAGTCCATGTTTGAATTTAGCTGGCCATGGTTATTTTTATTACTCCCCTTGCCTTTGTTACTTTTACTATTAAAACCCGCTGCGAGTAACGCTAATACGCGTTTACGTATACCCAGTTTTGCAAAGCATAATTTAACCAGCCAAAGTATTGAGCCACAGTCGCGACGTTTAAATCCCCTCGAATGGATAATTTGGTTATTGCTTGTGACGGCTGCCGCCAATCCAACATGGTTAGATGAGCCAATTTCATTACCAAATGAAGGCCGCGATATAATGCTAGCGGTTGATTTATCAGGCTCTATGACCGAACAAGACATGGCTTACAATGGCCAATATGTTGACCGCCTTACTATGGTAAAAGCCGTACTCAGTGATTTTATAGAGCAGCGTCAAGGAGATAGGCTTGGGCTGATATTATTTGGCGATACCGCGTTTTTACAAACCCCGCTCACCCGCGACGTTAAAACAGTAAGTAAAATGCTCAGTGAAGCGCAAATTGGTTTAGTCGGGCGCGCCACAGCTATTGGTGATGCATTGGGTCTTTCGGTAAAACGTTTTGCCAATAAAGATAAAAGCAATCGTATTGTGGTGCTATTAACCGACGGACAAAACACCGCAGGTAACCTAAACCCCGAAGATGCCTTACTGCTAGCTCGCGAAGAAGGGATTAAAGTGTACACCATTGGCGTTGGCTCAGATAATCCGCGCGGCTTTAGCTTATTTAATATGGGTGGCTCTGGTGGCAGTAATTTAGATGAAAGCTTACTTAAAAAAATTGCCGAGCAAACTGGCGGATTATACTTTAGAGCGAAAGATGTAGCAGGCCTTCAACAAATTTACGCAGAGCTTGATAAGCTTGAACCTATTAGCGCGGATGAACAAACATTTCGCCCACAAAGCTCATTATTTTACTACCCGTTACTTATCGCTATTTTACTGATTAGCTTAAAAGTAATACTTAGTACACTGCGTGCATTGAAGGAGCCAAACTGATGGATTTTGAATTTATTCGCCCCGCTCTTCTATGGTTACTCATACCTGCTGTGGCATTATTTTTTGTTGCCTTAATTAAGCATAAAAAAACCACCAGTGAGCAGCTAATTGCACCGCATTTAGCACAATTTATAATGAGCGAAGCAAACACTAAAGCCAGCCAGCCACTTTGGCTTGTTGCATTATTTTGCAGCCTTGGCATTTTATTTAGTGCTGGACCTAGTTTTGAGAAAAAACAAGTTCCTGTATTTCAAAGTAAAAGTGCCCGTGTAATTGTTATGGACATGTCGTACTCGATGTACAGCACCGATATTTTACCAAATCGGTTAATGCAATCACGCTTTAAAGCGCTTGATATGATTGAACTATTCAAAGAAGGTGATACCGCGCTTGTCGCTTACGCAGGAACGGCCTATACAATATCGCCACTGACAAACGACGCTGCAACACTCAGCAACTTAATTCCAAGCTTAAGCCCTGAAATAATGCCTGACAAAGGCTCAAACGTTTTAGCCGGTCTTGATATGGCCAAAGAGCTATTAACGCAAGCGGGCTATATTGATGGCGACATTATTTTAGTGACTGACGGTATTGACCAACAAGAACAAAGCGACGTAAGTAGCTTTACCAGTAACACCCAATATAGATTAAATATATATGGCGTAGGGACCGCTCAAGGCGCTCCAATTAAGTTACCTGAAGGTGGTTTTTTGAAAGACAGATACGGCCAAATTGTAGTACCTACACTCAATGCCAACCAGCTTAAAAATTTAGCATCGAGCAGTGGTGGTAAATTTGCTAGTTACCAACCTAGTAATAACGACATAAGTACGTTTGCCCCAAATGCACAGAGTGAATTATTGAAAGACGAAAAACAAAGCCATGCGCTTTGGCGAATAGATGCAGGTATATACGGACTCTTGTTATTACTGCCATTTGGCTTGTATTTATTTAGACGCGCCGCCTTGTTAGGCGCATTTTTAGCTTTTGGCTTTTTACCGCAGCAAAATGCATATGCCGTAGAGCTCCCTACTCTTTTGAAAAATGCAGATCAACGTGCATTGCAGGCGTATAAAAATAAAGAATACGAGGCAGCAACACAGGCTCAATCGAGTGAGCTAAAAGGCGCTGCGCTTTATCAGCAAGGTAATTTTGATGCTGCACTTAATGAATTTAATAGTGATAAGTCGGCTACCGGTTTATACAACTACGGTAATGCCCTTGCCAAAGCTGGCAAGCTTGAGGACGCTATTGAAGCTTATAAACAAGCCCAAGCCTTACAAGATGACTTTACGCAAGCAGCCGATAACCAAGCCTTGGTTGAGCAATTACTAAATCAACAAGAGCAACAAAACCAGCAAGATCAGCAAAGCGACGGCGACGACTCTAAAGACCAAGATGATAGCCAGAAAAAAGATGATCAAAAGCAAGGACAAAATTCTGATGAGTCAAAGCAGGATCAGCAACAAAATGGTGATAAAAGCGACTCTGAAAAAGGCGAAAACGAAAGTCAGAGCCCGAGCGATGAAAAATCGGATAAAGAGCCTGAACAATCAAAAGATCAACAAGGCGAGCAATCAGACAAACAAAATGAACCTGATATGCAAGCCCAGCCACAAAGTGAACAAGGGCAAAATAAAGACGCTGAGCAACCCAAAAAAGACGAGCAGCAACAAAATAAGCCAAAGGCAATGAGTGAGCAACCTGCCACTGATGAGCAAAAACAAAATGCGCAGCAAGAGGCTATGCAAGCTCAAGCCAGTGAGCTCACTAATGAAGAAAAAGAAAAAGCCCAACAGATTAATCAATTACTTAGAAAAGTACCGGATGATCCGGCTATTTTATTACGGAATAAAATGCAATTAGAAGCCCAAAAAAGACAATATAAACGTCGCCCTACAGGAGTCGAAAAATCATGGTAATGCGATTATTTTGCTGTTTATTGCTGTTAAGTGCGATGCCTTTGTGGGCTGCCACCAAATTAGAAGCCAGCGTAAATAAAAACCCTGTGTTAGCGGGTGAGTTTTTTATGCTTAATATATCGGTAGATGATACCGTTAAAGGCGATCAGCCTGATACGTCAGCACTATTAAAAGACTTTGTGGTAGGACCGACTAGCTTAAGCTCGCGCACCAATATTGTTAACGGCAGTATAAATAAACAAACTACGTGGTCTGTAAAGTTAATGACCCGTGCAGAGGGCGATTACACAATCCCAGCATTTAGCGTTGCGGGGTTAACCTCACAGCCTATTAAACTAAAAGTGGCAAAACGCTCTGTTGATGCAGATAAAAATAACGAAATATTTTTAAAAACGTCGCTCTCGAGTAATTCATTATTTGTGCAAGAAGCCGGTGTCTATACTGTTAAACTTTATCTGGCGAAAGAACTACTTGATGGCAGTTTAAGCACACCAAGTATGGAAGACGCTCAGCTGACCCAATTAGGTAAACAAAAAGAGAGTTATGAACTTGTTGACGGTAAACGCTACCTCGTTATTACTCGAGAGTATTTGATCCAGCCGCAAAAAAGTGGCGCTTACACAATTGCGGGCCCTGCTTTTCAAGGTCGAGTACAACAAAATTACCGACAATTAGAAGTGTCGGCCCTTGGCGACGATCAGCAACTAGAGATCAAACCCATTCCAAGTGATTATAAAGGTGCGTGGTTACCAAGTGAGCTAGTTAACCTTAACGAAGAGTGGCAGCCTAACGATAATACCGTCGAAGTAGGTACACCTATCACACGAACAATTACACTGACCGCACTTGGTGTCACAAAAGAGCAATTACCTGAAATTTCTATGCCCACCATTGATGGCATACGTAGTTACCCTGATAAAAAAGAAAATAACAATGCAGTACGTGATGGTCGAGTTGTATCGCAACAAACTGCTTCGTATGCGTTGCTACCACAAAAACCGGGGACTTACACCCTGCCTGAAATAAAGCTACCTTGGTTTAATACAAAAATGAATCGTATTAGCATGGCTACACTCCCAGCGCGAACAGTGACTGTAATACCAAGCAGTAATGCCATTAGCCCGGCAATAAATAACAGCCAGCAAAATGTAAATACGCTAGCTCCTGCGCCAAATAACAATGTAAACGTCTCACATACACAATCAGTGCAAGTACAAAATCAAACGCCTCTATGGCTTATTATTGTTGCAGTATTGGGTTATGTTTTATGGATTGCGACTGTGATGTTTTATTGGTTTAACCGTTCTACTAAAAACACCATAAAAAAATCACAGCCTACTGCAAGCACCATTAATCAACCTAGTTTAAAAAAGCTGGTTGCAGCCGCAAAATTAAACGACAATAAAGCATTTTATAATGAGCTTAATAATTATGCAGTGCAGATTACAAATAAAAATGTGGGTTCAATCGATGCATTACGCGACGCTGTAAATGACAGCCAATTAGATAGCCATATTGCCCAACTACAGGCACAACTTTATAGTAATAAAGCTACAAGCTGCGAGCTTAATGCTATCATTAAAATTCTTGAGAAATATCAAGCTCAAGCATCAAAGTCGCAACAACCTGTATTAAAAGATCTTTATAAATAATTACTACGATACTCAGGTCTTCTTTTGCAATAAATTATAATTTTTAATAAAAAAGTACTTATGCTTGGAAAGAAAAAATCAAACAATCAGGTCTTAATTAATATGGTAGAGAAACAAAAACGCTATGAAGCCTTGGTGCACGTTTACAATAAGGAGCTTTATCGCTTTGCTTATTGGTTGTGCCGAGATCCGCACATAGCAGATGATTTAGTCCAAGAAACGTTTTTACGTGCTTGGCGTTCACTTGACTCTTTGCTTGACCAAAAAGCAGCTAAACCATGGCTACTGACTATATTACGCAGAGAAAATGCACGCAGATTTGAACGTAAACAGTTTGATTACAGCGACGTAGAAAACGACACGCTTGTTGATGAAACCAGCCATTCATTAGACGATGAAATGGAACAAACGGTAATTCAACGTCAAATTGCACTATTGTCAGATGAATACCGTGAGCCATTATTATTACAAGTTGTAATGGGGTGCTCTGGTGAAGAAATTGCAGACATACTCGATTTAAATAAAAACACGGTAATGACTCGTTTATACCGTGCTAGAAATCAACTTAAAGAGGCCTTAAGCCGTGATGATGAACAACTTAAAGGGGCATCAAAATAATGGATGAACTTGAGTTTCGTCGCCGCACTATTGCGCAGCCAAACGACATTGATAAGGAGCTTATGGAGTTTGCCGACAATAACCCAGAGCGACAAAGTTTTATTAACGACATGAAAGAATTTGATCAATATATCCAAGATGCGCTTGATATACCTGTGCCTGAAAATCTTGCGGATCGCATTCTTTTAAACACATCATTAAAAGAAAAAGCGTTGCAAGATGAACAAGCAGCTGGTGACAATGTAGTAGATGCCCGCTCGCGATTTAAATTTGATCGCGTACATCTTGCATTAGCGGCATCATTTTTCGTCGCTATTGGTGCATTTTTTATGAGTACAGAGCAAAATATTGCCCACGAAGCAGGTGAACATGCCCTCGCCCACGTGTACTACGAAATTAATGCACTTGATAAGAAAGAACCGATTAGCTTGCAAAGCGTTAACGACAAGCTCGCTGTTTTAGGCGGTCATATCGAAGAGCTACCAGGTGCAATAACCTATGCGATGTTTTGCGATTTTAAAGGTGAAAAAGGCTTACATTTAATTTTTGAATCTGACTTTGGTCCTATGACTGTATTTATAGTGCCTTCTGAAAATAAGTCATTTGGCTTTGGCGATGATAATTTTCGTGATGAGCGTTTTGAAGGTCATATCAATCGAGGCTCACAAGCAGATACTATTTTAGTGGCAAGTGTTGGAGCTCCTCTCAATATTTATAACGAACGCGTTACAGGCGCCATTCGCTGGCTTTAAAACAAACAAATTCACCGCTTAGTTTTTACTGAGCGGTTTTTTATTAAGTAACATCTAATAAATTCTTCCTTTTATACTTAAAACCTCTGATTTTTAAAGTAATTAATTAAATTCCTCATGAAAGTAAATTATAATCGCGGCTCGATTAAAATTAAGGATTTTCATGAAAAACATCATCGTTATTTTTTCACTATTGGCATTATTATGTACTGCCAGTTTTGATGTACAGGCACGTAAAAAGTTTGGCAGCAGTAAACGCGGAAAAACGCCTGCAACACAACAAACAGCGCAAAAACAAAAAGCCGATACAACAACCCCAACGGCTGCACCTAAAGCTAAATCAAATAAAAAAGGCATTATGGCTGGTGTACTTGGTGGGCTCTTAGCTGGTGGCTTAATTGCAGCTATGCTAGGCGACAATTTTGAAGGTTTTCAGTTGCTAGAAATGATTTTATTAGCCGGTGGACTCTTTATTTTATTCAAATTAATAACAGGCTTTTTACGTGCTAATCGTGCACCGCAACTTGCAGATGGTAAGCTTGCAGGTACAAGTGCTCAGCAAAATGCGTTTAAACAAGCGCCTATAGAGCAAACGACAAGTACAGGCTTTGCAAGCAACGCACCACAAGCCCCAGATGTTCCTTTTAATTTACCATCTAACTTTGACGTAAATGGTTTTTTACAAGGTGCCCGTAGTCATTACCATACGCTACAAACTGCCTGGAATAATGCTGATTACACCACAATGGCTGAATACTTGAGCCCTGAACTTGTTGCCGAGTTTACAACTGAGCGTGAAGCCATAGAAAACGTAGACACTGAAGTTATGTTTATTGATGCTGAGCTTGTCCGTGCAGATACTAATGCCAATTTATGGCAAATGAGTGTTCGCTTTAGCGGGAAGTATCGTGATTTAGGCGATAAAAAAGAGCAGCCTATCTTAGAAATTTGGCACTTAGAGCGTGAGCTCGCAGATGATGCGCCTTGGTTAATTGTAGGTGTTGAAGATTTAATTGATAAATAATTTTCGTTAATTACCCGAACTAGGGTTAAATATAAAAGCGATACTGTTAATTTAATGCTTCCTCATTAATTAAAAATAGCTCAATAATGAGGGAGCATTAACTTTATACGATTACTATTATTTACATACAGCAGCAACCGCATTAGCAAAGTAATCAATATTTGCTTTACTAACACCCGCTATATTTACGCGGCTAGAGCCAACAATATAAATTGCGTATTCTTTTTGCAGGCGAGCAATTTGCTCTTTATTAATACCTAAGAAAGAAAACATACCGTTTTGGCGCTCAATAAATGAAAAATCTTGAGCGATGTCTTTAGTCGCTAGCGTTTCTTTGATCAGGCTACGTAAACCGTTAATACGGTTTCGCATTTCATCAAGCTCAGAATGCCACATTTGTGTCAGTTCTGTGCTGCTCAAAATAGTATTTACTATGTCTGCACCATGCGCTGGCGGCATTGAATAAATGCTACGAACGACACTTAGCATTACCGAGTTTGAAATATCAGCCGCTGCGCTGTCTTTTGCAATAAGTGAGCAGGCACCAATACGTTCACGATATAAGCCAAAGTTTTTAGAGCATGAAGAACAAATAATAAGCTCTTCAACCGCATTAGCTAAAATACGCAAACCGCGTGCATCTTCTTCAAGTGATGCGCCAAAGCCTTGGTATGCAATATCAATAAGCGGTGTAAAGCCAACATCTTTTGCTAGTTCAGCGACTATATTCCACTGTGTTTCACTTAAATCCATGCCACTTGGGTTATGACAACATGCATGAAGTAAAACAACATCACCTTTAGGCACTTGCTTTAGGGTATTGATCATTTCATCAAATAATAGATCTTTATTTTCATAGTCGTAATATGGGTATTCTTTTACCGTTAAGCCTGCGGCTTCAAATAAACTAATGTGATTGGCCCATGTAGGGTTAGTAACCCATATCGTTGCTTTTGCATTGCAACGAGCAATAAATTCAGCAGCAACACGCAGTGCACCAGTTCCACCAGGAGCCTGTGCTGTACGTACGCGATTAGCTAGCAACGCTTGATGCTCGCCTAATAGTAACTGCTCCATTTTTTGACAATAATCTAAATTACCCGCTAAACCGATATAAGACTTGCTGATTTCATTTTCGAGACGAAATGCTTCTGCTTTTTTTACCGATTTAAGAACCGGTGTATTGCCTTGCTCATCTTTATAAACACCTACGCCTAAATCTATTTTATTAGGATTCGTATCTTGTTTATATGCAGCCATAAGGCCAAGAATAGGGTCGGTTGGTAATGGTTTTAATACTGAGAACATTGGCTATCTCTTATCGTTATTTAGGGGTTAGCTGTTAGGCTAAGCTTAACATAAAAGCCCGTCACATTGACTAGTGTTATTTACACTAAAAAGTGAGGAATTTTAATACAGCATGCGATTAGCACTGCAAGCGCTTTCTCATCAAAAAAATCATTATTAAATGCTTCTGCATCAATGATACCAACACAGTCATTTTGAAGATTAAACAAAGGCAAACACACTTCAGACTTAACTTTTGGATCGCACGTATAATACTCACCACCTTGAGCTAAGTATTGTTCAACATTATTTATAACACGTCCTTTGTTAGACAATGCAACTTGCACATTATTGCTACCAGTGGCAAATGCTTGTGTTAACGGAAATAATGGTCGACTTGGTGCCCCGTGATAGGCTAGTTTTAATAACTGCTTACCTTCACTTGTGTTTGTTGATTGATAAATACCGTACCAATCCACGCCCGTTTGTAATTCAATATAACTCACTATACTTTGTAAATTAGCCAGCTTACGCTGTGTTTGCTCATTGCTTTTAATATAATCCGTTAATTTGAATGGCTCATCCTGTAAATAACCAAATAAGCTGCATGCACCGCCCTCGCCAAGTTCCGGTATTTGGTACTGCCAACGAACATCAGGTAAAGCTGTATTTTTGAGGTGTTGTTCAAGCTTCTCAAGCTCTGCTGAAATCAGCGTAGGATTAACACTTAGTTGTGCTTTATTTAAATAAGAGGAAATCATTTGGCCATCCATACATCTATAGTGAAGGGATAATAGCATGGATATTTTTACAGAGCTAGCTCAACTTATAGCACATTTCCACTTGGTTCCCACTGGCATTATAAGTGACCTTTTCAGCTATTTCTTCAAGCAATGATAATCCTCGGCCGAATTCATTATTGCTAGCTTCCAGCTCATCAGCTTTACTAATAAAGCCGCGTCCTGAATCACAAATGATAAAGTATAAACTCAAGGTCTCTGGGCAATAACGCATATCAATAATAATCATTGCATCGCTGAGCTTCGCTAGTGCTTTTTCTCGCATTTCGTAATACTTAAAAAAACCATCTTCTTGATGCTTAACATTAGAATCAAGACCCAATACACCATGATCAAGCGCATTATTATAAGCCTCAGAGAGAAGTAAAAATATATTTGAACGATGCGCTTTTAGCCCGCCCACACTGCTTAAAATATTCACTAAATCATAAACAGGATCGGTTTGTTTTATTTGTTTGGCATTTAAGCTTAATGATAAATTAAAAGCTAATGTCGAAAACACTTCTATCGATTGCTTTTCTGCCGTCAACGGTAAGCAATTGAGCAAAACAATACTTACATCATCTTGTTGTACATTACCTTGTGCAAATTCACTGACGTCATCAACTATATTTTTACAGCTGATCATGTGCCTACTCTTTAATATATCTAAAAAGCGCTCTTCGCCAAAAAATTCGTCGCCTTTATTCGCAGTTTCGATAATGCCATCAGTTGCTAGTGCAAGGCGCATTTGCTGGTTTGTTTCAAAATGAATAACACCATGCTCAAACTCATCTTCATCCAAAATACCCAATGCCATATGCTGGGATTCTAGTCGTTGTTTAACACACCCTTCTTTATCAATTAGGTACGCATCTGGTAGGCCTCCCAGCCATGCTGATATGCTTTTTCCTGAGGCACTAAGTTCTATAATTGTGGCTGCACAAAACATGTGTCCGGGTAATAAATTATAAAGCAGAGTGTTGAGCTCACTTGCAATATCATTAACCGCCATGCCTTTTTGTACCATGGAGTAAAATACGTGAGAAGCTGGTAACGCACCAATAGCAGCAGCAAGGCCATGTCCAGTAAAGTCGCCAAGCATACAATATAAATTACCAATTGGGCTTTGTGCGACTAAAAACATATCCCCATTAAACATAGAGGCAGGAGAGAGGTTAAAATCAAGATGTTGCTTAAACTTATCCTGATTTTCTAACGAATTATTAAAAATATGCTCAATTATTTCATGTTCACGCTCTATCTGGTTATGGTGATATTGGAGCATTTTTTTTTGTTGATTCGCTTTTTGGCTAAGCTCTCGAGTGCGATTATGCGCTTTGATTTTTGCGTGTAATATAACTTTATCGAAGGGTTTATGAATAAAATCATCACCCCCAACCTCCAAACAACGCTCAAAACTTGCTTGGTCGTCTAACGAGGTGATAAAAATAATTGGTAAGTATACTTCGTTAAAACGCTGTTTAATCAACTGCGCAGCTTCAAAACCGTCCATCACTGGCATTAAAACATCGAGTAAAACAACATCAATCTCGTTTTTTTCTAATACATTTAATGCTTCAAGCCCATTATGAGCCATCGATATTTTATAACCTTCTTGCTCTAGCATCTTACTAAGTAAAATGTGATTAAGCGTTTGGTCGTCAACAATGAGCACATGGATCATTAGCTAATATCAAATTTTTTATCGAAACGTGAGATCTGTAATATTTTCCTTAATTGTGGTTGGCAGTTACTTATTTGAATAGTGCTAACTTGGCTTTCTATTGTTTTTCTCATATTTAATAACATGCCAAGGGCTGAGCTATCCATATACTCTGTTTCTCTTAAATCAATAACAACTTTAATAATACTCTCATTTATTTGCGCATAGGCTTGTCGAAAAGACTGCACTAAATTAAAGTCAAATTTACCCTTAATTTGTATTGTTAAAGTAGTGCCATCAATAGACTCATTTTTAGTTAAACTCATCTTAAGCTCTCAATAGTATTTCCTTTGAACTAAATATAACCTGTTAAAAGTAATTAGCAAAAATAAAAACACACAAGCGCAAATTTGCTATCATTTATGCCATTGTTTAATTCATTTTATCTATAGGTAAAAGATGAGTGATAGTCAGTTAGTATATTCAACAGATACGGGCAGAATAAGCCAACCAAAGCCAGAAAAAGAGGTCGCTGGTAAGATATTCAAAGACGGTTTTTTACGAATTGAACGCCAGACAAAAGGTCGTAAGGGAAAAGGCGTTATGCTGGTCACAGGTATAGACCCAAAAGAGCATGACCTAAAAAAATTAGCAAAAGTAATTAAAAGTAAAATGGGTCAAGGTGGTGCTGTTAAAGAGGGCGTTATAGAAGTACAAGGTGACGACCGCGATAAATTAAAAGCTATTTTAGAAGGCTTAAAATTTAAAGTAAAAATTGCGGGTGGTTAACCCGCATTTTTATTTAAGTTTTCAATACGCTGAATATTATTTAATTTCTCAAACAAACTAGGAAATTCACGCTCTGGGATCGGCGCACTAAAATAGTAACCTTGCACAACGAAGCAGTTGTTGTTCTGTAAAAATTGAACTTGCTCTATTGTTTCAACACCTTCAGCAACTACATTAATGTTCAACTTTTGTGCCATTGCAATTATAGCCGCCGTAATTTCCATATCATTGGTGTCTTCGGGAATATCTCTTACGAAAGAGCGATCAATTTTTAATATATCAACAGGGAATCGCTTTAAGTAGCTTAGCGACGAATACCCAGTTCCAAAATCGTCTATTGAGATTGAAACGCCTAATGCCTTAAGTTCATGTAATTGTGTGATTGCGGCTTCAACATTACCCATCAACATGCTTTCGGTTAGCTCTAAATGAAGGCGTTTGGCCGACACTCCCGACTTAATAATCATTTTGCTAAGCATGGTAACTAAACTCGCATCTTTAAACTGACGAGCGGACAAATTAATTGAAATATTGTTTTCTCTACCTTGTTCTTTTAACCTAACCGCAAAGTCGCATGACTCTTGTAATACCCACTCGCCTAATTCAACAATTAAACCGGTCGCTTCTGCAATAGGAATAAATTTAGTTGGAGGAATAAGCCCTTCGGTTGGGTGAAACCATCTCAACAAGGCTTCATAACCCATTACCTGTTGATTACGACTATCAACTTGAGGTTGGTAATAAATAACAAACTGTTTTTCTCTTAAGGCTTGGCGTAGTTCATTTTCGATAAATAAACGTTCGTTTGCTGCGGCATCCAATTCTTGGCTATAAAAGTGGAATGTATTACGCCCTTTGGCCTTCGCCTCATACATTGCTAAGTCAGCATGTTTTAAAAGCTGATCTTCTTCTAAGCTATCGTAAGGCGCCATTGTAATACCAATGCTAGCACTTATAATAACTTCATTACTGCTAAGCTTTATAGGAACATTTAACGTTTTTTGGATCGTGTTTGCCACATCTGTTGCATGCTCTTGACTCTCTATTCCACTAAGTAAAACAGCAAATTCATCACCACCAAGGCGTGCAATCGTATCCTCTGCGCGCAGGCGTTTTTTTAATCTGTTTGCAACCTCAACCAAGAGTTGATCCCCAGCATCGTGTCCCAGCGTATCGTTAATGCGTTTAAATTCATCTAAATCAAAATAAAATAATGCAAAAGCGTAATGCCCACGTTCAGCCAGTGCCATAGATTTACGAAGTTGCATTCTAAAAAATGTTCTGTTTGCCAACCCGGTTAATGTATCAAAATAAGCTAGTTGCTCCATTTTTCGCTGGCTTTCTTTTACAAACGAAATATCTTGTGCAGACGCCACATAACTGGTGATTTTACCGCTCTCATCTCGGATTGGCGACACACTAAGGGATACCCAAATTGATTGCTTATCTAAGCCTTGGATAAGGGTATCGCCTCGCCAATAATTGCGACTTCGCAAATCAATATCAATGTCGTCAACCAAAATAGCCATTTCGGTAGCAATAATACTCAACAATGGGGTTCTGTTAAAATGACTCTCTGGGTAACCTGTCATTTCAAGCATTTTGGGGTTTACGTATTCAATAATAAAGTTTTCATTTGTGATCACCACACCAGTACCCGAAAATGCAACCGCTTTGGACAGTCTGTTTGCTGCTTTTTCAGCTATTTCTTTTTCTGTAATGCGTTGAGTTAGGCCATCTATAAGTTTACGGATCTCTACCGTCATATCTCTAAATGAACCATTGAGAGTACCTATCTCATCTTTATTTTCTGGTGGGAACTCTATTTGCAAATTCCCTTTACCAAAATTTGTAACTGCATAAACTAAAGTGTGCAATCTGCGAAGTACAAGTTGATAGAGTGCTTGATGTAATAACAAAGCAACTAAAACAGCGTACATAATAAAGAGTCCAAAAAATTTCAGCTTTAAATCTTGTAACGCTGATAACGTAGATGAACGTTTTTTATAAACACCTATATACCAATCTAATTCATCTATTTTACGGATATTAATAATATGTTCTTCGTCATTTTGCTCAAACGAGTTTGCATATTCAGAAAGATGCATTGTTCTAGCTTCATTAATAATGGCTTGTAATTCGTCATTAACGAAATCTTGCGTGTTAAGTGTTTTCCCTTTACTACCATAGTTAGCTAATAAATTCTGACTAACATCAGGATGTGCTAATAGCTGACCTTTACTATCAAATACAAGTAAATGCTTTTCTTTATCACCAACAGGGAGCTGTGAAATAAGTGTGTTTAACGCTATATCGTTCCCTGTCACGCCCAAAAACTCATTTTCTACATAAATAGGCACTAATAAGCTGATAACCCATTTATTCCACACCTTGTCGTAGTAAACTTTTGACCACTTAGGCTCTTGAGTCGGGTTAATATTTTTTTGAACTGCGTTATAGGTAGTCCCCGTTGTAAAATTAAAGTTTGCAGGTGCATTTAATGCCCAATTAGGTGGGGAGATTCGAATGAAATTGTCTTTTGTGATGAGATAAAAATTAAAAAAATCATGTATTAATGTTGGCGCGATTATTCGCCATAACGATTCTGAATCATTAATTAACTGCTTATAAAAAGGGGAGTAATTTTTTTGGGCTAAATAAGCCGCTGACATACCATCTGCTGATGCACTTCTAATTGTACCGTCATTATTAAATTGCAACTTAGCATTATTACTTAGGTTAATTGATTGTTGTTTTGAAAAAAGCTGTTCGACGACAACACTATTTGCTTGCTCAGCAATATTTACTTTTGTGTTAACTTTTTCGTTAAACTGTTTTACTAATAAATCAGTCGAGCTTTTTAGTACTTCGTGCTCTTCAAATACAAGTTGTTTTTCTTCTGACTTGAGCATTAAGGCAGCAGCGCACACACCCGCAATCAAACAAATTGCAGAAATAAGCAGTGATAATTTTACACTTAAAGAGTTTAATCCAAAGCGTGATGGAGGGCGTCGATACACCACAGGCCAGCCTTATTATTAATAATTATTTTTATTTAAGTCAGTACTACGAAATATACCAGATCAGAACCTTAAATTATAAATTTTTTGTTAACTTTTTCATAAATCGTACTCGCTTAAAAGTAAATACTGATTAGTCTGCTATTAAGTACAAATTACTTAACCTTAACTCGGGTTAAGAGATTTACTAACACATTGAACTATATGATATTTAAATTTATTTTTCTCTAGCCCGAGACTTTCAGTGAAAACAAGACGGATTTACGCGTCAATAGCGGACCAATTGCAAGTAAATTCAACGCAGTTAGCACTGAAAGTAGCTGCTTGAGATAGATTTATTATCCAAAGTTCAGGTTCCTTATTGACATTAAAGACAACACTCCATACATTAACATGATGAATATTATTTACGCTCACACCTTTTTTTCGTTTTTTAGCTTCTTTATATAGAAGAGGCTTCCCTGTTTGTGAGATAAAATCAATCGAATAGTAAAGCCTCCCAACTGGGAGGCTTTTTTGTTTCTGCCGTATAATTCGGCGGATTTTTTTGGAATGAGGAAACCAAAATGACTAATGATGTATTAAATACATTAAGACACGACATAAACGAAATTGATTCTGATCTACTCGTGTTATTAGCAAAACGCCGCCGTATTAGCCATGGAGTTGTAGAGTATAAAATAGCTAATAACAAGCCTATTCGTGATGAAGCACGTGAGCTAGCATTGCTTGAAAAGCTAATTGGCTACGGAAAGTCACTTGGTTTAGATGCTTATTATGTGAATAATGTTTTTCAAACCATCTTAGAAGATTCTGTATTACATCAGCAAGCGATGCTGCAAAAAAACTTAAACCCTGATGCATTAAGCGAAACTCATCGTGTTACTTATTTGGGCGGCCAAGGATCATACAGCCAATTAGCCTGTCATAAATACTTTAGTCGCCGTCCAGGTAAACTTATTGAAATAGGCTGTACATCATTTGATGAAATAACGGCTAAAGTAGAAAACGGCCAAGCTGATTTTGGCTTACTCCCTATCGAAAATACAAGCTCTGGTAGTATTAATGAGGTGTTTGATTTACTACAACATGCGCAAGTATCTATTGTTGGCGAAGTTACCCACAGCGTAGAGCATTGCTTACTCGCAAACCCCGGCAGTGAACTCAGCCAGCTAACTAAAATATTTGCACATCCGCAACCATTTGCTCAGTGTAGTCGATTCTTACAAGGGCTAGGTGACTTACAACACGAAACCTGTGATTCAACATCAAGCGCATTACAGTCAGCTTTAAGCACACCTAATAGCGCCGCAATAGGCTCTGCACAAGCGGGGAAAAACGTAGGGCTTGAGGTTATTAAATCAAACCTAGCAAACCAAAGCGAAAACCATAGCCGCTTTATTGTTGTTGCGCGTAAGCCTCTTCAGGTATCCAATCAAATTCCAACCAAGACCAGCTTAATAATGTCGACAAAACAACAAGCAGGATCGCTTGCTGACGCATTAATGATTTTTAAACAGCACAAAATTAATCTGGTAAAACTAGAATCTCGCCCTACTCCGGGCAACCCATGGGAAGAAGTTTTTTATGTTGACCTAGAGGCGAACCTTGCAGACAATCAAGTAAAAACAGCACTAGAAGAACTTAAAGAGCATACTCAGTACGTGCGTATTCTGGGCTGCTACCAAAGTGAAACGTTACAGGCAGTGAGCGTAAATAGTTAATTGAGTTTAACTTGAAACTACGGGGCCGACAAAGGCCCCAAAGAGCTGCGCATGTTTAGCATTTATGCTGCGTTATCGCCTATTTATGGGGAACATACATCACAGGGTCTCTCTTGCTTAAATAGCAAACAGTCTGCTGAAAATCAAACCACCAAAGTTCAACACGCCCTGAACGTTAATCGAGTACCTTTGCATCATTCGCTTTATTTAATAAACTTCTACTCTGCGTTAAAAAGTGCTGCGTTGAATCAGAAAAATACGCCTTTGCATCAGCAAAGGAAGCTATTAACGCGCTTTTATCTCCCGCTTTTAATTTTGCTAATGTACTAGAAAATGTATCTTGATACTGCGCAAGCAAACTTTCTACATCGTCAAATTGAGCCAACATGATATCCGAATAAAGCTCTGGTGATTGAGCAAATAAACGTCCCACCATCATTAATTCAAGCTGATAAATTGGTGAAGAGCAGCTTCGTAACTCTTCTAACGTATGGCTTTGCTTAGCTAGAAATTGCCCATATACAAAGGTGGTTAAATGGCGCATTACTTGAATAATTTGCATTGCTTCATCGTGCTTTTTCGCATCAAGTTCAACAAGTTGGCAACCCCATACTTGTAACTGCGCTAATAAACCTTTAGCAGCTTGATGATTTCGACCTTCACACACAACTATTGTTTGTTTTACCCAATGGGATATGTCTGGTCCGAACATAGGGTGTAAACCAACCACAGGGCCACTGTGTGCAGCTTTCAGTGCTTTGATCGGCGATTGCTTCACTGATGTTATATCAACAAGTAAACAATCATCATCAAGTTTAGGTAATTTGGCAACTACGGAGTCTAATGCATTAATAGGCACACTCATCATTACCAACTTAGCGCCTTTTAAAATATTTTTCGCATCGCTTTGCTGATCTTTATCTAAAATTTTAACGTCGTAACCTGAGCGAATAAACTGCTGTGCAAATAACTGCCCCATAGCACCTTGACCACCCACGATCACAATGGGCGAAAGTTCTGGCGCTGCACATGCAAGTTTTGCTTGTTGGTTTTGATAGGCTTCTCGCATCATGCGTCTTAGTATATCTTCAACGAGATCTGGGCTTACATTTTTATTTATTGCTTCTTGTCGTCTTGCCGCTAATAGCTCTGCTTCACGAACAGGTGCATGTAAAGGCGCACCCGTTTGTTGTTTTATCTCACCAATTTTTTGCGTAATACCGTTGCGTTTAGCGAGTAAAGCAACCAGCTGTGCATCGCATTCATCTATACCTGCTCTTAGCTGTGCTAAATCATTTATGTCAGCCACGTTCATACCACCTTAAAAAACAAATAACGTAAATATAAATTTACATAAAAGTAAACTAATCAATACGATAAATACTAACAGGATCGATGAACTGAGAAAAGATTAATCCCAAAATTTTACGGGTAATGAAAGCTAGATGAAGAGTTAAGAGTTAAGAGTTAAGAAAATAATATCACAAAAACCAAAACGGGTTGCAACCCGAAGGATGCAACCCGTTTTTTTGCGTTGATAAACAGCGCGTATTAGTTAAGTTTTTCTCTAATACGTGCAGATTTACCAGAACGCTCACGTAGATAGTAAAGCTTAGCACGGCGAACTGCACCGCGACGCTTAACTGTTACGCTATCAATAAGAGGGCTGTGCGTTTGGAATACACGCTCAACACCTTCACCGTTCGAAATCTTACGAACAGTAAATGCTGAGTGAAGACCACGATTACGCTTAGCGATTACAACACCTTCAAAGGCCTGTAGACGCTCTTTAGCACCTTCTTTTACTTTTACCTGTACAACCACTGTATCACCAGGGCCGAATGTAGGTACGTCTGTTTTAAGCTGCTCATCTTCAAGCGCTTTAATAATATTTTGGTTTACTTTTGCCATTATGTTTCTCACTTTCCTAGGTGTAACTGTCTTCTAGCCACAAGCTTTTTGGTACTCTTGCTGAAATTTCGCGAGTAATACCGCTTGCTCCTCAGTCAGAGCTAGGTTATGCAACAAGTCAGGACGTCGTAACCAAGTTCTGCCTAATGACTGCATAAGCCGCCATTTTGCTATCTTTTGGTGGTTGCCACTGAGTAATACAGCAGGAACCTGTTTGTCGTCCAATGTTTCTGGTCGTGTATAGTGTGGACAATCTAACAAGCCATCCGAAAACGAATCTTGTTCTGCTGACTGGTTATGACCTAACACGCCTGGCACTAATCGCGCTACTGCGTCAATTAATGTCATGGCAGGTAGTTCACCACCACTCAAAATAAAATCACCAATTGACCATTCTTCGTCAACATATGATTCTATTATTCTCTCATCTATACCTTCATAGCGACCGGCAATCAAAATCAGTTTTTTAGAACTTGCGAGTTCGCTTGCTCCTTGCTGATCAAGTTTGCGCCCTTGTGGGGACATATAAATTACTTTAGCACCATCACCTGCCGCTTTTTTAGCGTCAAGAATGGCTTTTTTTAATGGTTCAACCATCATTAACATACCAGGTCCGCCCCCGTAAGGGCGATCATCCACTGTTCTATGCTTATCTAAAGCGTAATCCCGTGGATTCCAACAGTTAAAATCAATTAAACCACTTTTTACTGCGCGACCGGTAACCCCTTGCTGGGTAATTGCATCAAACATGTCTGGAAAAAGGCTTATCACCCCTACCCATAATGAACTAGTTTGCGTCATTAAAACCCAGGATCCCAGTCTACGGTAATTTCTCTTGCATCGTATTTAACGTCTTTAATAACTGAATCAGTTAAAAAAGGAATTAAACGCTCAGCTTGACCAAATGCGTCTTTACTGTTTGCTTTCACAACTAGTACGTCATTTGATCCTGTCTCCATTAGGTCATCAACAATGCCTAAGTCATAACCTTTATCAGTTACAACGGACATGCCAATGAGATCTCGCCAATAAAACTCACCTTGCGGGAGTTCTGGTAATTGCGCTGAATCCATTGAGATTTCGGCATGGGTATAAGCCATAGCTTCGTCTCGGTCGTTTACCTGCGCAAATTTAGCGATAAAGCCTTTGTTGTGGCGACGCCAGTCGACCACTTCTAAGGACTGCCATTTACCTTGCTGCCCTATCAACCACGGGCTGAAATCGAAGATCCCTATGGGATCATCAGTAAATGAATGTACCTTAAGCCAGCCCTTTATACCATATGGGGCACCGAGCTTTCCTACGACAATTATTGATGAGGTGTTCTCTTGACTCATGGTTACACTTACGCCTATTAAGCCGCTTTACGAGCGTCTTTTACTAACTTAGCTACGCGATCTGAAAGAGATGCGCCCTGACCTACCCAGTGTTCAACACGTGGTAAATCTAAACGAATTTTTTCTTCTTGACCTGCAGCAATTGGGTTAAAAAAGCCTACTTTCTCGATGAAGCGACCGTCACGCGAGAAACGGCTATCCGCAACCACAATTTGATAGAAAGGGCGTTTTTTAGCGCCACCACGTTGCAAACGAATAGTTACCATACCGTCCTCTATAAAGATTGACTGTTTTCATTAATAAGATTTACTCCCCAGAATGGGGAGCTGGGGAATTGTACGAGTTTTTGGCAATAACGCAAGTAAGAAGTGAACCAAAAAGACAGTTTAGTAGGTTAAATTGTGATCTGAACGAGGAAATAGGATTAACTATGTACAATACGCATAATTTATTCAATAAAAAAGGAGCAATTTGCTCCCTTTTTATTGAATATGATTTTTATTTTAAAAATAGCGCTGAGCTAATTTTAAAATTTAGGCCCACCGCCTCCCATCATTCCTGGAGGTAACATGCCTTTCATACCGCGCATCATTTTCATCATGCCGCCTTTACCTTTCATCTTTTTCATCATTTTTTGCATTTGCGTAAACTGCTTGAGCAACTTATTGATCTCTTGCACTTGTGTACCAGAGCCCGCTGCGATACGTTTTTTACGCGAACCTTTAATGATTTCAGGACGAGCACGTTCTTTTTTCGTCATAGAGCTAATAATTGCTTCCATTTGAATGAACGTTTTATCACCCATTTGCCCTTTAACTGCATCGGGTAAATTAGACATACCAGGCAGTTTATCAAGCATTGACATCATGCCGCCCATGCTTTTCATTTGTTTAAGTTGATCGGCAAAATCGTCAAGCGTAAAACCTGCACCTTTAAATACTTTTTCCGCAACTTTGGCAGCCTGCTCTTTATCGACTTTCATCTCGACTTCTTCGATTAATGAAAGTACATCACCCATACCTAAAATACGCGACGCTATACGGTCCGGATGAAAAGGTTCTAATGCATCAGTACGCTCACCCACACCCATAAATTTAATCGGTTTACCCGTGATATGGCGAATAGATAAAGCGGCACCACCACGCGCATCACCGTCGGTCTTTGTTAATATAACACCGGTAAGTGGTAATGCTTCGTCAAATGCTTTTGCTGTATTGGCGGCATCTTGGCCTGTCATTGCATCAACAACAAATAATGTTTCAATTGGGTTGATTGCTTTATGAAGATCTTTAATCTCATCCATCATGTCACTATCGACATGTAAACGACCAGCGGTATCAACAAGTACTACATCGATAAATTTCTTTTTTGCATGAGAGATAGCAGCTGTTGCAATATCTACCGGCTTTTGCGAGATATCACTTGGGAAAAAATCAACATCAACTTCAGCAGCAAGTGTTTCCAACTGCTTGATTGCCGCTGGGCGGTATACGTCGGCACTGACTACAAGCACCGATTTTTTCTTACGCTCTTTTAAAAACTTAGCTAGTTTTGCAACACTCGTGGTTTTACCTGCACCTTGAAGACCTGCCATCATTACAACCGCTGGCGGTTGTGCATTTAAACTCAGCTCTTCATTGGCTTCACCCATTGCTTTTTCAAGTTCTTCGCGTACGATTTTTACGAATACTTGGCCTGGGCTTAAACTTTTAGTAACTTCCACACCAACGGCGCGTTCTTTTACTTGTTTTACAAAATCACGAACAACAGGCAACGCCACATCGGCTTCTAAAAAAGCCATACGCACTTCACGAAGAGTGTCTTTAATGTTGTCTTCTGTTAGGCGGCCTCGACCACTGATATTTTTTAAGGTTTTACCTAATCGTTCTTGGAGGTTCTCAAACATGTATCGGTTCCGATAAGACGTTATATCAATCTAATCACACGACCGCTTAGTCTGGTCGTTCAATTAACAATATTGATATTATTAAATTTGAATTAAAAACAGTATACCGTAAATGGTGGCGGACAATACAGTGTTCAAGTGCTAGTAGTTGAGTTTCTTTTTTTAAGGTCTATGCATTTGCTTTGCTATAAAATACAATGGCTACATAACAACAAGAATTTTTTGACTCAAATTAAGTGGCCCAAGCATTATGCTGATTATTAGTTTAACTATTATTGCCAGTTTATTTTATGTGCTAGCAACGTCTCACGTGCTTTCACGACTATTTCACCAACAAGGCCCGAGCCAAAAAGTCACCATAGTACTGAGTACGGTTGCTATATTGGCGCATATGCTATTGTTGGTAAACTCTGTTTTTCGTGCCGACGGCCAAGATTTAAGTATCGTTAATGTGGCTTTACTAACCTGCTGGGTTATCGTTGTATCCGTCACGGCCGTATCGTTAAAGTTTCCTGCAACCTTGTTACTCCCTGTTGTATATGGTTTTGCCGCATTATTAAGCATTGCAAGCTTATTTATCCCTCACCACTTGCTTTTGCAAAGCTTGCAAGTTGAAATTGGCTTAGTCACTCATATTTCTTTATCTTTACTGGCATATTGTATTTTAATTATTGCTACTTTATACGGGGTTCAGTTTTACTTTATTGATAAGCGTTTAAAACGTAAAGATTTAGCCATAGTGCATAGTCATTTACCACCTCTTATGGTTGTTGAGCGCCAACTATACCAACTGCTTAACTTAGGTACTGTACTACTTACTTTTGCATTAATATCTGGCTTTGTTTTTCTGGATGGGATGTTTGCAAAAGAATTTATCCACAAAACGATACTATCTTTGCTCGCTTGGGTAATATTTGCTGTCGTTGCATTAGGTCATATGAAAAAAGGATGGAGAGGAAAACCCGTTGTTATTACCATCATGGTCGCTGCATTTATCCTCACACTTGCTTATTTTGGCAGCCGTTTCATACAAGAAGTGGTACTTAATAAGTTTTAACTTGACTCTGCAAGCTCACTCTAGCTTAATACGCATTGATTTATAAGAAAAGGATCCATCGTTGGACGACATATCGACAAGTACCCTATTTATCATTTTAGGTTTATTGGTACTTTTTTCTGCTTATTTTTCCGGTTCAGAAACTGGGATCATGTCAATCAATCGTATACGCCTGCGACATCTTGCTAAACAAGATCATCGTGCAGCTAAGCGAGTCAGTAAATTACTCAGCCGTCCAGATAGATTAATTGGTTTAATTTTAATCGGCAATAACCTAGTCAATATAGCAGCGGCGCAAGTTGCCACTATTATTGGTATACGTTTATATGGTGATTTAGGTATCGCTATTGCTACAGGTGCACTCACACTTGTTGTGCTGATATTTGCCGAGGTGACTCCTAAGACACTTGCCGCTTTATATCCTGAAAAAGTTGCTTTTCCAAGTTCAATAATACTCAAAGGGTTACTTAAAATTCTATTCCCTTTTGTTGTTGTTATTAACTGGATGACTAATGGAATACTGCGGTTATTTGGTATTAGTGCCGCTCAAATTGACGAACACAGCATGAGTAAAGAAGAATTAAAAACAGTGGTAAACGAATCCGGTGCTCTATTACCCGCCCGTCACCAAAGCATGCTAACTTCAATTTTAGATTTAGAACAAGTTACCGTTGAAGATATTATGATCCCACGCAACGAAATTGTGGCGATAGATATAAATGACGACTGGAAACTAATTAGCCGCCAGCTTACGCACTCTCAACATACACGCGTATTACTTTATCGAGATAATATTGACGATGCTGTTGGGTTTATTCATTCGCGTGATGCGCTTAGACTACTTACAAAAGAGCAATTTGATAAACCATCACTATTGCGTGCGGTTCGTGAAATTTACTTTATACCTGAAGGTACTTCGCTCAATACGCAACTTTTAAAATTCCAACAATCTAAAGAACGTATTGGTTTGGTGGTTGACGAATACGGTGACATTCAAGGTTTAGTTACACTCGAAGATATTCTTGAAGAAGTAGTTGGTGACTTTACAACAACGCAAACACGCACACCAAGTGAAGAAGTTACCACTCAAACAGATGGTTCTTTTATTGTTGATGGTGGTGCTAACGTTCGCGATTTAAACAAAGAAATGGGTTGGGAATTTCCGCTCGATGGCCCTAAAACACTTAGCGGCTTAATTGTTGAGTATTTAGAAGACATTCCTGATGCCAACATTAGTTTACGTATTGCTGGTTACCCTGTTGAAGTGCTCGAAGTAAAAGAGAACATGATTAAACAGGTAAAAATACAGCCTAGTAAGCGAACCCGTTAAAACAAAAAAGGAGCCATTTGGCTCCTTATTTAAACTGTTTTTCTATTACGTAAATAGCCGTTCCAACCAACCTTTATCAAGTTCATCTTCACATCGCTTTAATTGCGCACCATAACGGCTTGCTCTGTTTTTTACCTTATTAGCTACGCCCATTAGCCACTTTTTTTTCTTGTAAGTACCACGTTTGTAGCCGCCCCACCCTTCATGATAATTAAGGTATTGTGCGTAAGCATCCCATTTAGAAATACCATTCACTTTGTGAGTTTTATAAACAAACCATGCCATAAAATCAATTGCATCATCGAAGTCGTCCCGATCTGCGCCACTGTTACCCGTCTCTCTAATATAATCAGACCACGTAGGCGTTTTGGCCTGTGAATAACCATAAGCATCACTGGCACGACCCGTTGGGATTATCCATAAAAAATATTCCATCGGTGGGGCTGCGTCGTGTTTAAACGAGCTTTCTTGATACATCATACTCATGAGTACGTGCTTTGGAGAGCCCCACTTTTCTTGAGCGTCTTTTGCGTCGTAATACCAATCTGACTTTTCTTCAAAAATTTTACAAATATCATTAGGTTGCTTTGGAGGAGCTGTTGCACAGCCAGCTATAGTCAGCACTAGAGATAAAATAATTGTGTTTTTTTTCATATTTTAAGATCTCACTGAACTTTTATAAAATGTGTAGGTCTGATTTTATAATGCAGCAGTACAGCATTGTTTCATCCCTGAAGAATATTTACGCAGCCACTTAAGGGCTGCGTTTTTTTATTTTAACTAACAGCCAATTATTTCCCTTTAAAATACGCATCCAAAAATTCAGTAAACGATTGCGTATCAGCCCCTTCAATCGCTGCCTGAGCCTCATTAGACTCTACAACTTGTTGCTCCAACCAAGGCTTTAAAAACTCACTGTACTGGGCCTCAGCATGGTTTTTCCTATACTTATTAGCCAACGCTAAAGCAAAATGTCCATTATCTAAACCAGACTCTTTTAGTTCTGCCACATAACGCCCCGAATAGGTCAATGCTGGGTTATGGATCCATGTAGCCATCCGCTTTACTGTACTTGAGTAATAATCAACACCGTAAGCATTATCCATCCACACAGCTACTTCACTTAATTGAGAAAATATCTCATCTCCCCATGATTGAAGACTACGTGATTCATTATTAAAGTTAAGCATGAGCCCTTCTTCGCGACCCTGATTTACAACCGTATCGAGGTTTTCAGTGCTACACGCTTGTTCTTTCCAATCCATTTGTGGTGAATTTTTTAATAAGCAATACGTCAAAAAAACATCTAGAAAGTGAATCTGCTCTATATCAATACCCACTTCGCTAAATGGGTTTACATCTAGTGCGCGAATTTCAATATACTCAATACCCGCTCTAAGTAATGCATCTGTTGGCGTTTCACCATTTTTAGCATTGCGTTTAGGGCGTATAGGTGAATAAAATTCATTTTCGATTTGCAGTATATTTTTATTTAGTTGCTTAGGTGCTGTACTCGTATAATCATCAAGATTACTGTAAATGTCTGATGGCGTATTAATTGCTTTCTTAAGCCCTGCTACATACTCATCAAGCGAATTATACATAACACGTAAAGATGATTGTGCGCTATTTGTATACCCTAGGTTACCTAAACGCAGCGCAGTGCCCACCTCTAAATAAAGTGTGCCTTTGCCCAGTTTTTTGAAGGGTAACTCTGTTTTTCGCCCTTGTAAAAATGAGCTGCATAAAGCCGGTGATGCACCAAATAGATAACTAATTAACCATAGTTCGCGCTTAAAGTTTCGGATAAGTGCTAAATAACCATCAGAAATAAAATCTTGCATGCTTGCATTGCTTTGTTCTAGCGAATGAAGCGAGTGCCACAAGGTATCTGGAAAAGAAATATTAAAATGCACACCCGCGATGGCTTGCATCATACTACCGTAGCGATTTTTTAACCCTTCACGATAGAGTGTTTTCATTTTACCTGTATTGGAACTGCCAAATTGAGCTAAAACAATATCATCTTGATGCTCGATAAAGCATGGCATACTAATAGGCCAAAGCAGTTCATCACCCATTTTTTCTAGCGTAAACTTTTGTAAATCTTTTAATTGCTTAAGAGTTTGCGACGACGAATCACTAACAGGGGTGATAAACTCAAGTAATGACTCAGAAAAGTCAGTTGTAATATGACCGTTAGTTAACGCACTACCCACACCTTTAGGGTGCCCTTTAGGAGATATCACGCCATTACTTTGTATTCTTAGCGACTCTCGTTCAATGCCACGTTTAATGCCTTTAACTGCGTTGTGGTGCTTTTCAGCTGATAACGCATTAAGCGCATTTGTTAAATCATGTGTTGTCAAAAATATTTCCTCGGGCCACGTGGCTTAATCATAGGGTTATGGGGGCTAGTCACTTATTACTCAAGATTAAATTGCTAAGAACGATACAATTTTTTACCAATGATCGTTTGCCCTGTTTTGAAGGTACGCGTGATATGAATTACACCATGCAATAAATCGTAATACTGCCACTGCTCTTAACATTATACAATTGCTTTGCACGGGCAATTAACCAATTTCTAGTAAAACATATTAGGCCGTGCTGACTTTTCGTAATTAATTCTTCAGCTAACAGTTTGGTATTTAGGCAAGGCAGAGGCTATGCAGTGTGGTTATCCCCCATAAATAGGCGATTAGAATAAATGCCAAACATACGCTACCCATTGGGTTTCCCCTAGAGGCGATTAACTCTTTGTTGCCTAAACGGATGTAGGTTAACCTTAGTATTAAGTTAGCCGCTTAATAGACCAGAATTTAGATAAAAATAATTCAAAGCACTTTCAATAATTATAATTTAATTTAAAAAGACTTGATGTAGATCATAAAAGTGTAAGATATAAATTGTAAGCAGGTATAGATTGGTTCGATTTTTTGCTTTGTACCCAGTAAGCAATATAATAGCGACAACATTAAAGGATGACAGTAAATACAATGCGCAATAATAAAAGCTTAATAAATGAAGAGGTTCACTTTGATGAATCACAAGAGCTCGTTTCCACAACGGATCTCAGAGGTGTAATTACATACGCTAATCAAGAGTTTTGTGCTATCGCAGGATATAGTCCAGAAGAGCTAATGGGTAAAAACCATAATATTGTACGTCATCCAGATATGCCGAAGGCGGCATTTAAAGAAATGTGGACAATACTAAAGCAAGGTCACTCTTGGCGAGGCATGGTAAAAAATCGCTGCAAAGATGGACGCTACTACTGGGTAGATGCCTTTGTGACGCCAATTTTTGAGCACGGGCAATTGATCGGCTATCAATCAGTAAGAAGTAAAGCAAGTGAACAACTTAAACAACGCGCCCAGCACCTTTACAATAAAATAAACGCGGGTAAATCACTGTTCAACCTTCGCGAGCAAACAAATCTTAGACAAGGTATTACACTTATTGGCTTAATCGCTTGGTTAGTTTCTGTTGCTTTATTGGCCTCTTGGAGTGCTGCGTTAATTAATTCACTTGTGTGTGTTTTAGTTATAGCGCTAAATTATGATGAATTAATTGCCACCCCCAAGATATTAAACACACAAAAAGCAAATTTCGATTCGGTCTCTCGCTACATTTTTAGTGGAAGTAATCCACATAGTGTGAGTGATTATAGAGAGCAAATGCTTAGCGCAAAATTACGAACTGTACTTGGCAGAATGAGAGATTCAACGCTGAATTTCAATAATATAGCGATACACCTAGATGAACAATCAACACTAACGGAAAAAGGTATCGCCTCACAAGGACAGCGCTTAGAACAAATAGCCTCGGCAATGCTACAAATGAGTTCAACTATTGGTGAAATATCTAATAATACTCACCATACAGCTGATAAAGTAAATCTTACGCATCAAAGTTGTTCTGATATAAAACAACATATTGCTGGCAATAGCTCGATGGTATCTGACTTAGCGACACAAGTAGAACAAGCAGCTACAACAGCAAATAGTTTAGCTTCTGAAGCGGATAAGATCGGCCAAGTAATGAGTGAGATTGAGGGTATTGCCGAACAAACCAACTTGCTTGCGCTTAATGCCGCTATCGAAGCCGCTCGTGCTGGTGAACATGGACGTGGCTTTGCCGTTGTGGCTGATGAAGTGCGTGCACTTTCATCTCGTACTCAAAATGCAACAGCTCAGATTCATAGCTCAATAAAAGAAATCCAAGACACATTATTTAGCTGGTCTAAAATAATGCAAGATACTAAAACACAAGCCGATAGTTGCGTTAGCACAACAGATCAAACTCAAGTAGAGCTTGATGGTATATTTTTGCAAATAAGCGAAATATCTCAACTAGCGACTCAAATATCTGCTGCTGCAGAAGAACAACAAGTTGTTAGTAGTGACATTGGTGGCAACGTAACACAGATTAAAGAGCTTGGTGACGATAACTTAAACTTGAGCTTTAATGTTGCAAAAGGAGCCGCTGAGCTAGTTGAGGGCTCACGTAAGGTAAATGATCTTTTACTTACTTTTACTGCCAAATAACAATTAACTTTAAACTGCCTCTAAGTTCTACGCATTGTTTTCTTTTGAACTGGGCCCTATACGGGCCTTTTTTTATAAAAGAAATACCTTACGTGGTTATTCCCTATAAATAGGCGATAACGTGGAATAAAAGCCAAACATGCGCTGTCCTTTGGATTTTTTCTAGGGACAATTAACTCTTTGTTGCTCAATTTTTACTTAGCCTAGCTCTTTGTTATCTATAAAGGAAAGAAGTAATATTGAGTTATATCGGACATAAATTACATAGCTACCGTAATTAAAGCCCGATAAATTTAATTCCTCCAGTCAGGCTAATAATGCCTATTCGCTGGTAATACTTAATTAAAAAGATTTAATCTGACGCAAGTGGTGTTAAAAACTTCTGATATACAACTGCATGACGTAAGAGGTAGAGCAATGCAAGAGTAATTACCGAGAGCAACTAAATAACGAGGTTTCTTCCTTGTTATCAACAAGATTTTCTTACCTCAAAATAACTCACTTAATTAATACCAATCTGCATAAATCTTTGATCAATTTAACGAATTAAATTGCACTATAACGTCTTTAAAAATTTTTTATTTAGAACAACTAGATACAAAAATTTTTGCCTAGTTCTAGCGTAATTTTCTTAACGTTAAATAGACCCCATATATAAGCAGATTGGTATAAGTGGATCAATACAAAAGGCTTGTATTTAGATACCACGAAAATTAGTTAAAAAAAATGGGCTATAAATTAGCCCATCTTTTATTAACAACTTTTGATAGCCATTAAAGCTATAACTTACTCAATTCTAAACTTAGCCGTCGCATCTAGCAGATTATCCGATAAGTAATGTAGGTTTTTAGCTACATCACGTACTGCTAGCAATGAATCCATGGTGTCTTCAAATGACACATGCATATTAGATACATTCTCAACAACCATAGCGGCAACAGAGGTCTGTTCTTCAGTCGCAGCTGCAATCTGTGAGTTCATACCATTAATTTCTAGCATCTGCTCTGCTATTTTTTCAATTGAGATACCTGTTTTCTCAGCAGCGGTCGCGTTGTCAGTTGCCATATCACGAGCCGAAGTCATTGCTGTAACAGACTCATTAGCTGCTTTAGTTAGTGCGCCTAATAGTTCACGAATTTCATTAGTAGAATGCGCTGTACGAGAAGCAAGCTCACGAACTTCATCAGCAACAACGGCAAAACCACGACCATGTTCACCAGCACGTGCAGCTTCAATTGCAGCATTAAGCGCTAATAAGTTAGTTTGATCAGCAATTGAAGTAATTACGTTCAAAATTTGTGACACATTTTTTGTATCATCTGCAAGTTTATTGATTGTTGTAGCTGCTTGATTTATTTCATCGCTAAGAGTGCGAGAAGCGGTTACAGACATTTGTACTTGAGAGCGGCTTTGTTCTACTTCTTTTTCTGCAGTTTGAACCGCATGTGAAGCATTACCTGCTGATTGAGATATATCGCCAACACTCTGCTTCATTTCTTCCATTGACTGCTTGACAATTTCTGCGTCAGTGGTTTGCTTTGTTGTAGCTTTTTCGGCTTGCTCCATGCCTTGCATTAACCGTGTTGAGTTTTCCATTAACGGCTCACATACCGCAATTACTTCAAGTACAGTATCTTTAAGTAAGGCTATAAACGCATTAAAGTTAATTGACACTTGCCCGATTTCATCTTCTGAGTTTACTGCTAACTGCGTACTTAAAGAACCCTTACCGCTTGCAAGTAAGCTTAAGTTATTTGCGGCATCACTCGCTGATGAACCGATCCCTTTGGCAATCCAAATAGCCATAAACAAAAGCAACGTTAGAGATACAACTGCAACAACAAGCATCAAAGTGAGGGCATCATCTGAGCGAGAGCGGGTATTCCCTACCAATTCAAAAAATCTGTCATCCGCTTTTTGCTGTGCACCTTTAAAACTTTCTAACACTGAGCTATATAGAGTTGTTTTTAATTTAGCTTGCTGCTGTATTTTACTAAAATCAGCTCCGCCATTAACCATTCCGTTTGCAATGCTAGAAGATATTCTTTCGTAATTAACGAGTTCTTTTTTTGTTGTGCTATTAACGAAAGAAGGATTTATCTGTTCTATCAACTCTATGTTTGATTCAAGCATTTTATAAGTATCATTTGCTTTTATAACAAGCTCTTGCTCACCAAATGTTACTGCTTGGGTGTATAACTCATCAAGTTTTTCTAAAAGGGTTACATTTGATGAGGTTAGTTTTACGACTTTGTAAGATGACTTCTCCATTTCATCAAGCGACACTCTGTTATCATTCATCGCAAAGTAATTGATCAAAACGATCATTAGAAATGCAATAACAGCTATGCTCGTTATCGCATGTATTTTTTTAGTAATACTTAAATTTTGAAAAGAGAAGCCTGAAGCCATACTGTTTACCCTATTTTATTGTCTAGATCTATTATCGGCTCAATACCTATAAGTGTTAACTATATTTTTAATATTTCTAGTTTTTTTATGCTTTTTTTGAAATTAAGTGTAATTAGCAACAGCTAAATGTTCAAAAAACGCTCTAATTCAAATTTCAGTAAAAAAAAACCAGTAACATTGCTGTTACTGGCTTATTAATTTGGTGCGGATGGGGGGACTTGAACCCCCACGCCCGAAAGCACCACCCCCTCAAGGTGGCGTGTCTACCAATTCCACCACATCCGCATTTCAACTTTTACGTAACTGTTAAATTTAATGATTTATTTGAGGAATATAAATCGTTTAACAATTAATTATTAATTAGGTACATCTGAATTTTTATCTTGAGTAATTGTCACTGGCACATCTTCTTCAACAGGAATTACTGTTTCAGCTGACGGTGCTTTTTGTAAAATTTCCCACTCATCGGTTTTTTTGATCTGACTTGCTGTAAGGTTGCCTAAAACAATACTCAAAACAAAAAACACAGTGGCTAAACTTGTTGTTGTTTTTGTCATAAAGTTACCTGCACCTGATGAACCAAAAACAGTCCCAGAAGCGCCAGCACCAAATGATGAACCCATATCTGCGCCTTTACCTTGTTGGATTAAAACCATACCAACTAGAGCTAAAGCAACTACTAAATAAACTACTAATAAAATTTCGTACATCTTATAGGGTTCCTTTCGCACTTTCACAGATCGCAGAAAATGAATCTGCTTTTAAACTAGCACCGCCAATAAGGCCACCGTCTATATCTGTTTGTGCAAATAATAATTCGCTATTTTTTTCATTTACGCTACCACCATACAAAATGGTAAGCCCTTGTGCTAAATCACTATCTAGTGCAGCAATTTTATCACGGATAAATTTATGAACGTTTTGCGCCTGTTCTGGCGATGCCGTTTTACCTGTGCCAATGGCCCAAACGGGCTCGTATGCTATCACAGAATCTTTTAATGCTGCTACACCTAATTTCTCAATTACAGCATCTATTTGTGCAGCAACTACAAGTTCTGTTTTACCATTCTCTTGCTCAGATTCACTTTCCCCTACACATAAAATAGGAGTCAAACCGACTTGTTGAGCACGTGAAAACTTTTCAGCCACAGTACTATTGCTTTCATTGTAAATACTTCTTCGTTCAGAGTGCCCCACTAGCACATACTCTGCCCCTAAGTCTTTAACTAGTTGTGCATCAACTTCACCTGTAAAAGCACCAGGTTTATACTCAGAAATAGTCTGAGTTCCAGTAGATACACCACTTGCAATAAGCGCTGAAACTAATGGGAACGGAGGAAATAATACAACGTCTATCTTTTTAGATTTAACATTGTTAATAGCGTCAGACATTTGCTTAACTAGTTCTAAAGAACCATTCATTTTCCAATTGCCTGCGACCATCGCTTTGCGTATTGCCATTTTTCCACTCCACATTAGAAAACGGGCGAGATATTAACTTTTATCGCCCAAAGATACAAGCGGTTATTGTTATCAATCAGTGTGTTTGCTCATAGATTCAACAACAGCTGCGATTTTTTGCGCACTATCGATTACAATCTTTTCTTGTTCTGCTTCAACCATAACGCGAACAACTGGCTCGGTTCCTGATTTACGAAGTAATACACGCCCTTTTTCACCTAATGTTTGCTCTACTTCAGCAACAGCTGCCAGCACTTCAGATGATTTGGTTGGATCTGTTCCTGGCGTATAACGCACATTAATCATTTTCATTGGGTATTTTGTAAAGCCTGCCCCCAAATCTTGTAATGTACGATTTTGTGCAACCATTGCAGCTAATACCTGTAAACTTGAAATGATACCATCACCCGTGCTTATTAAATCAAGATTTAGAACGTGACCAGAGCTCTCTCCACCAATTTTCCAGCCTTTTTGCTGTAGCAGCTCCATTACATATCGGTCACCCACTTTACTGCGTTCAAACTCGATTCCTTTAGCTTTTAAGGCATTTTCTAAACCCATGTTAGACATTACAGTACCAACAACACCACCACCTAGGTTATCATCTTGAGCAGCCTGACAAGCAATGATATAAACTAAATCATCGCCATCAAATACACGACCATTGTGATCAACCATCATCACACGGTCGCCATCTCCATCATAAGCAATACCAACATCAGCCTTTAACTCAAGCACTTTGCGTTTTAAGGTATCTACATGTGTAGCGCCACACTCATGATTGATATTTACACCATTGGGTTCACATGCGTGGGTTATTACTTCTGCGCCTAATTCACGCATAACTGAGGGTGCAATGTGATAGGTGGCACCATTAGCACAATCAACAACTACTTTTAAACCTTCTAGCGACAACCCTTGTGGAAACTGGCTTTTACAAAACTCAATGTAACGGCCATCAGCGCTAGGCAAACGACTCGCTTTACCTAGCTTGTCTGAAGCAACACACGTCATTGGCTCATCTAACATAGCTTCAATTTGAAGCTCAACAGCATCATCGAGCTTTAGGCCTTGCCCATTAAAGAACTTAATACCATTATCATAATATGGATTATGTGAAGCACTAATTACAATCCCTGCTTCAGCGCGAAACGTCTGTGCTAAATATGCAACAGCAGGCGTCGGCATAGGGCCAAGTAATATAACATCAATACCGGCAGCAATTAAGCCAGCCTCAAGTGCTGTTTCAAGCATATACCCTGAAATACGTGTATCTTTACCTATGATTACTTTTTTAGTACCGCTTTGAGATAACACTCGTCCTGCAGCCCAACCTAATTTCATCGCAAATTCAGGGTTAATTGGTGAAGTGCCTACCAATCCGCGCACACCATCTGTGCCAAAATATTTTCTTTCTTTCATTATAAAATTCCTTGTGTGCAGGCTTGATATACATTGAGTACGTCTGCAGTTTCTTTTACGTCATGTACACGAATAATTTTTGCACCATTTTGCGCTGCAATTAACGCGCCTGCTAGGCTGCCTGCTAATCGCTCGTTTATGTCTCTATTTAACAAATTACCTATCATCGATTTACGTGATAACCCTGCCAACAATGGCAAATCAAATTTATTAAAATCATCAAACTTAGCTAATATTTCATAGTTATGAGCAAGCGTTTTACCAAACCCAAAACCAGGATCTAGAATAAGTTGTTCTAACTTAATTCCCGCTGTTTCACAGGCTTTAATACGCCGAGTAAAAAATGTGTTGATATCGGCAAATAAATCATCGTAATGAGGGGCTGATTGCATACTACGAGGTTGTCCTTGCATATGCATTAAGCAAATAGCTACATCTTCAAACTGAGAAACGACCTCTAACGCTCGGTGTTCTTGTAGTGCGCGAACATCATTAACAATATCTGCTCCTGCTAATATTGCTTGCTCCATTACTTGCGCTTTACTTGTATCTATTGAGATAATACAGTCACTTTGCTCACGAATTACTCTTATGACTGGAATTACTCGGGCAAGTTCCTCTTCAAGCGTTACATCGGGGGCACCTGGGCGAGTAGATTCTCCCCCTATATCTAAAATTTGCGCTCCATCATCTAATAATTGCATCGCACGCTTTAACACTTCAGCAGGCTTTAAAAATTGCCCACCATCAGAAAACGAATCCGGCGTTACATTCAATATCCCCATAATAACGGTTTTTTCAAGATTGAGTGTACGCCCTCTTGGAAGAGTTAATGTGCTAGTCATTGCCAACCTTTATTTTTTTCTAAATCGCTGATACAAAAAAGC
This sequence comes from Pseudoalteromonas aliena SW19, assembly GCF_014905615.1. Classification (NCBI taxonomy): domain Bacteria; kingdom Pseudomonadati; phylum Pseudomonadota; class Gammaproteobacteria; order Alteromonadales; family Pseudoalteromonadaceae; genus Pseudoalteromonas; species Pseudoalteromonas aliena. Next base: position 1,021,913 of record NZ_AQGU01000025.1, read on the forward strand.
CCCGAAGTTCGGGGCTTTCATTAACTATTTTAACGATTATTCAGCTTTATCATCAAGGTTTGTTTCATCTTTTTTTGATGAATCATCCAATTTTTGACTTTCATCACTAACAGGCTCTTGAGGTTCTTCTACTTTTGCAGGTTTTGCTTCGTGGCGATCGTGTGCATCACGAGGTTCACGAACTTCCTGACGCGCCATTAAATCATCAATTTGCTTAGCATCAATAGTTTCATATTTCATCAGCGCATCTTTCATTGAGTGAAGAATATCAATGTTTTCTTTTAATATTTCTTCTGCTCGTTGATAGTTACGATCAGATAGTAATCGAACTTCTGCATCTATTACTTTTGCTGTATCATCCGACATGCTTGATGAACGGCTACTGCCACCGCCCATGTACATTTCGTTTTGATCTTCAGCGTAAAGTAACGGGCCTAGTTTTTCACTTAAACCCCAATGCGTAACCATTTTACGCGCTATGTCTGTAGCTCGCTCAATATCGTTACTTGCACCCGTTGTTACTTTATCAGCACCATAAATAAGTGCTTCAGCAATACGACCACCATAGAGGCTAGAAATCATCGATTCTAAAAGCTCTTTTGAATGGCTAACGCGATCTTGTTCTGGTAGATACATTGTTACACCGAGCGCTCGGCCACGTGGAATAATAGATACTTTATAAACAGGATCATGCTCTGGCACCATACGGCCAACAATTGCATGGCCTGCTTCGTGGTAAGCTGTCATCTCTTTCTCTTGCTCGCTCATCACCATGGTCTTGCGCTCAGCACCCATCATGATTTTATCTTTAGCAGCATCAAACTCAGCCATACTCACAACACGCTTATTACCACGTGCTGCGTAAAGCGCAGCTTCATTTACTAAGTTTGCTAAATCAGCACCTGAGAAACCTGGCGTACCACGTGCTATAAGAGCCGCTTCTACGTTATCGCCTAATGGCACTTTACGCATGTGTACTTTAAGTATTTGCTCACGACCACGAATATCAGGTAAACCTACTTCAACTTGACGGTCAAAACGACCTGGACGAAGTAATGCAGGGTCTAATACATCTGGTCGGTTAGTTGCTGCGATAACGATGATACCTTCGTTACCACCAAAACCATCCATTTCTACAAGCATTTGGTTAAGTGTTTGCTCACGTTCGTCGTTACCGCCGCCCATACCAGCACCACGTTTACGACCAACAGCGTCAATCTCATCGATAAAGATAATACAAGGCGCTGCTTTTTTAGCTTGCTCAAACATGTCGCGCACACGTGATGCACCAACACCTACGAACATTTCAACAAAGTCTGAACCAGAAATTGTGAAAAATGGGACTTTCGCCTCACCGGCAACCGCTTTTGCAAGGAGTGTTTTACCAGTACCAGGTGGGCCGACCATTAGTACGCCCTTAGGAATACTACCGCCTAGCTTTTGGAATTTTGATGGGTCACGTAAAAAGTCTACCAGTTCGGTAACATCTTCTTTTGCTTCATCACAACCTGCAACATCAGCAAAGGTTGTTTTAATTTGGTCTTCGCTCATTAAGCGCGCTTTGCTCTTACCAAACGACATAGCCCCTTTACCACCACCGCCTTGCATTTGACGCATGAAGAATATCCATACACCAATAAGCAGTATCATCGGGAACCAAGAAATAAATATACTTGCTAAAAACGATTGTTCTTCAGGTTTAACACCCTTCACAATGACATCGCCTTTAAGTAAGTCATTTAAAATGTCTTTATCGTAAATTGGCATAATCGTTTGAAAACGCTCGCCACTGGATTTAGTGCCAGTGATTGTGCCACTGGTACTTTCAATTGCCACTTCTTGTATAGAGCCATTTCGGGCATCTTTAACAAATTGACTGTAGCTTGTTTGACGATCTACTTGATCGCCGCCATTAAAGCTCTGAAAGACTGACATCAGCACAACTGCAATGACCAGCCATAGTATTAAATTTTTCGCCATATCGCTCAAGGGGTTAACCTCTTGTATCCAATTAATTTAAATTCAACTAAACGCCAAGCAACTGTACTACAGTTTGTATCCAGTCGCTACTATATATACTTCCCGAGAACGGGCACGCGAGGCATCAGGTTTACGTATTTTCACTACTTTAAAACTATTACGTACGTCTTGTAAGTATTGATCAAAGCCTTCACCTTGGAATACTTTTACAATAAATGCGCCATTTTTCTTTAGTACTTGATTACACATGTCTAGTGCAAGCTCTACCAAATACATACTACCAGCTTGATCAACTGAATTATTACCACTCATATTTGGTGCCATGTCAGAGAATACCACATCAACATTTTTACCATCAATGCGTTTTAATAACGCATTTAATACCGCCTCCTCACGAAAATCACCTTGTAAAAAGTCAACACCGGCAAGAGAGTCCATTGGTAAAATATCACACGCTATTACCTGACCTTTATCACCCACTTTTTCAGCTAGATATTGAGACCAACTACCAGGAGCCGCACCTAAATCAACTACGGTCATACCTGGACGCAGTATTTTATCTCTATTTTGGACTTCATCTAATTTAAAAACGGCTCTAGAACGCCAGCCTTTTTTTTGCGCTTCTTGAACATATTTATCATCAAAATGTTCTTTCAGCCATCGCTGTGAACTGGCTGACTGTTTTTTATTTGTCATAAATTAACACGCAACTAATTAGTAATATTCTTTAGATGGCGGTAGAATACCCTTAATTCAAGCCATATTCAGCAAAATTTGTATAAACATGACATTATCAAACAAACAAAAGCAGTTTTTAAAAGGTCAGGCACATAGCCTCAAGCCTGTAGTTTTACTAGGTTCTAACGGTTTAACCGAAGGCGTAGTAATGGAAATTCAAAGCGCATTAGAAATTCACGAATTGATTAAAGTTAAAGCTCCAACTGACGATCGTGAGACTAAAGCACTTATTTTTGAAGCTATCGTTCGTGAAACAGGTGCGACTAAGCTACAAACAATCGGTCATACTATCGTGCTTTACCGTCAAAGCGCTGAGAAAAAAATACATTTACCACGTAACTAAAATAGTATTTTATTTCGCATATAAAAAAACCAGCTAACGCTGGTTTTTTGTTCTAGGGGCTATTTAATCGCGGCGCGAGGTTTGTAACCTAGTGGGCTAAGTAAAAACCGAGCAACAAAGAGTTAATCGTCCCTAGAAAGAACCCAACGGGCAGCGCATTTATGCTGCGTTATCGCCTATTTATGGGGAATAACCACACTACATAGGCTCTGCCTTCCCTAAATACCAAACAGTCTGCTGCAAAATAAATCACGAAAGGTCAACATGCCCTAGACGTGTTAATCTTTGTGGATTGGAAAATTTAATTAATGGCTATTAGGGCCTAAAAGTTCATGGTTAAATCACTTACATCATATTTATGCGTCTCATTATTTTTATTTAATAAAAAGTAACGCGTAAAATCTGTTTCATGCATTGGCTCAACATTGTCACCTGAGAGTAACTCTGCAAGCTTAGGTGTAGTGTTACTGTGTCCAATTACAATCACAACCCCATCTAAATCAAGTAATGTATTTTGAAGTGTAATTAAATCACTTGCATTATATACCTCAGCTTTAATCTTAAAGTACTTTTCTAATGGCGCTACTGTTTGTAATGTGCGCTTGTAGTTGCTGCTAAACAACTGAACTTTACTATATTTTTCAAATAGACTAATCAAACTCTGCGCACGCTTTTCACCCTGTTCTGTTAGGCTAGGATTCTCCCCTGATGATTTTTCACTATGGCGGAATAAATAAATTTCATCCGGCGCTGCAAATACTGAATCACAGCTCAGTAACGCAAGTAAAAGTAGCATCATTATATTTTTAACATTCATATTTTTTGACCTCGTTTATACTCTAATAAGCGATTAATAAATTCCGTCGTCAGTTCATTTATTGCACCGGTTTCTGCGTTTATTATTAAACTGAAACCAACGTTTAAATGTGGAAAAACAACTAAGTCACTGCGATACCCTTGAACCCAACCACTGTGATAATAAAGTATTTCATCGGCATAATTATATATTCTCCACCCTAACCCATAGAATGTGCCCTCTAAATGCTTTTTCCATACGCGCCTATAGCGTTCTTTTTTTGTCAAAGTATAAGGACGAGTTTGAATTGCCAATGCATCAAGTGATAAAACTTCGGGATACTGACCTAATTGTGCTTTTAACCAAATAGCCATATCACTCGCACTTGCGTTAATGCCAGCTGCAGGCCCGACTTTATAATAATTTTTTTTAAGCTTGGTACTGTACCAACGTTTTTTTCCACGCACGTGCGGCAAGGCATAATTACGATCTTTTACCATTGCGTCATAGCCTAAGCTGGCGTCAGCCATTTTTAGGGGACTAAATATCGTGTCAGTTAACCAGCTAGTGTAGCTTCTGTCTGTGCTTTTTAAGATAACCTCATTAATTAAACTAAACATAACATTTTGATAGCCATAACAACGTCCAGGTTTACAGATTGGTTCAACATTTAGTAACTGCTGAACAATATCGGGGTAACTCATAGGCGATTCAATCAAATTGTCGTAAGCATTTGGAACCAAGCCGCTTGAATGGCTTAAAATATGAAACACTTTTAAATCGTTTTTATAATTCGTGTTTTTAAAATCAGGAATATATTCACTAATTGGACTATCTAATTTAAGTAGGCCCTCGGCGGCTAGTTGAGCAGCCAACGAGCCTGCAAACGTTTTAGATACAGATGCTAATCTAAAGCGGGTATGCGCGTTTACTTTTCTCCCGTTGGGTACTTTAGTTAAGCCCATAGTATGAATATAATCTCGGTTTTTTGTATTAACTATAGACAAGGCAGCACCAGGAATACCTTTGCTTTTTAGCTTTTTTTCTACGTAACGACCGTATTTTTTTACAAATGCATCCCAGTCAGGATCTGCTTTTGCTGCAAAGCCCACCGTGCTAAATAATAAACACACTGCGGCAAAGCAATACAGCAAAGGGTTAAGGTACTTCATTTTATAATTTTATCTTTTAACTTTATCTAGGCACATAATATCATGAAGTTTTGTTTGGACTAACGTACAATACGGCAATTATTATGCTTTAGTGGGTGTTTAGTTCTTATGCGTTTTTTAGTTGTATCACTTTTTATTTTTTTATCCGCTGGTTGTTCAATCACAAAGCAACCTGCTGAATCTTTAACCATGCCGTTAAAGCCAACTTTAAAAAGTCAAACATACCTGCTTGAGTATGAAACAGAGCACGCTTCTCCAAAAGTAAAGTCTGTTCAATTACCTGCTCATAAAATACAGTTTAATCAAACAGTTAAAATCGTATCAGATAAAGCAAGTATGACTGACACGTTATTGTCGCAAATAAGCCAAGCACTTAACGAAAAACAATTAAAAGTAACAACAAGAAACGATAGTGATTACATTCTTACAATTCAACAACTTGATTTAGCATTTAAAGACGATATTCAATACACACCAAGTAAACCAGAAAAAATATATTCTCTGTATAAAATGGTTGTTCAACAATACCCTACTCAACAATGCGCAGCGATTTTTGCAGAAGTAAGCATGCGGTTAACCCACAAACAGTCTGGTGACGTTGTGTGGTTTGCAAAATCATCAATAGACAGTGCAAGCTTTCACCAAGAGCCGCTAGCTTATAGCTTTAACGAAGAACAAAAAGTATCTAACGAGTTAGAAGTAGCTGCTTTTATCCACCAACAAAATACAGAGCAAGCGCGCCTTGCTCGAGTAGATAAAGAAATAGAAATACCCGATTATAAAATAATATCGAAGCTATCTAGCCTGACAAAAATAAGTGGACCATGTAATCGCACAGAAGTGAGCGCATTGACTCCCATGATGCAATTTTACTTAAGTAGTATATTAATAGATAAAATTAAAGTGCAGTAAAGCTCGGCTTTCACTACATTTTCTTACAGATTATGAAAGGCTATTAACAATATACTACGCTTTATAACAACTAATAATTAGGTCGAAAGATGAAACACTCTTTACTTAACCATACTTTATTTTACATAAGCTTATTTTGTAGCTGCATGTACAGCACTACAAGTATGGCAAGTAATCGCTACTACGCCGATAATACACTAGAGCCAACTCAAGGCTTTGCCTGGGATTGGAGTGCCGGTGGGGGCTATTATATTAAAGATTCATACTTAGTCGGTGTTGACTCCTACGCCGACGGTATAGAGATTGATTTAAGCCTTGCTATATCTTACGATAAATTCTATCTCGATTTTGACCATAACCAACTCAGTGGTGGCCTTGTAATAGGCTATAGCCTAGTTGATAAGTTTGATTGGGGATTAGATATTTTAGCCACAAATATTCAAGCAGGGTTTGATGAAAGAGGAATTGGCCTTTCCGACAATGATATAATCGATGAGTTACGTGGTATTAAAACACGTAACTATGACTTTGATACTGGTCTTAGATTAACTCGTCGCTTTGCTAATTCACAAATATCATTTGAATACCTTCATGATATTTCAAGCACCCACAATGGCTGGGTTATTAATACCTTTTTTAGTCACATTTTACCTTGGCGAAATTGGGAGTTTAGATCGGGTGTTGGACTAAGTGCATATTCTGCCAATTTTACTAACTATTATTTTGGCATAGATAAAGATGAAGCTTCAGCACTACGCCCTATTTATAAAACAAACGTTAGTGCCAGTCTTATTTTTGAATTTCATGCCGAGTACCCTATAAACCAAGATTGGGTTTTCTTAGCTGGTTGGCTTACTACATGGTTTTCAAAAGAAATTGATAACAGTCCTATCATTTCTCAAAGGTATCAACACAAAGCCAAGGTAGGCCTACGTTATGTATTTTAGATGGATTTGCATGCTCGCAATTTTTCCTACTGTTTTGTCTGCACAGACAGAAAGTGACCCTGCACCACTTATTGTAATTCCCGATACATGTGTCGCCTTACGTGAAGGGCGAAATTGCTATGCCGACGTCGTCATAACATGGCAGCAACCGACTATTGGCAACTACTGCTTACGTGATGCAACCTCTAAATATATTATGCAGTGTTGGCTAAAACAAAAACAAGGCACGCTTAATTACACCTTTGACTCAGAGCAAAGTATCTCGTTTGAGCTTTTTGACAGTAACACATCAAAAGTAATCTATACCAGCGAAGTTAAGCTACAGTGGGTATACCAAAACAGGCAAAAAAAGCGCCGCTGGCGACTATTTTAAACAACATATTAAGGATAGTTTATGGATAATTACGGTACTATTTTACTCGTTGAAGACGATGTATCGCTTGCTCAATGGGTCGCTGAGTATTTAACTGAGCAGGGTTACACCACCCATGTTTGCCACCGAGGTGATGAAGTAATAAGTAAAGTAAAAACCTTAAATCCAAATATTGTTCTACTCGATATTATGTTACCTGGGCAAGATGGCATCAGTGTATGCAGAGAGCTTCGTAGCTTTTATACTGCACCAATTATCATGCTTACCGCTCGAAACGAAGAAATGGATGAAGTAATAGGTTTAGAGGTCGGAGCAAGCGATTATATAATGAAGCCTGTTCGTCCACGTGCGCTTTTAGCACGGATCAAAGCGGCACTTCGCCAAAACAATGAACCTAATAAGCCAAAAACAAACAATAATATTGTTACTGTTGGTACGTTGAGTATTAACACCGAATCACGTAACGTAAAATTTAACGAGCAAGATATAAATATTTCGAGCGCCGAGTACTTATTACTGCACTACTTAGCGAGTAACGCAGGTCAAGTAGTGTCTCGCGATGCCGTTTTTAAAGCAACTAAAGGCAGGGAATACGACGGCCTTGATAGAAGTGTTGACGTGCTTATTTCTGCGCTTCGTAAAAAGTTTAACGACGACCCGCAAAATCCAGAAAAAATTAAAACCATCTGGGGACGAGGCTATTTACTCGTTACCACCGCGTGGTAATAAAATGATGCGTATATAGATGAAAACGTTTTATATCTCATTACTTGGCAGTGCACTTTTATCGATTGTAGCGTTAGGGTGGTTAATAGATACATTTAGCCAACAAACCCATACACCACAAGATGAGTTTGCAGTACAAAGTAAAATGATTACTGGTTTCAGTCAGCAGTTAACTCATATTGCCACTTCCGAACGTAAAGCTTATGTAAAACAACTTGCTGATGACTTTAATTTACTGCTTGATTATAAATTAAATGACTCACTTGCTCTGCCCCCTTCACTATTATTACAAATGCATAGACCTAATGGTTTGATTTTAGAAGATCAACAAGGCTTTTATATGCTTTATAGCAGCCAAACGTTAAGCCCCTATCATATTTCAATGCGGCTAGATAAACGCGCAAATAAAGAGCAGCGTAACGATATCGTACTGACTCTTCTTTTTTATACTGGGTTATGTGTTTTTATGGGTTTTATTATAGCCCCCCTAGCAAAACGCCTCACTGTTTTAAACGAAGCGGCTAAAAAGTTTGCATCAGGTAACGTGCAAGCCAGAATTAAAGTATCGTACTTTACTTATATTAAAGATGTAGAGCTTACTTTTAACCGGATGGCCAGCCAGATAGAAAAACTAGTTGCTGAAAATAAGCTTATGGCTTCGAGTCTTTCTCACGATATACGCACACCAATTGCCTGCTTAAGGTTTGGGCTCGACGCAGCATTAGACAGCCGCGAAGAACAAAAAATAAAGCAATACTTAGCCCGTATGGAAAATGATTTAGATCATATGGAATCAATGCTAAAAAGCTATTTAGCATTTTCAACACTTGAACAAAATGCTAATAAATTAACGTATTCATCCACTAATATTAAGCACTACCTTGAAAATATTTTAGTGCAGCTAGCCCCTAAATTAGAATCACAAATGCTCAATATTCAACTCAACAGTTCGAACGATACAATTAACGCCGACTTACACTGGCTCGCTCGCGCAATCACAAACTTATTAACCAATGCATGCGACTTTGCTGAACAACATATTTACCTCAGTGCACGCCTTGATGAGCAACAACTTGTTATTACTGTTGAGGACGATGGGCCTGGTATTGCTAAGGAAAACTTTAACAACGTATTCAGTCCATTTTTTAAAGAAGAAGCACACCGAAATCGTGCAGATAAAAGTTATGGCCTTGGTTTAGCTATTGTGGCTAAAGTTGCCGATTGGCATCACGGTAATATTCAAGTCAGTACCAGCAAACAACTTGGAGGCGCCTGCTTTACTCTTACTATTGATCAACATTATAAAACGCAAAGTATTAGTTAAGTGCTGTGCCTAATGACTTTTAAATCAAATCGGTAATTTATAAAACTCGGTAATACTAATTAAAATTCACGGTTATAACACACTGCTCACTCAATAAATTGCGCAAGATCAGCAATAAGCACTTTTTATTTTTTTACATTTCCAGTAGATTGTCAGCGCCGTCACAAAATAGAGAAGTACAAGAATATGAGCGCAATTAGAGGCGAGTTTAGCTCTCGCTTTGGTTTCATTATGGCCGCTGCGGGTTCTGCCGTTGGTTTAGGCAATATTTGGGGTTTTCCCACACAAACAGCCAGTAATGGCGGTGCAGCGTTTTTAGTTGCATATTTAGTATTGGCATTTTTTTTAGCCTACCCTGCATTAATGGCAGAGCTAATGATTGGTCGACACGGCCAAGCAAATGCTGTTTCATCACTTGCAAAAATATCAAATAAACCTTGGCAAAAGCACTTTGCTTTTATTGTCGGCTTTGGCGGTATTTTATGTGCAGGCTTTATACTTAGCTTTTATGCCATCGTTGCAGGCTGGATGCTCAGCGCGACGATAGAGCCAGTCACAACATTAGTTGGCGCATCATCGGCTTCAACGTGGTTAAGTGAACAATCACTTACCCGCAATATCATATTTACTATCGTGTTTATTCTATTAACAGTGGCGATTATTAGCCGTGGTGTCGAAAATGGCATTGAAAAGTGGTCAAAACGTTTAATGCCTGCACTTTTAGGAATTTTATTTTCGCTAATAGCTTACGTAATGACTCAAGATGGTGCAGTTGAGGGCTTAAAAGCGTACCTTGTTCCTGATTTTTCGTCTATTTTTGACGCTAAATTATTAGTTAGCGCATTAGGCCAGGCCTTTTTCTCATTATCACTGGGCACCAGTGTTATGATTATTTATGGCTCTTATATCAGTAAAAAAGAAAATTTAGTTTCACTTGGGGCTTATGTAACGCTTATAGACGTATTCATTGCCTTTGTCGCAGGCTTACTTATTATTCCGGCTATGTACGTTGCACAAGCACAAGGGGTTGAGATTTTCTCTTCGACAACAGGTGAGCTGCTCTCAGAGGACACGTTAGTATTTCAAGTACTGCCAGCGCTTTTTGATGGTATGGGTGACATGGGTTTATTTGTAGGTTTTGCATTTTTTGCGCTAATGAGTATTGCAGCACTAACATCGTCTATTTCAATGCTTGAAGCGCCCGTATCGTATACCGTAGAGCGATTTGCACTTAAGCGGGTACAAGCAACATGGCTAATTGGTGCATTAATTGCTGTAGTTAGTATTACTATAGTCTGTAATCTAGAGAGCTTATTTGGTTTAGTAATTACACTTACAACCAAAGTTGCTCAGCCTTTACTTGGTCTGATGTGCTGTATATTTGTAGGCTGGATCTGGTATAGAGGCTCGTTGCTTAAAGCAATTCAGCAAGGTAATCCAGAAGTACATAACACATTATTCTGGAAAATATGGCCTTGGTACACTAAGTTCGTATGCCCGCTCGCTATAGGCATGGTATTTTTGCACTCACTGCTAAGCTAAATACCTCGAAAATACGCTATAAAAATAAACCATCCGTAATTAGCATGCTAATTACGGATCTCATATTAAAACCACGAGAATTCAAATTAAAAGCCGGTGAGTTTTAATAAAAAACAGATATAAAAATGCTTAAATAGCATCCTCATCTTCTTCAGCAGTTCGAATACGAACAACACGTTCTACATCAGTGACAAATATCTTTCCGTCGCCGATTTTTCCTGTTTGTGCTGTTTTAACAATAACGTCTATAGCACGCTCTACATCGTCATCCGCTAAAATAATATCTAGTTTTACCTTAGGTAAAAAATCAACCATATACTCAGCACCACGATACAATTCGGTATGCCCTTTCTGACGCCCAAAGCCTTTAACTTCACTCACCGTCATTCCGTTGATACCGACTTCCGATAGCGCTTCACGCACATCATCTAATTTAAAAGGTTTGATGATTGCTTCAATTTTTTTCATATTCATTATTTTCCAAAGCTTTAATTACCTCGATTTTAGACAATCATTATCTTCATAGCAAACAAAGCAATTGAATTGCGGTGATAAAACAATCAGCCGTGATATAATTTTCACTATAACAACAACTACACTATCGCAGTAAGTGAGATTAATATGAAAAATAAGAAACATGGCTTTACCCTATTAGAGCTAATGGTTACGGTTGCGATTGTGGGGATTGTCGCTTCAATTGCGCTTTGGAGCAGCAGTAACATGCTAGAAGAGAACCGCGCTGAGAATTTTTTGTTAGAATTAAAGAGGAATGTTAGCTATGCGCGCTCTCAAGCAGCCAGTTCCGATGAAATTGTCATTGTTTGCCCAGTACAGTTCAATGCCCTAAAAAGAAACGATCAACAATTATCATGTAGGAGTAATTGGGATAAAAATAAAATAATCATTGTTTTTATCGATAAAATCAATTCAAAAGAAGACCGTGATAAAAATAAAGTTAGCTACAATTCACCCGGAGATAGCTTACTGCGTGTAATGGAAAAAATTGGACCAAACGATAAGCTAAAATATACAGGAAACGAAAGTATGTTGCGATTTAATACAAGTGGCCGAATTACCACTAAGCCGGGTGATTTCGTATATTGCCCAAATAGTGGTAGCGGTAGCGAGAACGTAAAAGCGTTGACTATAACTCAGTCGGGCACCGCCTTTTATCTTGGTGATAGCGAAAATAAATGCGGTTAAAAAACAGCCAAACATACTTGTCATATTGTTATCATTTACTACACTAAAATAATGTTTTGCACTAACGAGAACTTCAAGGATGAGGTATATCACACTTTCACACAACGTTGTTGGAATGACCCTTTTAGAAATAATGGTATGCATAACTATTTTTGCAATAATTGGCCACCTTACCCTGTCTTTTTCCCCTGATTTTTTAGCCTTAAATCGTGCAAGTAACCAAATGAACTTATTACATCGTAACATTAACTATGCAAGGCTATATGCCATAGATAATGGAACATACGTTACATTGTGCGCGCTAAAAAATAATGAGTGTGTGGTAGATTATTGGGATGATCAGGTATCACTATTTATTGATAGTGATAAGTCTACATCGCTAAATGACGAAGAATTACTATTAAGTACGTTTGAGCATACTCACCATGCAGATAGTCTTGAATACCCAAGAAATGCGATTACATTTAGACCTGATGGCTCATTAAATGGTTTTCAAAACGGTACTTTTATCTACTGCCCAAACAATGATAAAGCAAATCTGGAAGGACTTGCTTTATCAATAAGCCAAACAGGAAGAATTAGAATTAAATCAACGAATAAATGCCAGAAAAAATAAGCTACCTTCCCCAGCAATAATTAATATCTGAATTGCCTTTTTTACCCTTAGCGCCTTTGAGCCCGACATCAGTAATGGACAATTCTTTACAGTCTGCATCATCTTTTACCACTCCTGCAATTGGTTTTGCTGTTATAGTAAATGTCGTTTTTTCTGTGTTTAATTCTATTGATAACTCGAAGTGTTTGTTTTCAGTTTTATTTTCAATACCTAAATCTGAGAATGTTTTAGTATATTCACGATTATCAACAAAAAACTGCTCTTCTTTGTTTGCTGCATCCAATAAAGCAGCGGCAGCTTCTGCTCTAGATGCGCGCTTTACGTATTCGGTATAATTAGGTAGCGCTATAGAAGCTAATATACCAACAATAGCAACGGCTACCATAAGTTCAATGAGTGTAAATCCACTCTGCTTTTTTAGCATTTGTATATCCTTAGTTCTTAATTTCATCATTTTCTTCACGTTTATAAATATAAGTTTGGAAAACCTCAAGCCCTAAAGTCACTTGATTTCCTGAAGCATCCTCTTCATCGACTAGCTTTATTTTGCCATCAACAACCACCAAATCAGGCCCTTGTATTTTAATCGGCTTCATCGGATTATCTCCATCTTTTCTTAATGGACCCGGAAAATAAAATTGGCTTTCTAGGGTAACGTCAACACTAGGGTCGCTATCACATTTGCCATCAGCATTGCTATCAACACAAGAGGGTGATTCACCAAAGAAGAGTTGAGGGGTATCTGGCACATCATAACTCGTTGCAAATTTTAACTCGTCATAAACTTTAGTCCCATAATGCAAATGAAAAGCATATAAAGAGCCCCCACCGCCACTGAGTGAACATTGATTTTCAGTTGATGTTTTTGACTCAGGTGTAAAAGAGGTAAAGTAAGCAACGCCACCAACCACAGTTGAAGCTGCTAGGGACTTTTCACCGATTCCAAGCTCATATCGCCAGCCTTTAAAATCAGCTAAGTCAGCTTCTAACTCAATAAACTTATCTACATCATCCAATGCATTTCCAAATGGGTCACTATTCATTTGCATCAAATCTGCTGGCTTAATACTATCTGGTGCTTTAGTTTTATATGATTTTGTAAGTGTATTTTCATCTCGGATCATAAATAGCTGATCTTTTTCATTCGTATCAGTTGGCTTTGAACGATTACCACTTCCAATCACTACCGCATCATAGGGTGTATCAAGGCGAGTGACTGTTTTTTTACCGTTGATTGTCGTTTCTGTAACCTTACTAAACATAGTTCTTGCCACTAATGGTTGGTAAAAAAAACGCCTATCTTCTGTTGCCTTGCTACTACCTAATTCAGCTAGTTTAAAGTGGCTAAACTCATCTACATCTGTTCCTGGCATATCTATACGCCATATATTACCACCTGTGTCTGCCGCATAAATCCTATCAATATAACCATCATAATCAGAGTCAAGTGTTGTTACATCAGCGGCAATACTGTGCTTACCTGTAAAACCATTTTTGTCTGGAGTCAAGGCCCATACAAGAGTCCCTTCTTTCGCATCCACAATAAAAACACCTCGCCCGATATCATCCTCACTACGTATAGCGGCATCTTTATTGGTGTCGTACCCTGCACCAAAAACTAATAATGGCTTATCACCAAAAGCTTTAATATAGGCAATTTTTGGTTTAGACCATGTTTGAGCAAGTTCCTTAAAGTCTCCTTTGCCGCCTTCTATTGGCTTATCCCATAATTTTTCAGGCTTATTTGGAGATGTTATATTCAACGCATAGTAATTTTTCCCTCCACGGCGCATTCCAGCAAAAGCCCAAACCTCATTACCTTTTTTAGCATCTATAATGCCATCGTTTATACCATCGTTATTTAAATCTTTATTATTAAAATAAACACTAATCGGCCCATCCATACCATACACTTTGGTCTCAGCCTGATTATTGCGTAATGGCTTAATTATGTCGTATAGATCAGAGGGAATAAATGCCCAGCTTTCGCTCACTGTATTACCACTATCTTTAAACATATGTAAAAAGCCAGCATTAGTGCCAATAAGTATACGAATATCATCATTGCCATAATCAATGGCAACAGGTTTCGAGTGCAGTGGATCGCCAAAAATATCTAAACGCTGATCGTTTGATGAGCCGTCTTTATCTTCATCGTCTACATCTACCCCCATAGCCCATTTTATGTCTGAACTTGCTAAGCTAAGGGGATTATCAGTAACTAAATCAAGTATGTCGCCTACAACTGATGTGTTAAAACTGACTATTTTTCCCTCTTTATCAGTATATAAATTTCGACTAGTCGTATTTAGTGTCGTTAAATGAAGATTAACGCCACCTTGCGCGACGGCATTACCATCGGCAGGATCTCCACTGGGGAGCCAAAATGTTTTGGCCCCTTTATCAATTAAACCATTATTATCTAGCGCTTGTTTACTTGCTGAATCTATAATTGTACTGCCAGAGACTTCTAGTTTCTTTAAGTTCCCTCGCCATCGAGCACCTGTTTCCGGATAAAACATGGCAAAATAAATCGCGTTACGACTCCTCGTTTGATCTACATTGTTACTCGCGACCGATGGAGATGAAAAACTATCATTAACCTCTCGAATCCGTGAAATTGTATTTTTTAAAGCATCTGATAATTGCGTTGCAGTATTTGCATGCAAATATTGACCACCACCATAAGACGCTGTATCAGAGAGTAAATTTTTACCTGAATTACTCATCCCTGTCCCAAAGCCTATCGGATAGACTCTACCAATATCATGCACTGTTTTTGTGTTTGTATATAAATCAATCTCAACATCTTTAGTACCATGAATAACTTTAGCTAATGCCGTTAAATAGCTATTACTCACAACGGGTCCATTACCGGAAAAATAGCTTTTATGTAATTCATTTATGTCGCTGTTTCGATTTGCATCTTCAGATGGGTCACCATCTGTCATTAAGATTATGTTTACACTGTTATCACAGCGTAATGGCTCACCAGATACTGGCTTAAAAGGTGACTGATATACCCCGAAAGATTCTGCAGTAAAATCACGAGAATTAGTGTTAGTCCCATAGTAAACACGCTGCCCTGTGATATACAAATACGCCTCCCACAAGGTTTCAGTTAATGGTGTAGAGCCACTTGCCGGCAATGCATTAATTTGGTTTAACAAAAATGCCTTTCCAGAACCAATTCTGGCTAAAACATAGCCACCATTATTGCCATTAAAACGCATTAAACCAAAATCAATGTCATCATTATCATTGACTAATTGCTTAATGGCATTTTGTGCAACTTTTAAACGACTATCCTGACACGAAGCCCGCAAAGAGCCATTCACTCTTTTGTAGCATTGCTGATTTCGGTTATATATGGACTTGCTTTCAAAGCACTCTATCTGAGAATAGTTCCTGTCATAACACCTATCTCCATCTGTTACATCCCACGCCATGCTGCCGGATGTATCAAAAATCATTAAAACACGTGGCTTTTCATCCGTCTCAACGTTGTGATTTACATATAGCTCTATATCTTCGGCAATGACCGATAAACTTACAATTGAACAAAGGAATGAGGCAAACACTTTCTTAAATTTCATTTTAAATCCGCTCACTTAATTAACTACCTGTTGTGCCATTCCAGTTACTATTGTTAACTGGTGCTTGCTTTTTGAGCCATATTCAATAGTCGTCGTAACTTGTAGTATATTGCATGAAATACCGGTAGTTGCTGCATTACTTCGCAGGCAAGTTAAATTTTGAACCCCCTGATTTAAATTAGTCATTGTGCTTTTCATACCGTCATGGTTCGCTATATCTTTTGCTGAAATGAAAGTATCGGCTTCACCTTCTTTAACTACTTTTGTTATCGTTTCCTCAGGGCTTAATAAAAAACTACTCTTACCGCCTTTTTTTATTTCAGTAAAAATTACGCGCTGTATCTCTCCAATTAACTTATTCTCTGCTACTTCTCTTTCTTGTGCCGCATTTGTAATTTTCACATCAATACTGCTGCTACTCATTAATGTTACTGCAATACCCGTTACAGCAATAACCATGATCAGCGCTGTTATAAGCACCACTCCTTGCTGTTTTACCGAGGTGTTTTTTAAATTCGCCATGAATTTCCTCCAACATTATTCAAACGAATCGTTGTCGTGAATACGGTACGTCTAAAGTTATCAGTGAATTTTAATTCACGTTTATTTGCATCTTCACCCAAGGTATAGGTTTGATTTTTAACCTTAAGACCGGCATCCGGCTGTAGTGCTCTGATCAATAAAAACATCTGCACCGTTAATATCCTTCTGCGGGTTTCCCAATCACTCGGGGTCATATCGTTAATGCTTCTGTAAGTATCCACACGATTGTCGCCTGTAGTGTCCAAACCAAAAACAAAACGCATATTTTCAACCCCTTCCATAATTGTTTCTGTTTTCATAGCATCATTAACTAAGCGACTTCGCATTAAAGCAGGTACTGTTAAACTTTTGTTATTTACTTTATAGGTTTGCTTCGCAAGATAATAAACATGGTGGCTATAAGGCCAAACAGTTGCACTAACATTTAATGTTCCAGGAGCTATAATTCCACGAACATATTGGGCTTTTTCTTGCTCTGCAATAAAATAGTTTTCGTCATCTTGTGTATTGTTATTTCCAGGTTCGATTATAATTTGCTTACCCTGTAAAAACTTTATTTGTAGAATATCACTCCCTTTAATCGGATTTTTTACACAGTTAAGCTCGGTTCCTGAGTCGGCTTTTTTTGCATAAATAGATCTAAAGTTACTCCCGCTTGAAAAATCTGGAAAACTTCCATTATTTACCCCTTCAAAGCAGTCACCACCAGGGGCAGATAAAGTCTCAGTGTTTTTTGCTGCGAATGAGTCTTCGTAAAAAGTTCCCCAAAAGCCAACTTGTTCTATATCACGCTGCATTATATTTATTGCTAGACGACCAGTCTCTTGAAGCTCGCCTATGGTCATTGTGTCTTTCGTCGTGACTTTCATGCCAATATACGTAAACATAACGCCACCTAAGATCAGCACACCGATAAAAAGTGAAATCATCATTTCTAAAAGCGTAAAGCCTCGTTGATACATACTAACTCCTAATATAAATGTAGCTGGTTAAAACGACTAGACGGCGTTTCTTATCCGCTGCACCACACTTAACGTTGCTTGTTTGTGTGTTTGCTTTAAATTCTTGTCGGCCTTGCCACGATACAATGACCTCTAAATTAAATGCCTTACTACCTGCTGGTGTTAAGTTTATGCATACTGTTGCACCATCTAGTGAGCCCGTATTTTCACGCGCTCGAATAGCACGTTTCCACTGCTCTATATTAAGTAAAGCTATTTGAGCTGCACTACACGAGCCTTCAAAACACGTGGTTGATGAATTAGTTGCTGTTTTACTCGTAAAGGACTGTTTATAAAGAGTCGCTAATTGGGGGCTGTCGTTAACGCGAATTCGCTGGACTATATCATTACCGAGTGCAATAGCAGCAGCACGCTGCATAGAGTCAAAGCTGGCTTGTTTTGCTTTCGCTTGCAGTGCAACGGCACCTAATAAACCAAAACTAAGAATAATAAATGCAATAAGCACTTCAATAAGTGTGAAACCTTTTTGCAATTTAAACTGGTACGATTGCATAGTAAAACCAAGTAAAGTTATCTAATTGTAAGTTTATGCAATTTATAGGTAGATTCAAGTAGCACTACGACAGACGGTTATATTTGTTGATAAACGGTTAGGGCCTGCTTATCTTGCGAAATTAATTTGCAGCAGACTGTTTGATATTTAACCTGAACTCTGGTTAAGATATTTACTAATATATTGAATCATGGTGATATTTAAATTTATTTTCTCTAGCCAGAGATTTTCAGTGAAACAAGGCGAAATTACGTGTCAATAGCGGGCCTATTGCAAGTAAATTCAATGCAGTTAGTGCTGAAAAAGCTGCTTGAGATAGATTTATTATCCAGAGTTCAGGTTATTTAGAGTGCATCCTTAACGGCTCTTAATTCACGGCGGCTAACGGGAAGTAATTCATCACAACCTTGTAATTGAATAACATGGTGTCCATTGCTTTGGCTATGTAAAGCGATAATCTTGCTTCTGTTTACCAAGGTGTTGCGATGAATACGTAAAATGAAAGTTTGGTATAACGCTTCGAGCTGCTTTAAGCTTTGCTCAATAAGTGCGTCACCCTCTTCGAATACTATTTTTGTATATTTTTCTTCCGCACTAAAATAAAAAATTGATTTCATTTCAATACTTTTAAGCGTACCTGCTAGCTGATAGCTAATTTTATTCATGTGCTGCTTTTGTACCTGTACTCTAGTTAAGCGCCCTAACTGCTCTATTGCTTTTTGTAAGCTTTGCTCTGATATTGGTTTTACTAAATAACCCGCAGCATTTAATCCAATAGCATCTAATGCATGCTCTGGATGCGCCGTGGTAAATATAATTGCAGGAGGAACAGCCGAAAAATTCAATTCTTTAGCAACCTCTAACCCACTCATTCCAGGCATATCAACGTCTAAAAAAACTAAATCAGGTATCTGTTTTTTAGCTAATTGTAACGCTTCTCGGCCATTACTTGCCTCCCCTAATAACCTTATCGTTTGGCTATTAGTAAGTAAGCGCTTTAAGCGTACCCGAGCAAGGGGCTCATCATCAACAATGAGTATATTCATGAAATATTCTCAACACGTTTAGGGATCACAACTTTCACCCTAAATACGCCATGGTTATTA
Organism: Pseudoalteromonas aliena SW19; assembly: GCF_014905615.1. NCBI lineage: Bacteria > Pseudomonadati > Pseudomonadota > Gammaproteobacteria > Alteromonadales > Pseudoalteromonadaceae > Pseudoalteromonas > Pseudoalteromonas aliena. The sequence continues at coordinate 1,041,345 of NZ_AQGU01000025.1, forward strand.
GCTATTGTTAGTTGTGCTTTATTTTTATAATAAATATTTAATCGCTGGCGAATATTATCAAGTGCCATGCCGTTATTAGCTCTTTTTTTAGTTTCACTCACCGTTATTGGGTTAGAAACAATAATAGTTAAATAGCCAGTAGTAACATGCAGCTCAACATTAATAACAGCCCCACTTTCGCTCGTTTCTACACCATAGTAAACCGCGTTTTCAATTAAAGGCTGCAATGTTAAGCACGGAATTAAAAGTGCTGGCAACTCATTTGGTATGTGCCAATCAACTTGTAAACGAGTACCGAAACGCCACATTTCGAGTGCAATGTATTGCTTACTCAACGCAATTTCATCTTCTAAAGATACATTTTGCCCTGAGCGCATTGCGGCTTGCGATAATGCTGCTAACGCCAAAATAGCCTGTTCAGCAGCTTGTGCATCTTGATGAGTCAGTTCTGCGGCTGTATTTAAGCTATTGTATAAAAAATGAGGGCGAATACGCGCTTGGAGTGCATCGAGTTCGGCGCGAGAAAGCGCTTTTGTTTGCTGTTCATTTTCAAAGTAAAGTAGTAAAAATTGTACAAATAATGCCGTAAGCAAAAAAACAATAATGCAATTTCGAAGAGTAAAAAACACCAGTTGTTCTCTATTTTCTATATCAAAAGCAAAGTATGAAAACAGTATGCTAAATGCAATCGTACTTACTATAAAAGTGATAAAAAAATACGCTAATTGAAAAAAATGAGTGTGTTTTTGTAAAAAGAGCCGACATAAATATAAAGAAGAAGTGCTGACTAAAACAATTAAATGGATAAATAAACTGATAACCCCGAGGCGTTGCCATATATCCCCATCGGTATTGGGTGAAAACGCCAGTACAATAGCAATAACTTGAGACACAATAAGCGAAGCTAAAACGCCTCGCTCATTAAAAAGAGCCGAAAAAAGCAATGCACCCGATTGAAGCGACTTGCTCATAACGACTCTCCTTTAATCTAAATTTTTAAATTAACGCAGCTCTACTGGCACAGCAAATACAATATTCTCTATTTCACCTGGATTCTCAACAACCTGTTTACCACCAAGCTCTTTTAATCGGTTAATTACCTGTTGTACGAGCACTTCTGGCGCCGATGCACCGGCAGTGACTCCCACTGATTTAGCATCTACAACCCACTGGGCTTGCACATCAGTGGCATCATCAATCAAATAAGCAACCGTACCCATTTTATCTGCAAGCTCACGCAAGCGATTTGAGTTAGAGCTGTTTTTAGCCCCTACGACTAATAACACGTCAACTTTGTCTGCTAAATCACGCACTGCATCTTGTCGATTCTGTGTTGCATAACAAATATCATCTTTACGCGGTCCATCAATAGATGGAAATTTAGTACGAAGCGTATCAATGACATCCGCAGTATCATCTACTGATAACGTTGTTTGACTGCAGTAAAAAAGATTGTCTGCATTTTTTACATTTAATGACAGAACATCTTCCACTGTTTCAACTAGGTAAATACCTCCGGCTGAGTTATCGTATTGTCCCATTGTACCCTCTACCTCAGGGTGCCCATGATGACCTATCAAAATACACTCAATACCTTTGCGGCTAGCGCGCGTAACTTCCATATGTACTTTAGTTACAAGCGGACACGTTGCATCAAATACTTTTAAATCACGGCGTTTAGCCTCAGACCGAACAGCTTGCGATACGCCATGTGCGCTAAAAATAACAATGCTATCGTCAGGTACTTGATCAAGTTCTTCAACAAATACTGCACCACGGCTTTTTAGCCCGTCAACCACATAACGGTTATGCACTACTTCGTGGCGAACATAAATCGGTTTTTCAAAAATATCTAAAGCGCGCTCAACAATACTAATAGCACGGTCAACACCAGCGCAAAAGCCTCGAGGATTAGCTAATAATATTTCCATTAACCTTCTACCTCAATAATATCTACTTCAAACGTTAAACGCTGACCCGCTAAAGGATGATTAAAATCAATCGTTACCGACTCACCTTGCACTTCGCGAACTAAACCTGGGAGTTCAGTCCCATCAGGTTGTGTAAACGCAATAATTGCACCTACTTTAGCTGGTGTTTCTGGGCCAAATTTACTACGGTCAACGTAGTAAATATTATCTGGGTTTGGCTGACCAAACGCATCTTCAGGTTCTAGTTCAAAGGTTTTGCTTTCGCCTGCAGTTAAACCTAATAAACACTTTTCGAAGTTTGCCGTTAAGCTACCGTCACCCATTACTAATTTAGCTGGCTTGTTATGTACCTTAGTAGAATCAGCGGCAGAGCCATCTTCTAATTTAATAGAAAAATGGAAGATAACTTGCGAGTTTTCACCAATTACAGCTTGGCTCATGCTTTATGCTCCTTCGGACTCTCACCGGTAAAGGCGTCAAATAACAATAATGCTGCACCAATACAAATAGCGCAATCGGCAATATTGAATACAGGAAAATGTGAGTCTTTATAAAATACGTGAATAAAGTCGATTACATAACCATAGGCAATACGATCATATAAATTACCAATAGCACCTGCAAGTACTAGCGCATAAGCACCGCACAGCACTTTATTTGTTGCAGGGAGTCGCTTTAACCACCACACAAGCAAAGCACTAATAGCGATTGCAATGCCACTTAAAAACCAGCGCTGCCAACCACCCGCATCACTTAAAAAGCTATAAGCGGCACCATAGTTATGAACATAGGTAATACTAAAAACAGGCAGTAAATTTATCGACTCTTGATAAGTCATAGTATTTACAACAAGTGTTTTACTGGCAAAGTCTATTACTAATAGTAATAGACTTAACCAAAGCCACACTAAACCACTTTTTTGGGCTAGTTTGCTCACTAAAAATAACTCCTAAGCGAATTGACGCTTTTCGCCTTCGCCATCGACATTGCTTACACAACGACCACAAATTTCAGGATGAGCTGGCTCAACACCTACATCTTCGCTGTAATGCCAACAACGCTCACATTTAGCAGCATCTGTTGCAGCAACACTAATAAATAAGCCTTCAATTTCGGTGGCTTGTGTATCCGCAGGCTGGCTATCAACTTCAGTTACATTTACAGCTGATGTTAACAATACAAAGCGCAGTTCATCGCCAAGCGCATTTAATTTAGCGGCAAGCTCTTTACCCGTAAATAAATTAACCGTTGCCTGAAGCGTTGCACCAATGACTTCTTCTTTACGTGCAGCTTCTAATAAGCGGTTTACTTCGTCGCGCACGGTTAAAATCTCTAACCAATCATCGTTACTAAATTGGCTATTTGTTGGCGCTTGTAAGCCATCGTACCAAACTGATGTAAATACGTAGTCACTACGTTCACCCGGTAATGCTTCCCAAATTTCTTGTGCGGTAAAGCTCATAATAGGTGCCATCCAACGCGTCATTGCTTCTGCAATATGATAAAGCGCTGTTTGACAAGAACGACGTGCATGGCTGTCACTCTTGGCTGTGTACTGGCGGTCTTTAATTACGTCTAAGTAGAACGAGCCAAGCTCACCCGTACAGAAGTTCATTAGCTTTTGCGTTACTAATAGCATTTGGTAGCTATCGTAAGCGGCTAAAATCTCGTCTTGCAACTGAGCTGCGCGGCCAACAATCCACTTATCAAGCTCAACCATGTCATTAATAGCCACTTGATCTGTTTTTGGATCAAAACCATTTAAGTTAGCTAGCAAGTAACGGCTGGTGTTACGAATACGGCGGTAACGATCGGCTGAGCGTTTAAATATTTCATCCGACACAGTCATTTCTGCCGTGTAATCGGTAGAAGCCACCCATAAACGAAGAATGTCGGCACCTAGTTTATTCATCACATTTTGTGGTGAAATAACATTGCCTAGTGACTTAGACATCTTGCGGCCGTTTTCATCAACTGTAAAACCATGAGTCAATACTTGGCGGTATGGCGCATGACCATTAATAGCCACTGATGTCATCATTGATGACATAAACCAACCACGGTGCTGATCAGACCCTTCAAGGTATAAATCAGCGGGACCCACTAAGTCTTCACGGGCATCTACTACACAAGCGTGCGATACACCTGAGTCAAACCATACATCTAGCGTATCTTGCACTTTCATGTATTGCTTAGCATCTTCTTCACCAAGTAATGTAGCTGGTTCTAAATCGTACCATGCTTGAATACCAGATTTTTCAACAAGCGCTGCTGCTTGTGAAATTAGCTCTTGTGTATTTGGGTGAAGTGCACCGGTGTCTTTATCAACAAACAAGGCAATGGGTACGCCCCAAGTACGCTGGCGAGAAATACACCAATCTGGGCGGCTTTCAACCATGTTAGAAATACGGCTTTCGCCCCACTCTGGTAACCACTGCGTGTTTTTAATTTCTTTTAATGAATCTTGACGCAAGTTAGCCTGATCCATACTTACAAACCATTGTGGTGTAGCACGGAAAATAATAGGGGTTTTATGACGCCAGCAATGTGGGTAACTATGCGTAAGCGCATGATGATGCATAAGCGCACCACGCTCTTTTAATACTTCAATTACGCTCGCATTCGCTTTAAATACATGCTGACCTGCAAAAAGCTCGGTATCTGGTAAATAAACACCATTTGCACCAACAGGGTTAGCTACTTCAAGGTTGTAATTTAAACCAGCCACGAAATCTTCTTGGCCATGACCTGGGGCAGTATGTACAACGCCAGTACCTGAATCAGTCGTTACGTGTTCTGCTACAATTACCGGTACATTAAAATCATAAAAAGGATGCGCAACTTGTAAGTTTTCAAGCGCAGCACCTTTTACATAACCTAATACGTGAAAGTGATTAAAGCCAAAGCGGTCCATTGCATCTTTAACAAGCTCAGAGCCTAAAATTAGACGTTGTTGTACGCCTTCATCTTCAACTTGTACTAATGCATATTCTAAATCGGCGTGTACAGCTACGGCACGGTTTGCAGGAAGCGTCCACGGTGTGGTTGTCCAAATAACAGTACCAACACTGCCCTCACCTTTATGGCCTTCAAGCAAATCAAATGCGCTAACAACAGCATTTTGATCAACAAAAGTAAATCGTACATCAATCGCTGGTGATTGCTTATCTTGGTATTCAACTTCAGCTTCTGCTAATGCTGAACCACAATCTGTACACCAATGCACAGGCTTAGCACCTTTATGCAAATGACCTTTTTCAATAATACGACCAAGTACACGAATTGCATTCGCTTCAAAGTCAAAGTTCATTGTTAAGTAAGGCTTATCCCAATCTGCAAATACGCCTAAACGTTTAAAATCAACTTTTTGACCTTCAACTTGTTTTTTAGCGTAAGCACGGCATTTTTCACGAAACTCGCTCGCGGTTACTTTTACGCCCGGCTTGCCTACTTTTTTCTCAACCATTAACTCGATTGGTAAACCATGACAATCCCAACCAGGAACTAATGGTGAATCAAAGTCAGATAATGTTTTAGACTTAACAATAATGTCTTTTAATATTTTATTTACTGAGTGGCCTAAATGGATATCGCCATTTGCATACGGAGGGCCGTCATGCAAAATAAAGGTCTTTTTACCTTTCTTAGCGCTGCGAATTTGACCGTACAGGTCGTCTTCATACCATGCTTTAAGCATTTTTGGTTCACGTTGTGCCAAATTGCCACGCATTGGAAACGGTGTTTCCGGTAAGTTCAAAGTATGTTTATAGTCGCTCATTTATCCTACATTCCGTCTCTATCGGCTACCTGATTTAAACCAAAACACTGCTTAGCGGCAGCAACATCGGTTGCTATTTGTGCCGTTAATTGTGTTAATGTCTCGAATTTTTTTTCATTGCGAAGTTTTTTTATTAACTCCACATGCATAAATTGTCCGTAAATATCTTGCGCAAAATCAAAAAGATGAACTTCTAATAATGCGCGCGTTCCATTAAATGTGGGCTTATTACCTACATTTGCAACGCCAAAAATTTGTTTTTCTGCAATCGTTGCTTGTACAGCAAACACCCCATTAACGGGACACACTTGGCGTTTTAGCGCAATGTTTGCGGTTCTAAAACCAAGCTCTCGCCCTCTTTTCCAGCCATGTATAACACGTCCAGAAATAGCATAATCGTGGCCAAGCATTACTTTTGCACTGGCTAAATCGCCTGATGCTAAAGCATCTCGTATTAAAGTGCTGCTCACTCTAGCATTTAACTGGCGAAAACTCGCGGTGCTTTTTACATCCATGCCCGCTTGTTTTCCCATGCTAGCAAGTAAAGCAAAGTTACCTTGGCGCTGTTTACCAAACTTAAAATCATCGCCAACAGTGAGCGCTTTAACACCTAACTTTTTAATCAAAATATCGCTAACAAATTGCTCAGCGTGCATATTTGCAAACTGCTGAGTAAAGCTAATGCAAATAACTCTCTCAATGCCTAATTCACTTAGCAAACGTAGCTTATCTCGTAAGCGCGTTAAGCGTGCAGGTGCATTGTTTTTGGCAAAAAACTCTTGTGGCTGAGGCTCAAACAGCATTACAGTGCTAGGCAAGCTATGCGCTTTAGCATCAGTAAGTAAACCTTTTAATACTTCAGCGTGGCCTAAATGAACACCGTCAAAATTACCAATAGTTAACACACAACCAAAATGGTGTGGGCGAATATTGTGTATACCTCTAATTAACTCCATGCCACCTGATGCCTTGTTTAGCGAGTTATTAATTACGACTAAAAAATACTTAAAGCCGCAGAGTTGCCGATTATAATCTTTTTTTTAATTTGATTCAGTAATTGCTACACTTTTTATCGTATTTAGTCTAACGCCCATCAAAAATAGCATTGCAAAGTAACTAACACCTGCCAAAACCACTAACGCTATTAATAATACAACTTGCTCTGCAAAGGCCCAAGTAGCCCAATAATAGTAACTGCTCACAAACCATGTAACCGCTCCCATAACAATGCTTGCAACAAAACACTTAACAGTAAAGCGTATACTCATTGATGAAAACTGATATACGTTTTCTTTTTTAAGCTGCCTGTAGAGTAAAAATGCATTGCAACTGGCCGATAATGAAGTAGCCAGCGCTAAACCTAAATAACCAATAAAAGGAGCTAAAATAATGTTAAACACCATATTTAGCACAAGGGTAATAATACCAATACGAACCGGTGTTTTGGTATCTTGGCGAGCATAAAAGCCTGGCGCGAGTACTTTAATGAGCATAAAGCTGACAAGGCCAACTGAATACGCAACAACACCTAAGCTTACGGCTTTAACATGATCAACACTGTCTTCTTTAAACGCTCCGTGATCAAATAAAACAGTAATAATAAGTGGACTAATGATCATTAAGCCTATCATTGCTGGCAGACCTAAAAATATAACAAAACGCACCCCCCAATCGAGAGTGTGTTGGAAGTCACTATTTTTTTTACTGCTGTGCAGTTTAGAGAGCGCCGGTAAAATAACTGTCGCTATACCAATACCAAATAAGCCCAGCGGAAACTCAATTAAACGGTCAGAGTAATAAAGCCACGCAATTGAGCCTGTCATTAGTAATGACGCAATCATGGTATCTAGCAACAGATTAATCTGACTAATAGATACACCAAATAAAGCCGGTAACATAAGTTTGCGTACTTTTTTTACGTTTTCGTCTTGCCATGCCCAACGCGGTCGAGCCAGCATTTTTGCTCTATACAAAAATGGAAGTTGAAACAACAACTGCACCACACCACCAACAAACACGCCAATTGCGAGAGAATAAGCCCCAACGCTAAATTTATCGTGCAACAATATGGCGCACGAAATAATAGATACATTGAGTAAAACAGGTGTAAATGCAGCCACTGCAAACCGGTTATACACATTCATTACTGCACCACTTAGCGCCACTAAACTTACAAAAAATAAATAAGGGAAAGTAAATTTAAGTAATGAACTGGCAAGTTCAAACTTTTCGGCATCAGGGCCGCCTTGCCACCAATCAATAAACCAGCCTGTGCCAAATAGTGCAGCGATAACAGGAGACGCAATTACACCTACAATAGTCACAACAAGTAAAATAGTGCCTAACGTACCAGCAGCCTGTGCAACGAAGAGTTTAACTTTATCATCCCCCTGTTGCTCTTTGATTTCACTCAATACAGGTACAAACGCTTGAGCAAACGCACCTTCGGCAAACAAACGGCGTAAAAAATTTGGAATACGATTAGCAAATAAAAAAACATCAGCTGCAGCACTTGCGCCTAACAAATTAGCCACTACGGCATCACGTACAAGCCCCAAAACTCGCGATATCATAGTCATGCAGCTAACAATCATACCGGAACGAAATAAACCTTTTGACACTTTAAACCTACTTGAAAATCCCTAATAAATGCAATTATGCCACAGTCTTTTTTATAAATCGCTTTAAAGCACTAGGCTGAGGGTCTGTGCTTTGTTACAATGTCGTCATTAACTGCTAAAGCGGCAAATTGATGCTCGTTACATGGTGCAGTTTTTCTTGGATGTTAAATTTAAATTGACATTCATGATAGAAACAGGCATATTCCACGGCCTTTAATTTAAGCTTTATTTTAAGATTGTTAGGAGCAAACCTTGGCTAACATCAAGTCTGCAAAAAAACGCGCTATCACAAGCGAAAAGAACCGTCAGCACAACGCAAGCCGTCGCTCAATGATGCGCACTTACTTCAAAAAAGTACTTGTTGCTATTGAAGCTGGCGATAAAGAAGCTGCACAGCAAGCTTTTTCTGTTGCTACACCTATCCTAGACCGTTACGCAACTAAGGGTCTAATCCACAAAAACAAAGCAGCTCGTCATAAGAGCCGTATAGCAGCTAAAATTAAAGCTCTATAATTTGTTTTTGTTAGAATATAAAAAACCGGCTTTAGCCGGTTTTTTTTTATCTAAAACTTAATTTCGTAGTTTATGCCAATCTGCTTATATATAGGGTCTATTTAACGTTAAGAAAATTACGCTAGAACTAAGCAAAAATTTTTGTATCTAGTTGTTCTAAATAAAAAATTTTAACGACGTTATAGTGCAATTTAATTCGTTAAATTGATCAAAGATTTATGCAGTTTGGTATTATAACCATCGGCATAAATATTTAAGCAGATTGGTGTTATACATTTTCCAAGTCTGGATAAAACTTCTTAAGCATTGCCGCTATTTTTTTAGGAGTAAATGGTTTAACTACAAAACCTTTGGCCCCCTTATCTATTGCATCTTTTACATTTTCAATACCAGAGTGAGCCGACACCATAACAACATTCGTCTCAGGGCTTAAATCGTTGATCTGCGCTATTAACTCTTTGCCGTCCCCGTCTGGTAATTCAATATCTAAAAAAATAATATTATAATTTGCAGCCTGGCACTCACTAATACATTGTGAGGCGGTAGATGCTTCCTTTACATTGTCTATCCCTAAATGCATTAGCGTTTGACTCAAAAAGCTACGCACCGTGCTAACGTCATCTACAATTAAAATTGATAGCTGCGTATTCATCTTTATTCCTTCATAGGCTATAAGCTAGGTTATAATTAATTCCTAACTTCATATATAAATTTACTTTTTTAATTATAGAGACCTACACCAAAAAGACCACATTTGCTTTATGTTAAGCCATAAATAAAAAGTACCAGTTAAATAAAGGAGTCATACATTTATATAATGACCAAACATGAGAACGCATTAATAGTGTCAGCCTGCTAAAAGCAAAGCTCCATATATTATAAATACTTTAAAGCAATGCAGATTATCTCGTTATTAAGTGAAGTCTTGTCGTAAGTTACTCTTAACCCAGATGAACAACCCACTTCTCGAGTTAAAATCTCTATTTATAATAAATGTTAATCAAATAATTCACTGTACTATTTAAACCCCCACCAAAAGCATTAAGAACCGTAATTGATGATAAATACATAACAATAATGATTTTTTGGATTAAAAAAACTAATCTGAAAATTTAAAATTACTTGGTTGAAAGCTGTGCAAAATATCAACATAATGGCGCTCCTTTTTTCAACAACTGAACTATTGAAACGACCATGCTAAACGAGCTAGATTGGCTTTTAAATACTATATTACTTGCACTAGGTTTAGGTGCATTCTTTATCAACCAGATCACTTTACTGCGCATTGCAGCTATTAGTGCGTGTGGTTTATTATTCTTATCATTTAGCTTAGATCTTATGTCGTCGAGTGTTATTTCAAATATGAGTTTGGTGTTAATAAATACTTTTTACTTGTTCAAGGTTTATACTTTTGGGCAATTTAATGTAACCCAAAGTTAACAATTTCTCCTTAGAATATTTTATAACCCAGCTCTGCTGGGTTTTTTTATGATTAAACCTCAATCTGCACTAATAACGACAAGACAACTTCCCCTTACTAGCCCGTAAATTTTTATTTAAATAAAATAAATTAATTAAAATTCCAATTTACCCTTTAAAAATATACTCACACCCCAACGTCTATTTGCACGGCACATTACTTTTTCAATCTATTAAATTAAGAAGGAATTAATTATGAGCAAGACCCTAATTATTGGTGCAAGCGGACAAATTGGTAAAATGACTACCGAGTTACTGCTTAAAAATGAACAAAGTGTAGTTGCCTTAGTGCGTGACAAAAGCAAACTAAGTGATTTACAAAGCCCTTTTTTAAATATTGTCGAGCAAGATCTCGAAGGTGATTTTAGTAACGCACTAAAAGACTGCGAACAAGTTATATTTGCGGCTGGTTCGGGTGGTAATACTGGGGATGACAAAACTGTGTTAATTGACTTATGGGCTGCAACTAAAGCGGCAACCTACGCTCGAGAGCATGCAATTAAGCACTTTATCATGGTCAGCTCAATTGGTGCAGACGACCCTGATTCAATTAATGGCGATTTAAAGCCATATCTAGTTGCTAAGCACATGGCCGATGAACATTTAATCAACAGTGGTTTAAGTTACACTATTGTTCGCCCAGGAACATTAACTAACGATGCAGCTTCATTAACAGTAACAACTAAGCGCCCACAAGATCAGGATAAAGCTAAAATTAGCCGAGAAAATGTGGCTAATGCGTTACTTCATATTGCTACAAATAGTCCCAATGGCAGTCGCATTTTTGAATTATTTGATGGTGATAAACCAATTAAAGCAGCTGTTAAATAAGCCTTAATGAACTGATTTTATTAAAACATGCTCATTCTACCTCGTAGAATGAGCATTAATTACATAACGATTTAAAGCCCTGCCAAGCTAATTGCAATGCTAATAATGTTAAAATATATTTAAAAATGCACTTAAATTTGTCTGTTGGTATATGGTTTAATAATCGAATTCCCAGCCATGTGCCTATAGCCCCACTAAAAACCATTGCACCGACTAAAGGTAGCCACTGCCAAAAGCTAAAACCAACGACCCCATATATGCCAGCTTTAAATAAATGCTGAGTTGACATAATACTTGAAAACGTGGCTGTAAAACGCATCTTACTATAGTTGCTCATGTGTAAGCAGCTCCCGACTAATGGGCCACTTGCACCGATAAACATCGAAATAAATGTAGTAGCAAAGCCACCAGCTAAACGCCAAAGTATCGATCTGCTGTGCAATAATGGAGTCTTTCCCCACAAAATATAAATGACAAAAACTCCTGCAACTAACTTCATAACATCAAATTGAATGTTTGAAACAATAAAACTCGACAATACCGCCCCAGCTGCGCCTCCAAGCGTAAAATAAATAAACATACTTTTATCTATATGTTTAAAACTCAGTAATAAGCGATTGATATTTGACCCTAGTTGCACGAGCCCATGAATAGGAACAACTAAAGTCATGGGCATAAACGATGCCATCACAACAAGTAACATTAGCCCGCCGCCCGCACCAAAGGCAGCAGAAAAAAATGAAGTAAAACCTGCCAACAAAACAAACACTAATGCCAACATAGGCGAAATAAGATCAGTCGTAAATAAATCCATATTTAAAGCATTCTTTTCATAAAGCGATTAAACATAACTAAATTTAGAATCTATACAGTCTCTATTGCTAAACACTAAAACAGTGGTCTTTTGAGCACAAATTTGTCTTTCGTGGTACTAAAATAATCACCGCCCATTTTACCCACTGTATTTGAACGTGTTGGATCTATATATCCATTGACTAAAACCTCATCATCTATATTAATGCCAATCACATCTAATAGCATGACTTTTCCTCCTCCCGGTTCCTTTGAAATAGTAATGACCTCTCGTAATCTGCATTCAAATTTTATTTTAGAATCGGTAACACTTGGCGCATGAACTAGCTGACTACTCGTTTGAGAGATATTAGCGGCATCAAACTCACTTATTTCACTTGAGTAATTTGCACCGCTTTGATTCATTTGTTCAATAAGATCATGACTAACAATATTAACTACGCACTCTTTGGTAACGAGTAAATTATTTAGCGTGTCTTTATTTTTGTTATTACTTGGGTTTACTTGCGTTACGCTCAACACCGGTGGGTTACAACTGGCGACAGTAAAAAAAGAGTAAGGCGCAATATTGGCAACCCCCTCGCTACTTAACGTACTTACCCAAGCAATAGGTCTGGGACTTATCCCACCAACTAGATAAGAGTAAACAGAGTGGTTACTGTTATTGGTTAAATCTAAAAACATGGTTTCTCACTTTTAATCTTGAAAACTAAATCGGAAAATCACTACGCTGCGTACAACTTAAACCCTAAATAGCATTTTTTAAATAATATGTTGATTTCATGCGTATAAAAATAAACATAGTCTGGTTTAAACGCGATTTACGCCTACGCGACCACCCGCCTTTAAAAAATGCTTTTAGTAACGGTCTACCCACGCTATTACTTTATAACTTTGAACCTCTGCTACTTGAAGATGCTCATTACAACGAGCGCCATTGGCGCTTTGTATACCAATCAATCGTTGAATTAAATAAACAGTTAGCTCGTTTTAACACCTGCGTTTATATATTTAATTTAAACATGAGCGACTTACTTGAATCATTAAAAACGCAATTTGAAATAATTAATATTTTTAGTCATCAAGAAATAGGCTTAAACAACACGTTTAAGCGAGATAAAGTTGTTAAAGCGTGGTGCCAACATAATCACATTAATTGGCTGGAGTCGCAAACAGGTGCTGTTATACGCGGTAAAAAAAATCGCGATAATTGGAATGAGCATTGGCAAAAAACAATGCAATCACCTATTGCCGTACCCAACTGGAAAAACATTCAGACTATTGCGCTAAATAACTATCAAGCACCTGATTTACCCAATACTTACACACAAGACGATGATAATTTTCAACGAGGCGGCCCGCTACATGCCCAAGAGATCATGCATAGTTTTTTTGCTGAACGCGGTAAAGGTTATCAAAAGGGTATATCTAGCCCAAGTTTAAGCCAAACTCATTGCTCTCGGCTTTCGCCTTATTTAGCGTGGGGTAATATTAGCCTCAGGCAAGTGTATCAAATGGCTATTGAGCAATATCATTCAAAGCATCCAAATAAAAAAGGCTGGAAACGCCCGCTTGCAGCGTTTGTGTCTCGCCTGCATTGGCATTGCCACTTTATGCAAAAATTTGAAAGCGAATGCACAATGGAATTTTTGGCCCTTAATCCTGGTTATCATGTATTTCCTTATCGTGATGACAAAAACGTGAAAAGTGATGTTCAACGCTGGGCGCTGGGCCAAACAGGCATTCCAATTATTGACGCTTGCATGCGCTGCTTAAAGGCGACTGGGTATATAAACTTTAGAATGCGCGCCATGCTTGTGAGCTTTGTAACGCATCATTTAAATATAAGCTGGCAGCAAGCAAGCTTTCCTCTCGCTAATTACTTTTTAGATTTTGAGCCAGGAATTCACTACCCGCAAATTCAAATGCAAGCATCGGTAACAGGGATTAATACCATTCGGCATTACAACCCAATTAAACAATCAGAAGATCAAGATCCAACAGGTACTTTTATTAAAAAATGGTGCCCCGAGCTTGAAAAGCTCCCTATTGAATATTTGCACGAGCCTTGGCAACAAACCCCGATGGAAGCGCTATTTAACGACTTTAAGCTAGGAGAAGATTACCCCGAGCCAATGCTTGATTTAACCACGGCTTCAAAGCAAGCGCGCGAACGCTTATGGCAATACCGCGAGCGAGCAGATGTTAAACGCGCCATAGGAGTCATCCTTAAAAAACACGTAACCCAAACCAAAAAAGTTACTCGCGTAAAACGCAAAATACCTAGTAAAAATAACAAAGAGGACTCATAAGTATGGTGCATAAAAAAATTAATCTACCGAAAAAAATTTGCCCTGTGTGCAACAAGCCCTTTGCATGGCGTAAAAAATGGCAACGCGATTGGGAAAACGTTATTTATTGCTCAGAGCGCTGCAAACGTAATAATAAATAGGCGATATAAAATCAATTTATCGATAATAATTTTAACCTAAGTAAGCACTGTGCATTGCTGTTATAGTAGTTGCTTACAATTACCTACTTTCAACTTGTAATTCGATATAAGTTAACTTTCTGATCCATCACTGCTTAAAATTCATCGCTCTAATTTAGCGACTTAAAATAACACCCTTTACCAAGCACTATTTTTACAGCCAAGGCATTCGCGCGCCTGTAAAAAAATACCAGTTTGTTTGCGAAGTAGCATTATTCGTTTATGAACTCAGCATACTTTGAACAAGGATATAGCATGAGTGAATTAACCATCGGCGTAATTGGAACGTCACGTAAAACAGACGAAAGGCGATACCCTATTCATCCAGAACATTTAATTCGCATACCAGAAGCACTTAGAAAAAAAATGATTTTTGAGCAAGGCTACGGGAATGCATTTAATGTAAGCGATAAAGAAATTGCAGCTCTGAGCGGTGGGATAGCATCGCGCAGTGAAATACTCACTGGTATAGGCACTGCTATTATTGCAAAACCAGTCCTTGCTGACTTAAAAGAACTCAAAGAAGGTGGCACAATTTGGGGATACGCTCATTGCGTACAACAACAAGAAATCACCCAAGCCGCACTAGATAGAAAGCTCACATTAATTGCCTTTGAAGATATGTTCGTATGGTCGCCTCAAGGTAATGTAGGTCGCCATACTTTTTATAAAAACAATGAAATGGCAGGCTATTGTGCCGTATTGCATGCTCTACAACTGAAGGGGATTGATGGCCATTATGGTAATCAACGCAAGACTATTATTTTTAGTTTTGGAGCCGTTAGCCGTGGTGCTATTTATGCCCTTAAAGCCCATGGTTTTAGGGATATTACAATTTGCATACAACGCCCAGATCATGAAGTACGCGAAGAAGTACTCGATTGTCATTACGTTAAAGTACGTCTAGGAAACGAAGGCGAAGCCCGTATGATGGTAGTTGAACACGACGGAACACAGCGCCCCCTCACTGAACTCATTAGCGAAGCTGACATTATTGTAAATGGCACCTACCAAGAAACTGCCAATCCGGTTAATTTTGTAATTGAGTCTGAAGCCCAGTGTTTAAAACCTAATAGCCTAATTATTGATGTAAGTTGTGATGAAGGTATGGGGTTCTTTTTTGCAAAGCCAACCACGTTTAAAAATCCGATGTTTAACTATAAAACCATAGATTATTATGCAGTTGATCATACCCCTAGCTATTTATGGGAAAGTGCAACGCGCTCGATCTCTGGTGCACTTATTGTTTATTTACCCACTATAATTGCAGGTGCAGAACAATGGCAAAAAGACGATACTATTCGTCGTGCTATTAATATTGAACAAGGAATAATTAAAAACACCGCTATTTTATCATTTCAAAACCGTGAAAAAAATTACCCATATAATTTAATAACATCATAGGGCTACAAGTAAAAATTCAAAGCCAAGAAAAATAGCTTGGCTTTAAATTTACTATAAATGATAGTGATGTAGTCATGTTCTTCCTTAAACATATAGCGCTATTATAAATTTAATAGGCAGACAAGGGCCTGCTAACTGTCATTAAATCCTATGACATTAGCCACCATACATTATTTAAATCGTTATTAACTACCATAAAAGCCAATACCCTATTCGTTTGTGTTAGGTTCTAATATCAACTAACCTAAAATAAATAAACATAAGAGGCTGAGCTAAATGAATGAAAAATCAAAATATTGTGAAAAAGTCACATGCAGTAACTGTGCTGAAACAAAAAAGCTCAAGTTTGATTTTTCAATGGCTTTTCAACCAATCATTAACTGTCACACTAGTCTTATTTTTGGTTATGAGGCCCTCGTTAGAGGATTAAATGGCGAATCTGCCTACTCTATAATTTCTAAAGTAAACGAAGATAATCGTTATGCGTTTGATCAACTGTGCCGCATTAAAGCCATTGAGCTTGCCGCAAAATTGGGGGTAAAGTCTATGTTGAGTATTAACTTTTTACCAAACGCTATTTATAAACCCGAGCGATGCATACGCACCACCTTAGAAGCGGCTAAAAAATATAACTTTCCTATAAAAAACATCATGTTTGAATTTACCGAGGTGGAAAAAGTAGAAGATACTGCACACATAAAACGCGTTGTTGATTACTACCAATCACTTGGCTTTAAAACGGCAACCGATGATTTTGGCGCAGGTTACTCTGGATTAAACCTACTAGCTGACTTTCAAACAGATATTATTAAATTAGATATGGCGCTTATACGCAATATTAACAACGACAAAAAACGCCAATTTATAGTCACCCATTGCTTAAATATGTTTCGCGACTTAAACATAACAGCACTTGCTGAAGGAATAGAAACAGTAGAAGAATATACATGGCTAAAACACGCAGGTGTTGAGCTTATGCAAGGCTATTTGTTTGCAAAACCAAGCTTTGAGAGCCTACCTGATGTAAATCTCAATTTTTAACGCCACCAGTAACGCCTCTTAACTATGAAAACGTATACTTGGTTAATACCACTTTACTATAGTGTGGTATTAACCGTTTGCTTAACGAATATAGTCCAGCCTGTACTTATTGCTTACCAGACCACGCTTGTACTAACTTAGTTAATTGTTGCTGCACATTATTATCGGTAATTGCCTGAACTAAGGCTTTCATTTGAGCTTTATTATCGTTTAGCGCAATCAGCTCATTTAATTGCTGACCAAGCATCGCAATAGCTTGATTCGCGTTGTTAGCACATAGTGTTTGATTAAGTTCACTCAATTGAGATTGATGACTACTCTTTTCAATAACCTCAATTAGTTGAGCAAAACTATTTTTATCTGGCGTATGATTGAAGCCATTACTGAGTGTTTCGTTGAGGGCATTTAAACCATTATGGCTATCTAAATGAGTGAGGTTTTCACTCATAGCGCCAAGCGACTCACTGTAATCGTAGCTTAAATTGCCCTTACTTAATTTATTCGCAATGCCTTCTAACGACTCATGTAAATAACCCATTTGCTCAACAGCCATCATCACAGGGCTACCTGCACCATCGAGCTTATTTAGCCTTACAAAATCACTTTTAATTTTGTCAAACCGCGCTTGTTCTTGCGCTGTTACAGTACCGCGTAGTTCACCAAGTTTAAGGAGGTTTTCTTCTGAACCTTTACTCAGTGTTTGCGCTTCACCACGGTAATGATCACAAATTAAGTTCTCTAGCTCTTCGTCATTCATGGCTGCAACCACTTTTTCAGCCATTTTATTCATATTCCGGTAACTACCTTGCAGCTTAAAGGCAGGCTCTGTACGGTAATTGTTATCTTGGGCTGCTGAGGCAATATATTGGGCATTTACCTTTAAAACAGTATCTCTAATGGTGATTAATTTACTAATAACCGCTTTTATCTCATTCGCTTCCGCTTGTGAGTAACCGTATTCAAGCTCGTTTAATGGAATATCTTCGCCTTCGCACATACGTACAAATTTATATAAATCATCCATATTTCTATTTGCAAGCGGCGCAAGTGCTGTGTTTGATGTTAGAGCATTTTCAATAAAGCTCATTGCAAACTCTTTCTCGCATCCCGCTAGCGTGTCACCTAAATTATAAATATCAGCACGGTTAGCAAGCATATCAGGTATTTTAAAACTCTCTCCAGATTCAGTGTAAGGATTACCAGCCATTACAACAGCAAACTTTTTACCACGTAAATCATACGTTTTGCTTTTACCATTCCAAACACCGTCAATTCGGCGAGAGCCGTCACATAATGAAATAAACTTTTGTAAAAACTCAGGATTAGTATGCTGAATGTCGTCTAAATAAAGCATGACGTTATTGCCCATTTCAAAACTTTGATTAATTTTAGCAATCTCTTTTTCGGCCGTTGCATTGATTGCTTGAGCAGGATCGAGGGATACCTGATCGTGCCCAATTGATGGGCAGTTCACTTTTACAAAGGTTAAACCTAAGCGGTTAGCAACGTACTCAACTAAGGTAGTTTTACCATAGCCTGGGGGCGATATAAGCAATAGCATACCCATTAAATCGGTGCGCTTATTCTTTCCGGCAGAACCAATTTGCTTGGCTAAGTTATCGCCAATAATTGGAAAGTACACTTTATTAATAAGTTGATTTCGCACAAATGAGCTTAAAGGGCGTGCTTTAAATTCGTCTAACTGCAGACGCTCTTTTTGCTGTGCTAAAATTTCGCTACGTAAAGTATGATACTGCTCAAATGCAGGTACTTGCTGTGTAATATACGCACGGGTACGCGCGTAAAATGCAGCGTAATCAACATGTAATATTTGATCTTGAATTTGTTTATGCTGGCCCATTAATCCTGTTACAAGGTTATCAGGGGTGACATCTAATACTCGATATTTAAAAGATGTTGTTGCGCTTAAATGTAAGTAATTAGCAGCTTCGGCTTGCACTACTGTGCTTATTTTACTGTGCTGAAGGCTGTACGCATTCAGCCAGCTTAAATAAAGTAATGCGCACTCATCTGTGCTGTTTATTGTGGTGTTAGCCTTTGTTAGCTCGCTGTTATAGCCTTTGCTATTTGCATCACTGGTAAACTGCACAGCAAGATTTTTTGCTTGCTGTGAAATAATAAATAGATGCTCATCAGCACTGCTTTGTTGTGCGAGTTGTTTAACTAAATAGGCGGCGCTTAACTCACTTGATAAATCACTAAAGTGCTTACATAGCTTAGGGATTGATTTTAAAAACTCAGCAATAAAGTCGCCAAGCTGGGTGCTTAAAGATGTAGTAAAACTAATTGCACCAAAATGCTGTTCCATTAACAGTGCGTTTTTTGCTTGGTAATAAAAAGTAGATAACTGCTCTGACGATAGCTGAGCGCTATAAAGTTGGGCTGCAACTCTGCAACTTACAGGATAAATAAGTAAATCAAGGGTATTTTTTTGATTAAGTAATGAGTCAATAATTGCCGTTGCATCGTGATCATGTATGCCTTTTTCGTAGCCTTCTTGATAACGGGGCTCTGCAAATTTTTGCACTGTGTTTAATAATGTATTTTCGTTTTTTGCTTGCTGTAGCTTTGCAAAAGTAAGTGGGTGTTCACTATTTTCGCATGCTAATAAAATTTGCGCTGCAAGGTATTCACCACGGTAAATATCCGTATTTTCAGAAACCAATACTTGCTGCCATAAATGGCGGCTTTGCGCTAAGGTTTTAACACTTGCCTCATCGGTTATTGGCTCAAAATAATCGGTCCCTGTTAAATGCAGCATTAACTGCTCATCGCGCGGCAGTAATGTTAAATCTAAAAGCTGCTTATTAACGCTAAATGCATGCTTACCGATGCTGACTGTGTTACCGCCATCTGTAAATATATCTTGCTTGTCGCGCAGTGAACGAATGCCCTGATCTTTGCTTGCCTTGAGCTTTGATTGAATATCATCTGCGCGTATTTCATCACCAATATCCTTTAACTCTTGAGTGAGAGCTCGCAGTTTGCTGATCATCGGATCGGCTGCAAAGTAGGTATTTAACGCATCTAATTCACTAAAGCTTTGCGCTCGACGATTAACACCTTGCAGTATCCGCTCTGCAGCATTAGCCAGATTAAGGGCTCGGCGTTGACGGGCATCAATTAAACTTTGTTTATGCGCTTCAAAGCTTTCATAAACATCATCGCGCTTAGCTATAATTTCGCTAAGATATTCGTCAAAATCACTAAATTGCGACTCAAGTTCTTCAAGTTGAATAAGCAAGCGAGACAGTTGCTCATCACACGCTTCAGGAGTTTTGGCGTTATTTAGCGCGTTGGTAATGCTTTGTGAAAACAGTTTAAAGCGTGCTGCAAATTCAGCCTTTGCTTCAACACTACCTAAACTTTTTTGACGAATTTCAATTCCCGCTTTGGCCCTATTAACTAAGGCATAAACACCGCTAATATCTTCTAATATTTGGGTTCGTACACGGCTATCATCAATGTCTAAATCAAGCATAGTATGATTGAGTAAATCAAGTTCAACACTTTGCTTATCTAGTTCTGTGATATAAGCTTTAAGCTCGCTAACACTTTCACTTTTAGCACTTAACTCTTCAAGCTCTTTTAGCTTTTTATGGTACGGTTCAAGTGCTGTAGATTGCTGTAAAAAGGCCGCTGTCGCTTTGCTTACGTTACTAAGGTGCCCATCAACCTCTACTTGTAACTCATTTAGCGCGTTAACATCTATGTACTTAATGTCTTCAAGGCTAATAATTTGACCCTTTAACACCTTTAACGCGTCAATTGCACTCACAAACTGAGGCACCGCTTTAAAACTATCGGGACGAACTTCGCGGGTTACGTCTTTATATTGCGCGGTTATATCAGCTAAAGCCTGTTTTGCTTTATTTTGTATTTCGGTTACTTTTTCAAACTCATCAAGTACTTGCTCGGCGGTCTCATAAATACTATGCAGGCTTTGTGCTATTTCGCTAAACTCGCCTTCATTAAGCCAATGATAACGGTCAAAAATATTACGGCTTAGCGCAATCATATCTTCGTAATGAAACAGACTCGGACTTTGCTCGTTAATTGCCTTACACACACTGTAAAGGTCGGAAATGCCGCGTACTAAATCAGGGTTACCGATTTTGCCAAAAAAGCTGGTCAATGCAGGGGCATTCGCTGCAAACTCTGCAGATACAAAGGGGCTTTGCCAAATTTGAATAGGATGTACACGCTCGGCTTGTTCTTTATCGGCTTTAAAAATAAGGGTTAAACCATCGTTATAAATGCCATAACCATGGCAGTAAATTGGGTTCTGTAGGTTTTTATCAATAATATTGTAGGCAAATAAAGCATAGCGGCCTTCGCTTGGCTCATAAAAAACATACAGTACATCTTCACCATTGGGTGACTTTATTTGCCTATGAAACTCTAGCTCATCAATCTGTTCTTCAAACGAGCGAGCTTGACCCGATTGTAAATAATAACCACCAGGAAAAATAATACCGTGATCTTCTGGTAAGGTTACACAAGCGCTACCAATGGCATCTTGGCGCATAACTTGTTGTGTGCGGCTGTTATAAATAAAGTAACGCCACTGTTTTTCTCTATAAGGAAGTATTTTTAGCAGGATCAAATCACCTACTTGGGCATACTCAACCTCACTATCGGCAAGGGACTGGTTTTTATCTTCAACGGGCTCTTCGTGAATGCCTTCACCTGTTTCAGTGCTATTTTCTATTTTTATTGTTAGCGTGCCACCAATGGTTTCAACAAACACTTTATCGACAATATTAATGTGTCCGTGACGCCCTTCAACGTGATCACTGCGGTCTGTTTTCTGCCATTCAAAATCATAATCGTGAGCGTGTTTTATATCTCGCTCACCCCGATTATCGATGTAATTTATGGTGTTATCTGGGTGTATTTCCCATCTAAAAACACGTACATCCGAGAGCTTTTCGCCTATCTGAAATAGCGCAAATAATTTACCATTTTGTTGATATAAGTGCTGCAAACGAGTTTGTTTGTAGTAAGTGTATAACTCTTCAAAATCACGAATAAAGCGGGTATCAGTTAAAAATAATGTAGACTCAGGATAAGGCTCAATTTCAAAGTGGTCATCTTGCTGAACCAGCTTTTGCACACTAAACACATCTTCAATCGAGGTTTCTTTTTTTAGGCCTAAAAACACGTTGTAAGCAAAAATAACTTTGTCACCCACAATAATAATATCCCGTGGCGTACAATTTTGCTCGGTGCGTGCACGAACACGCCCTTTTACTTTTAATTCTGTACTACCAAATTCGCTAATACGTTGGCTGTTTACGGTATCGGTTTGTGTTTTTAACGTTGCGCCAAAGTTATTTAAACGGCGTTTAATTAAGTCGTAAGATCCCTGCTCTAAAGCATGTTGTGTTGAGTCCGTCATGTAACCTTTCCTGCAGCTGTATTACTTTAATATGTGTGATCAAAAAAGCCGTAAAAACAATTTATTACGGCTATAAATTCAGAGGGATTTAGTCCTGTGGGTCGAGTTTTATTTTCTCATCCAGCACGCTATTCATATTCCCCCCAAGCATACTTAGTAATTGGCTTTTTTCTGCAGCAGTTGTGTTACTTAATTGCTTTAATAGCTTACTCATATTAAAGTTTTTCATGGTTTCAGCTGAGCCATTTGCCCCCGCTAATACACCTTTTAAGTCTTCAATTAAATTACGGTCACCATTTAGGTGATCTTTAAATACGGTTTGTACTATTTTACTTTCATCAACTAAACCATCGATAGATTTACCTAGGCTAATTGCACTCATAAACTGATTAAAGAACTGACCATCGCCGCCCATAATATTAATATCGGCTTCGCCCAACGCTTTACTCATAACATGAGCTTGATGCTCTGCAATATCTTTACTCGCTGCTATTTTTGCCATAACTAATTCTTTTTGCTGATTAAGCTGCAGCGTAAAGCTTTCGTAGTCACGTGCATCTTGATCCATTGCATTAAGCGCCTGTAATTTTTCTTCAAGACCTTTAGCTTCTGCTCGCATTTTACGTTCAAGGTTAATGGCTTCAACTTCACCTTGTTTTTCATTCGCATCAGCCATTGCTGTTTGTACTTGCGCTTGAGATAAGCCAATTTCACGGTTACCTTGCGCTTGAGCTTCTAACTTTTGGCGAAGTACTTTAGCGTCAACTTCACCTTGCATTGCGTTTGCCTGTGCTTTGGCTGTTATAATGTCGGCTTCAGCAAGTCCTTGGGCTGCCGTTTCTACTTGTCTAGCTTGAGCAAGTATTTTCTTCGATTCGGCCTGTTGATTTGCAATACGAAGCTCTGCATTAGCCATTGTTTCTAGCTCGCGCGCTTTGTATTCTGCAGCTTGTTCATGTGCTTTAGCTGATTCAATATCTTTTACAAAGGCTTCTTCAGCCTCAGCTTTTGCACGGATAATAATCGCGTCTTTTTCACGTTCAGCACCAGCTAATACCTGTACGTCTTTAATACGTTCTTTTTCTTCAGCTACTGATTTTTCAACAATCACGCGGTCACGCACAACATCAGCAATTTCTTTGCGCTCTACTTCAAGAGCCTTTTCTTTGTTGATTCGTAAAATTTCAGTTTCTCTTTCTCGCTCTATCACTTCTATTTCACGAGAGCGTAATACTTTTTCTTCTTCAATACCTAAAACACGTAATCGGTTTTGCTCAGCAATATCTAGTTCTCGCTGCTTATTTTGTTCACTAATACCAATCGCTTCTTCTGATTGGATACGCGCCTGCTCTGATTTTAGGCGTTCTTCGTGACGTACTTTTTCAGCTTCGGCGTACTCACGCGCTTTTACAGTTTCTATTTCACGTACTTGACGTGACATTGCATCTTGTTTTTGACGCTCTATTTCAAGTGACTTTTCAGTCGCTTCTTGATTTTGAATTTCTACTTTAGCTCGTTCATCACATTTTAACTGGTTAGTTAATACATTTTGTGTGGCTGTCATTTCGGTAATGCGGCGAATACCTTCAGCATCAAGGATGTTTTGTGGATCCAATCTTTCAATTGAAGTTTGCTCTAAATAATCTATTGCCACATCTTCCAGGGTATAGCCTGATAAATCTTGACCTATCACTTCTTTAATATTGTCTCTGAACTCATTTCGGTGAGTAAAAAGCTCAACAAAATCCATGCGCTTACCAACGGTTTTAAGGGCTTCTGAAAACTTTGCTTCAAATAACTCTTGTAGAGTGTCGTGTTCAGAGGCACGTGCACAACCTACTTGTTTTGCAACACGTAAAATATCGTCTTTGTTTTCATTAACGCGAATATAAAAAGTGATGGCGATGTCGGCACGTATATTATCTTTACAAATCAATCCTCCTTTATCTTTTCGCTCTAGTACCATGCGCTTAGTTGAAATATCCATGATTTCCATTTTATGGATAACAGGGTAAACAATTCCCCCTGTTGTTGTTACATCAGGTTCGCTTTTCATTTTATTTATAATGAGTGCTTGGCCTTGCTCAACTTTGCGATAAAACTTGCCAACAATTAACAAAATAGCAAAAATGACCGCTATCGCTATACCTACAAACGTGAATATAGGCAGTAAGTTATCTAAAAATTCCATGTTATGTCCTAACGTAATTATCGATTTATTATGTGTTATTTACAGCAAAATTATGTTTTTGTTACCACGGTTTAGCGGCAATAATATAGCAATGCTGGTCTTTTAAATGCTCAAGTAATACAACCGTATCGCCTGAGCTAAATAGTTGGTTGTCATGCGCTCTTATCTCGATTAACTGCTCAGTGCCTTGAAAATTAATTCGGGCTTGGCCAAATGTTGGGGTAACTTTGCCTGTTACTACAACACACTCAAGGCCTAGCAGATCACTGCTACGGGATGTTTCTACACTTGAAAAAAAACGTTGCAATGGTTTTGAGATAATTACCGCTACAGGTAGGGCAATAACGACGCTAATTACCAGCATCACTAAGCCTAATAAATAAAACAAAATCCCATCGCCAAGTAAGTAAGCAAAAAACTTATGTGCATAGATACTTATTAGCCAGCTAAGCATAATCACTAGAGTTATTGAAACAGTAATAGGTATGCCACCAAAACCAAGATTTAAGAATGAGTGGGTGCCACTTGTGTTAGATGAATCCGCTTCAATGTCTAAATCAGATTCAAACATATCAATATCAGCAAAACCCAGTAACGTAATAATCCAAAATAAGATAACAACCAAAAGTAGAGCCGTGAAAATAATGGTAGGAAAAGTAAGAGCTAAATTTAAAAAGTCCATATTACCGCTATCCGTTTGTATTAATGCAGTTAAAGTTTTACCACTTTGCAGTAAATTTGTTAAGTATTTTGTAGTAAATCACAATTGTTTATATAAACAATTGTAAACACCCACTCAGAAAGTTAATTTACTGTATGATAAATGTAATAAATAAACGCTTTATTACAATAATTCAATTGCCACACAGAGCGCCTCAAATACAATACCCTTTACAGAAACAAGGTTAATACACTCAATTTACTTAATAATAAAAAGGATATTTAGGCGCGTTTTAATACTACTTTATTTACTTACACTTAGCTGCACACCCTCTTCACATGCCGAAATATAATCATAAAAACAATGATTTAACGCTATTAACTATTCAAAAGTTAATAATGAATCGCGAAACTATGAAAGCGAAGCGTATACAGTCGCAAGCCGCTATTATTTTTCGCTACAAGAGCATTCAGGTGTGTGGGATGATTTTGGCTACCTTGATACCGATAGCTATCAACTATGCTAACGATAGTTTTTCAAATAGTAATGGTATTTTTGGTGAAGGCTTTTACGGTAATGTATTTTCAACGCTTGAAATTGCAGGTTTAAGCGAAGCTAGCGACTACTCACTGGGCTTTGGTTACTTATTTGCAGACGCATAAAGTACACAGGTTCAATGCGGAAGCCTTGCTTGATTTTTATACTCCCCTTACAGGGATGGAAGTCATTAGAGTAACGCAGGAGTAGTGACCGAGCCCACTAGGTTACAAATCTCTCGCCGTGATTCCCCCCCCTAGATTGAACAAATTTCAATCCCTAAAAATCAGCACGCCCTAATTAGAAAAAAGCCCAACATATTAAATATGCTGAGCTTTTTTAAGTTCATTTTAAATAAATTACATAACCTGAATTCTGGTTAAGGAATTTACACGTCAATAGCGGGCCTATTACAAATAGATTCAACGCAGTTAACGCTGAAAATAGCTGTTTAAGATAGATCTATTATCCAGAGTTCAGGTTACAAGTTACATATTACCTAGCTCTATCATCATCGCTGTATACATACGTAAGTTAAGCTCTAATTGCTCAAGGGTAATAAATTCATGTTCTGAGTGGCCCGTGTAACGTTTACCAGGCATAGAAGGGCCAAACGATACTGCATTATCAAAAAGTTTGGCATTAGTGCCGCCGCCAATTGATACAAAATCAGCTTTTTCGTCGCCTGTAAAGTGCTTGAATATATCAAGCAACTTTTGTGCATGCGGCGCACTATCTAGCAGCATAGGTGTACCAATAGTCGTTTCTATATTTGCAAGCGTGATGCTATTAGCCGCTTGCCAACTAGCAAGTGCATCATCAATCTGCTTTTGTAATACGGCTTCATCTTTACCCATCGGGCGACGTGCGTTCACAGCGAGTGTTAGCGCATTGCCATCGCGCTCAATAACAGTAGGAGCCACAGTCATCGGGCCCATAAAATCATGCTTATACGCTATATCACCAAATTGCTTACCGTGAAGATCTAAACCAATTAACTGGTTTACAAAGTCGATTAGCTCCCCATCGCTGTTATTTTCAAGCTCGATACCTTTAAATAATTCGGCTAAATAAGCAATGGCATTTATACCAGACTCGGGCTCTGATGAATGCGCCGACATCCCTTTAACACTTATTGCTAAGCCATCATTTTGCTTAGTAAAGTTAAACTCAACTTTATTTAATGCTTTGGCTTTGGCTTTTAATGTATTAATAAGTGCAGTATCTGCATTATGAAGTACTAAGCTTGCGTCTTCTGGAATTTGGCTTCTAAACGCACCACCCGTTACGTTACTTACATATAAACCCGCTTGTGGTGATGTTGCATTAAAGGTAGGGGCAATTAAGCTCCAGCCTTTCTCGGCAACAACAACAGGGTATGATGCATCAATCGTTACTGCATATTTGGGTTGCTCATACGTTTTCATAAATTCAGTAAGCGGGCCCCAATCAGACTCCTCTGCTAGATAAATCATTAACTCAATACGATTATTAAGCGGTATACCTTTGTCTTTAATTGCTTTCATTGCGTAGAGCGCTGTCGCTATTGCGCCTTTATCATCTTCGGTACCACGGCCCACAAGTTTGCCATGCTCTGATGTATCAATAATAAATGGACTTTGTTTCCATTTACTCGCATTAGCGGGTTGTACATCGCCATGCGTTACTACGGTTACTTTTTCGCTTTGCTCACCCATACCAATTAATACTGTGTACCCTAAATCTTGGTAATCAAAGCCAAGCTCTGCCGCTTTCATTTTTAAAAGAGCTTTAAAGCCAATAAAGTCGGGATTTTGAGGAGCCGTAATGTCGCTTTTATTAACGGTTGGAAAAGCCACTAAGTTAGTTAGTGTGTGTATTTGAGCATTTTGGTAGGTATTTACTGCGTAATCGGCAACGCTATCAATATTTTTATTTAACTGCGCATGAGCGCCAAATGCAAATAAAGCAATACTGGCTAAAGCTAACTTTTTCAAAACAATTCCCATTTAATTAATAACTAAGAGCGGCAACTATAACGCTTGGAAGAGTTTACATATAGCACTTTGCGGTAAACGCACAAGTTACCTGAGTTAATATTTATATAGCGGCTTTTATGTGGATGGCTGTATAATGCGCGACTTAAAATTAACAGGGCATTTAATTGTGAACCGTCGTAAAAAAATCGTCACTAAATTTCAAAAAAAAGACAAGCGTACTAACGCAAAGCTACACAAAAGCAACAAACCTGCTTATGTGTCAAAAGCCGAACGAGAAAAACTTGAGCAGCAAGATAATACTGCGCAAATAATTGATGAAAATAGCCAAGAGCAGGAATAACCTGCCCTTGTTGATTAGTATAATGCAATTAAAATACGTAGCTTACGCCCATATTAAATGAACGCCCCTGCCCTGCGAGTTGCTCAAAACGATTACTACTTCCCTGTTTAATCTGAGCAATACTCACTCCGCCAAGCGGTAATTGATAGTATTCATCAAATAAGTTTGTAACTTCTGCGCTGAGCGTTAAATTCCCCCACGATGCTTTTGAATTCAAATTTACTAAACTGTAACTGCTTGTTTGGTTCTCAAAGCGGTTATTATCTATACGCGTTTTAGTATCAACCCATTGCCACGATAATGTATTTTCAAAGCGCCCTAGTTGCTGGTTAATAGCAAACTCGGTTTGCAGTGGTTTTATTTGATAAAGCGGCTGGTTAGTATCGTCGCGATTGCCTCTGGTATTGGTAACTTTCGCTTTTAATTGCCAGTTACCTAACTGCTTAGATTTATAAATGTTAGCGGTTAAGTCTAATTTAACGCCATATAAAGTGGCATCTACATTGGTAAATTTGAGCACATTACGTGTAGTGTCCTCTAAACCAAAGCGATTGAAGGGCCTAATAATATCAGCGTCAATATAATCTGTAATATTGGTATACCAAACATTAGCACTAATACGCCAGTCATCTTCTTTTGCCGATTTAATATACGTCGAACTAAATGTATGCGCCGTTTCAACAGCTAAGTTAGGATCGCCAATATAACCATTTGCATCACCGTACCAACCAATCATAGTGGTCGCCATGTTGCTTACTCCCCAACTGTATCGCTCGTACAAATTGGGCGCTCTATTTTTACGAGCAAGACCAAACTGAAGCTCATCATTATTTGTTATTTGATAATTAAGCAATAAGCTAACATCAACGACCGTATCTGTTTTAGCTCTATCACTGGCATTAAACTCAATAGCTGCAGTGGCATTATTTGGCTGCATAGGCATAGAGTTCATTGTGCCCATATTCATCATAGGCATGCCATTGTTGTATCCCTGCACTTCACCTGCATTTGTGCTTATATTTTCAATTCGTACACCAGTGTTTAGCCACCATTGTTTGTTTAACTGACTCTCATATTCAGCAAATACAGCAATACGCTCGCGTTTGCCATTATTTATATTTACGTACTCGTTTGGCCCCATCATCATTGACCCTTCAACAGCTGGCCACCAATCATTAATACTGTAATGATAATATTCTTGACCGAGTAAAATACTGCTGTTTTGATCAAGCGCAATGCGCCACTTTAGTTGCGAGCTTATATCTTGGGCATCGGTTTTCATTGGCATCATGCCTGTTTTTTCTGCACTGAAAAATCCCATTTCGTGCTTTACGCTGTGCCAATTTAACTGTGCTTCAAGCTCACTGTTTTCAAAAGAGCGTTTATATTGAGCTATAGCACCGTAACTGGTGTTATCGGTCATATCCATATATTGATTTACAAATCCCTGATACGGGATTTTTTGATGACTTAGCTTAAGTACAAACTGTTGTTTTTCATCACGTATTGCCGCAGTTAAATTGTGGTTTTGTACGCGATATAATGTATCGAACACTAAATCGCCATTACCATCGTCGTAGCTTTTCGCGTCACTAAAAGCACCTTGATAATTAAAGCTAACAGTATCACTGGCAACACGCGCTCCCATACCCAATTTACGGCCATTACCCAAGCTGTTGTACTGCGCCGACACATAACCTGAATGCCAACTAAGGCCGTTATTTTCGTTATACTGCGCAGAAATAGAATTTACGCTTATTACACCTGCAATATTATCGCCACCAGCACTCACTGGCGATATACCCGCAACGACGTTGTAAGCGGTAATTTGATTTGCAGAAATATAAGAAAGGGGTGGATTCATATGGTTAGCACACGCAGCGGTTACATCAGCGCCATCAACACGCACTTTTATTCTATCGCCCATTAAACCGTTTAAAATGGGTAAATTTGACACCCCACCTGCCGCTGAAAAATCCACACCTAAATCACTTAATAGTGATTCTGACGAGCCAAGCGCTAAATGTTTATTTTGCACATGACCGTGTACTTCAATTACTTCCAACAACGTGTCGTCGGCAAATACTGTGGGTGATAACACACCGCTAATTAGAAGTGCGAGGGGAGTTAGTAAATATGTTTTTTTAATTTTTCTTTTATAAACCATTTTAATTTATGCCACTGTAATAATTGGCATAAATTATAGTACGTACGGTTAAAGCAAAAGCGCGACAAATTGTCGCACTTTATCAGTTTTAATCACTTAACGACGCCATATCAATGACAAAACGGTATCGAACGTCTGACTTTTCCATGCGTTCGTACGCGGTGTTAATTTCATCAATGTTGATCATTTCACACTCTGGGAGTACGTTGTTCTCGCCACAGAAATCGAGCATTTGCTGCGTTTCTGCTATACCACCAATCAACGATCCTGCAATTCGGCGACGTCCCATTAATAGGGGGACCGTATTTACTTCATCCACAGGACCCACTTGGCCAACGATAACTAAAGTACCATCAACATCAAGTAGCGGTGTATAAATAGACAAATCATGCTTTACGGGCACGGTATCGATAATAACGTCAAAAGCAGATTGCGCCCCTTTCATTTCATCGTCATTTGATGATACTAAGTAATGGTCTGCACCTAATTTCACTGCGTCTTCTTTTTTAGACTCACTACGACCGACAACTGTAACCGTTGCCCCCATAGCAACTGCATTTTTAACAGCCATATGACCAAGTCCACCCAGACCTACAACAGCAACTCGACTACCTTTTTTTACACCCCATTTATGAAGTGGAGAGTACGTTGTAATACCTGCGCACAGTAGCGGTGCAACGCGTGAAAGATCTAGGTTTTGTGGTACCGAAAGTACAAACTCTTCCCGTACAACCACGTGTTTTGAGTAACCGCCTTGAGTCATGTCGCCATTGACTCTGTCTTTACCTGCATAAGTACCTACCATGCCCTCTCGGCAAAACTGCTCTTCGTCGTTATCACACTGATCGCAGCTTTTACACGAATCAACCATACAACCAACAGCAACCGTGTCGCCTTGCTTATATTTTTTTACGTCGTTACCTACCGACAGTACTTTGCCTACAATTTCATGTCCAGGAACTAACGGATAATCACTGCCACCCCAATCATTTCGGACGGCGTGTAAGTCTGAATGGCATACGCCACAGTATAAAATTTCAATTTCTACATCGTTATTTCGTAAATCGCGGCGCTCAAAAGAAAACTCTGTGAGTTCAGAACCTTGGCTTTTTGCTGCATATCCTACTGTTTTCATAATAACTCCATAGTTGTTAAAAATTTAAATCATCAACAGTATGCTACATCCGCTGTGAATAGAAACTGACAATACAAAATAGACATAAAAAAGCCCGAACATTGCTCGGGCTTTTTATTACTTTGACTAAAAATGCGCTACTTCGTTAGCTCTGCATTTATCTCGTTAATTAGTGTATGAA
Source organism: Pseudoalteromonas aliena SW19 (assembly GCF_014905615.1). NCBI lineage: Bacteria > Pseudomonadati > Pseudomonadota > Gammaproteobacteria > Alteromonadales > Pseudoalteromonadaceae > Pseudoalteromonas > Pseudoalteromonas aliena. The sequence goes on from NZ_AQGU01000025.1 coordinate 1,072,860, forward strand.
TACGCTGTGCATTTTTTCCGAGATCACTTCGCCCTACACGTGATTTACTACGAATATCAACAAAGCGTTGACTACCTTCATCATTGACTCGCACAACCACATCGTCTTTAAAACCAAACCATGTTGTTGTATCTGTTGCCTCTACAAGCCCTGAGCTAGCATCAACATTAACAAGCTCCCAACCTAAATTTTCAACCGCTTGCTCTGTAGCTACGATTAAATCAGCTTTTGATTGAACAAAGTTTAATGTAGCTAGTTCAGGGTAAGCTTTACGTTGTTGATTTGCGGTTTCTTCACCCGCATAAGCCACTGGGTTTGGTGCATCAGCACGAAGTGGTACAATAGCAACAAACTTAGGCGGATTAACTAAGTCGGTAGAAATGTCATGTATTGGCGGTACGCTTTTAGCTGTACTCATCATATTTAAAGGCATAGCAATGGCAATCGCCGAAAATACAACCGCAATCGCTGTACTACCAAATGTTACTGTTTTACGCATAAATATAACTTGCAGTAAAAGCAGCGCAAGCGCAGCGCCACCGGCATAAACAGCAAACCGAAAACCTGTAAATGCAGTTCCTAGTTCTACAATACCAAACTTATATAAAGGGCCTGGTAGTACAACCAATAAAAAGGCGATTAAGCTCACCAAACTTACTAATATTTTCATCAAATTGCTCCGCTACTGTGTGATTGTTATTTTTAAACAGTTTAATACTGTTAATAAATATTTTTAGATTACTATTAGCGACTAATTACACAAAAAAGTCCAATGTTGTGTGATCAAAATGATATAAGTTTGAAGAAACACCTACAAGTTCAGAGTGCGCCACATAGTGACTAAACTGTAAAACTTACAATTTAGCCCTTTATTTTTACCAGACATTGATCAGACCAATTTCAAAAATTTCGATTTAATTTAAACGCTTAATTCTCTTTAATTTGATAAAATAACATCTCAACTTTGAGGTGTATATGAATCTAAAAATCAAACGGTTAGACCATCACGGTATTGTTTCAGGTATTATAGAAGACTTAAAAATTGTCAGCCTTTTAGATCAATACTTACCTCAAGACGATAAACAAGAAATCACCCCCGGTGAAGCTGTAAAAGGCATGATCATGAATGGACTCGGTTTTGCCAATCGACCTTTATCACTCAGCCCTCAATTTTTTACTAACTTGCCTCTTGAACATTTATTTCGTGAAGGGGTTCAAGCATCACATTTTAATCGTCACAAACTTGGTAGAACTCTCGATCAATGCTTCGAGTTTGGCTGTGAAAGCTTATTTTCATTAGTCTCCGGACAAGCATGTGAAATAGAGCAAGTTGATAAAACCTTTGAATCACTTGATACAACGAGTCATTCACTGACAGGTGAATATGCTTTTGATGATGGAGATAGTGATGAAAATGTCATTAAAATTACTCATGGCTATAGCAAGGCTCACCGTCCTGATTTAAAACAAGTCGTACAAGAAATCATTGTTAGCCAAGATGGTGGGATCCCGCTTGCATGTAAAAACTGGGATGGTAACAGCGCAGACACCGCTATTTTTAAAGCGCGAAGTAAGGCGCTTGTTGATGAGTTCACAAAAAGCCAAGCTCCTAAATACCTTGTGGCAGACTGTAAACTTTATCATAAAAGTAATGCTGAGTTTTTAACCAAAATTCAATTTCTCACGCTAGTACCTTCAACAATTTCTCTTGAAAAATCCTCTATAAGTACAGCCATAGCAGCCAACCAATGGGTTAATATTGATGATAATTATCAATATGTTATTGAAGAGGTTGATCATATGGGGATAGAGCAAAGATGGATGATTATTTATTCAAAAGCAGCTAATAGCCGAGCACAAAAAAGCATTGTTCGACAAGTTGAGCGAGCACACACAGGCATCAAAAAAGACCTCTTCCATTTACAAGCTCAACGTTTCGCTTGTCAAACTGACGCACAACGCGCATTAGATAAATTAGCGAAAAAGATGAAGCATCATCAAATAGCGACTCAGCAATTTATTAAGCATAAAGTCTATGAAGGTAAAGGGCGACCTAAAAAAGATGCGCCAGTAAAAAATATTGAATGGCAAATCACGGCAGAAATTGAAGAAAACGAAACCGCAATAAAACAGATTGTAGAACAAAAGTCATGCTTCGTATTAGCAACGAATATTGATAAAGAAGCCCTTTCACCAGTAGGTTTACTTAAGCATTACAAAGCACAATCTGAAGTAGAAAAAGGGTTTAGGTTTTTAAAAGACCCCTTGTTTTTTGTTTCATCATTATTTATCAAAAAGCCAAGTAGAATAGATGCTCTGTTGATGGTGATGACACTTTCATTGTTAGTTTATTCAATTGCGCAAAGACGAATGAGAGCGAATATGAAAAAAGAAAAAGCCACGATCGCGAATCAAATCAATAAAGAAATATCTAACCCAACATTACGTTGGGTCTTTCAGTGTTTTGAGGGAATTAATCTACTCCAGCAAGGCGACAAAATCAGCTTGGATGGTTTTGATGAGTTCAGGGAAAAAATAATAAGGCTCATTGGTGGACATGCGTTGAATTTATATAAAATCCAAAAAGTTGCCTAGGGGTCTGATCAATGCCTGTTTTACCATTGAAACTTGACTATCTCTATAAAATGCACACACTGCGGGGGTAAAAATAGTCAGAGCTTTATTATTTATGAAAACAGAAATTAGCTATCGTTTTGAATCATCACAAATTGCTAACCGATTTGTGCATATGCTAAAAAATTGGCCAGTAAACGAGGTAAAAACTCGCTTATTTAATGGTGGGGATAGTGTTAAAGTAACTTATAAGTCTGATGAAGGCGGATTTGATTACACTTCAGCTGAACTTGACGACTTAGCAGAAAAACATGGCGGAAAAGAAGTCTAAACTTTAACAATAATAACTAAAGGCAGCCCTATGAAAAATAAAACTCTAAGTTTATTTGCAATAATATGTTTAACCATTAGCGCTTTTAGCTACGCAGAAAAGGTTAAAATTGAGCCTTTTAGCATTGGCGAAATCCTGACACTTAATTCAACAACACTTAGCCAGCAACGCATTATAAACGTGTACCTGCCAAATAGTTACCAACAGAATACAGAAAAACATTACCCCGTTATTTACTTGCTTGATGGCTCAAAAGATGAAGACTTTATCCATATTGCAGGGCTTGTACAATTTGCCTCTTTTTCGTCGATAAATCACATGCCTGAAAGCATTGTTGTGGGTATTGCGAATATAGATCGTAAACACGATTTAACGTCAGCAAGTAGTCACCCGCTTGATATAAAAGATTTACCAACGCATGGCGGCTCAAAAAAGTTTATTCATTTTATAAACGATGAACTACGCCCGCTAATTAATAAAACATACCGCACAAACTCAACGAATACTTTAATTGGTCAGTCGCTCGGCGGGCTATTTGCCACCGATATTTTATTTAATCATACAGCTATGTTTAATCATTACGTAATAATTAGTCCAAGCTTATGGTGGGCCGATAATGAGTTACTAAACGGCCCTTTTGAACCAAAAACTTTTCCACAATCGGTTTATATTGGCGTTGGTAAAGAAGGCGAACTAATGGAAGGTCTAGCAAGACAATTACACAAAAAAATAGCGCCTATTCTTAACAAAAAAAGCCAAGTGCAATTTAAGTATTTTGAAAACCTAGATTATACCGAAACTCTACACTTAGCTGTTTACGATGCTTTTAAAAAAGTCAATTACCACCCAAAAAAATAGCTAAAATAAATAACTTTACGGTATAGTCGTTAATCTGAACTCTAGTTAAGAGATTTTTAGTGAAAACAAGGCGAATTTACGTGTCAATAGCGGGCCTATTGCAAGTAAATTCAACGCAGTTACCGCTGAAAATAACTGCTTGAGATAGATTTATTATTCAGAGTTCAGGTTAAAGCGTCGAAGAGATCGATATCTCCTTCGTCAAATCTAAACTGAGCAATGCAAGGGCTTCTTCCACAGTATTTAACACTTTTATTAGCTGTATCTCTTGTTTACCTACACATAACCAGTTTCGACTCAACATCACTAAATGCATTCAGAGCAACTTGACCATAAGCAGATATCGCGGCACGTTGTTGTGCATTAGTAACATCTATTTACGCTTTGAGGCACCGCCCCTTTTACTTGCAATCGAACTAAGTCAACAATCCGTTCAAGATTACCCCAGACTGCTTGATAATATAAGTCTGGATATCCGCATTAATGGCGGCAAAGTAAGAAGATACAATGTTTGCTGCAAGTGAATACTACGCAAATCGGCAATCACCGCCTAGGAAGAAGCTTGTGCCGTATACCTTTGTGAGCGTAATCGCCCCAAAATCAAGTGCCCAAAAGACCTAAAGCGTTCTTCTACTTGAATCGACAACAGCACTTTGCTGCCCCTGTGGACCTAAGAATACTTCCAATCCCAACTTGGGTTTTAGCACTGCAGTGGCTTGTCGAAACAATACACTGGACTCTGCAATTATACCAATTCACTTAATTAAGTGATCTATTTTGAGGTAAGAAAATCGTGTCGATAACAAGGCAAAAATTTCGTTATTTAGTGTTCTATATCAGAAATTTTTAACGCAGTTAGCGTCAGATTTAATCCCTCAAATTAATTAAGTATTATTACTAACTGATATTACTGCGGCCAAGGCCTGTAGTTCTCGATTATATTGCTATGCTTCAGAACCAGTGCTGAGAGTATCGGATCATCAGATTGCTCACCCTGCCAGCTGTATCTTTCAACTCGACACGCTCAATCACTGTGGTGGAGACACCCTTGCCGCTTGCTATATGATGTCAGTTCCAAATTTAGGCGTGGCGCACGCGCCGAGTCCGAATGCAATGACACTCAAGATCATTATTCTCCAAACAAGGTACTTGAAGTCACTTATTTATCTGCATTGAGCTTGCTACTCATTGGATTTTCCTCACTTTCTTGTTCTATATTATCCGGTGTCAATAATAAGAACAGGCAAGGCACTATAAGTAAGGCAAGAAAGGTCGCAAACAACAAGCCGCTGATAACAGTGGTTGATAGCGGTAGCCACATTTCCTGACTGATAGCTAAAGGAATGAGACCAACGATAGTCGTTACACTAGTAGTGACTATCGGGCGAAGACGATCGGCTGCGCCATGTGCAGCCGCCTCTACAACACTTTTCCCTTTTTTAATATAACTATTCATTGTATTGATCATAATAATAGTGTCATTTACGACTATACCAATCAAAGCAATGATACCCACCATTGCCATAAAGGAAAATGGCAATTGCATAACGAAAAAACCGAAGAAGGTTCCAGTTAACGCCAGTGGAATGGCTGACATGATCACAAATGGCTGCTTGAAGCTATCGAATTGCAGTGCGAGCAGCGCAAACACCAAAAATAAAGCCAGAACTAACATTTTTCCAGCCGAACCAAATGCTTCCTCACTGGCTTCAGCTTCACCAGCAATCTTTACACGATAGCCAGAAGGCCAATGCTGCTTAAGATTATCTAAGCGTGGTTTTAAATCTGCGAGTATTTCGCCGGCGGTGCGCCCATCAGTTTTAGCCATTACCATCAATGCTCGCTCTCCGTTTTTGTGCAATATTGATAAAGAGGATTCTTCTAGACGCCAATCAACTACCGATGGCAATGGCACACCACGACCACTCTGCGTAATAATATTTAACAAATAAAGCTCGCTCATGGTCGTTGGTCCACCCAAAGCGCCGTCACGGCTCGGCCAAGCGTAGCCCATACGAATCGGTAGATCTTCTTGTACGCCACCGCGAACAAATTTATTTACTTCATCACTGTTCATCATATAACGTATTTGCTCAGAAACATCTGCTGCAGTTAGCCCGTAAAAATTCAATGCTTCTCGATTTGGATAGGCACGAAGATCCATTTTTGGTACGCCGTAATTATCGCGAACATCGGAAGTGCCCAGAATAGTTCGAAGTTCAGCGGCAACTGATTGTGCTAACTGTCTCAGTATTGTCATGTCCTCACCAATAATTTCGATCTGAATGGGATCCTCAGCCGAAGCTCCACCAAGTTGCGGCGAAAAGAATGCCTGCCCCCCTGGGCATGCTAACATAGCAGCCTCAACGTCTTGACGAATCTCCGGCACATACTTATAAAGTGGTAATTTTCGATCTTTTTTAAGAATAAAAGTGGTCGAGAATCCAACAAGGTAATTACCGCTCGTTGGCGATAATTGATCCGTCGTTGAGACAAGCGTAAACGGACTTTTTTCGCCTACATGTTTGGTCACATTTTGAATATATGCTTTGTTAACAAGCTGCTCACCTACAGCATCCGCGCAACGTTGGGACGTCGCGAGAGACGCATCTGGTGAGAGTTCAATAGTGATACCCATAGAGCGACCATCCCCCTTAGGCGACAATTCGGTTGGTAGTGTACTAAATAGAGCATACCCTAGTACGAAGATACTAGTGGCAACTCCAACCGCAACCCACGCATTCCTGCGACTAGATAAAAATCGCCGACGTAATAGGTCGGCTAGTTTTTCACTGTAAACCTCAGTAAAGTTATCCATACGGGTCTTCTTCGCTTTATGCTTTTCTAGCACAAATCGAGACAAAGGAACGGCAATAAATATTGAGACAAGATAGCTCATGACTAAACACGCTATAGCGGTTACCGGCATCTGCCGGATAAATTTCCCTTCAATGCCTGCTATACCCATCAACGGTGCCATAGCAAGGATCGTCGTCAGACTGCCAGTTAATGACGGTAAAGCATAGGTCTTGATGGTAGCGATGGCTGCCTCATCGAAATGCATTCCACGGACATAAATATTTTCGTGCATACCTTCCATCATCAGAATGAAGTCGTCCACTAATAGCCCAAGCGCCAACACCATGCCTATGATTACGATTTGATTCAATGAATAACCGAGCGCGAACACAATGATCAGTGCACCAGCGAAAGTTATTGGGATCGCGAGGCCGGCGACGAGCGCTTCTCGCCAAGTTAGGCTAATCAGTAGTATGGTAAACACAGCCAACATGGCTTGCCACCCGTTATTAAAAATATTGCGTAGGTCAGTATTGATATATATCGATTCATCCGCAACCACTGTTGTTTGCAATCCAGTAGGCCAGCGGGCCGTTGCCTGTTGCCGTGCGACCACCCGTTCAATGGCCTTAATGGTCTTGATCACGTCGGAGCCCGGCCGCTTAGTCAGCGTAATATCAATCGCCTGATGAAACTCACCACCGCTCGTTGCGAAAAAAGTGCGGCTGTGCTCCTGCTCAGGCCCACGTTTAATCTCTGCAAGCTCACTCAACAAAATAGTTCGCCCACTTTGTGCATTACCAACAGGCAAGTTGCGGATGTCTTCTACATCACGAAATCGCCCTAGAAATCGAAAACCAGCACCGATTTCTTCACCATCAAAATCTCCTAAAGGCAAATCGAGACTAGCTTGATCCAGCACCTGACGAAGCGTGTTTGGCGAAATTCCATAGGCAGCTAATCGTGCCCCTAATAGCCGAATTTGAATAACCTCATCACGCTCCCCCGAGACTGAGACTTTATTGACCCCAGAAGTTCGCTCAAGCTCTCGCTTTAAATCCTCAGCAACACCAGCTACAACCGCTAGATCAATATCACCCGACAGGCGAATACTGTAGATGGGTGTATCATTGATAGAAGCTTCAACAATAGTCGGCTTTTTTGCTGCACGAGGAAGTTCACCTTCGGCGGCAGCCACCTTTGCACGCAGCCGCGTCATCGCATCAACCTGTTTAACATCTGGCCTGAATTCAGCCACGATGAGCGAAAAACCGGCATAAGATCCGCTTTGAAGACGCTTTAATCCTTTAATACTCTTCAGCTTTTTCTCTATTTTATTGGTAATTTCTTGCTCAATTGATTGTGGATCACCACCAGCCCACTCGGTAAATACAATGCCCACACCTATTTCAAGATCCGGCGTAGTCTCCTTAATAAGATTCGAATAAGCGATGATCCCACCCAAAACCAAAGCGAATACAGCTAGTCGTGCGAAGGTATTCTTTACAAAGAATGTGTGCGCAAGTGAAAATGCCCCGTTCATTGTTGCTTCTTATTTATCGATGCGGCCTGACGCACAGTCATTCCTGATGCTAACCGAAAGCGCCCTTTTGTCACTACCTGTTCATCAGGCAACAATCCGGACAGTACCTCCATGCCTTTGAAGCCTCCGATACCTAATTTTAATAATCGCCGCTCAACTTTATTCGTCTCAGAATCAAACACGAAGGCATATGCTGTTTGATTTCGGTAGACCAGCGCCTCCATTGGTATAATCACCGCATCATCACGTCGGGAGACTTCGATCCAAACAGTGACATACCCGCCGTCAGCTAGGCGCTCTATCGTTTCATTCGTAACAACTCGCGCACGGATCGCCCGAGATCCTGGATCTACTGCGGGACTAACCGATGCAACGCGTGCCGGTGTTAATAAATCACTAAAACTGTCAGGCGTACTCTCTGAGTTGAAACCTCTTTGTTGTACTGAAGCAAGTGTGCCTTCATCGAGAATATAGGCAAGTTGATCTGAGCGCACGCACCTGCCATCCACGACAGGTAATTCGACAACAATCTCGAACGCATTTGGATCAATTACGACTATTGGCGCCGTCCGCACTGCTGCTTGGTCAGATGTTGTATCGAATTGCGCTAGAGACACATATTGACCTTCTCTAATATTTACAAACGACACAACACCATCGAAAGGTGCACGGATCTGTAACTGACGAAGCCCTGCAGTGACGCGTTCCAAGCGCGCCTCAGTGCCTCTCACGTCTGCAAGCGCCTGTTCATGTGCCGTTTCAATTGCCTCAAATCGACTGATTTGAATAACATCGCCAACGCGCAATCGTCTTGCTCGGTCCAGTTCCTTTTTAGCGTTAGCAAGGGTTGCCCTACTGGTATCAAGTTCAGCCCGAGCAGCACGAGCCGTAGCATCCTCAATACGTCGATCCAGTTCAGCGAGTAACTCTCCATTATTGACCGAGTCCCCTTCACGCAGCGGACCACCGTCATTGTTAGATTTCAAAAAATTAACACGCCCGCCAGACTCAAATAACAAGAAATCCCGACGAATTGCTCGTGAATTGCCATCGGCGAACACAAACTCGCTTAAAGACCCTCGAGTAACAGCAGCAATTTCAACGGCAAGAGCCGCACGAGTCGCCGATCCATCATTCGTTTCACCTTGTTTTTTTTGTGCCCGTGCTATTGAGCTGCCGACAAGAATAACCATCAAGCCTAATAATGCGTAAAACAGTCGGTTAAAATAGGCATTTTTCATCTTATAAGTCCTTTTTATTAGCCTGCAACCTTTCGCATAATGGCTTCTATCGGTCCGCGCTTAAAGTAACGTGACCACAATAAAGCGTAGACTGTAGCAATTAAGCAAAACAGCAGCGCCGCCATAACCGCCGTCGACAAGTTTTGCTCACCCAACATACCTAATCCTTCCAGCACGCCCATACCAATCAAAATATGGGCAATGTAAAGTGTGAGAGTTTGTCGACCAGCGGGTGTCACGATCCGCATAATGCCTATTCGACTAAACAAGCTTGCAAAACGCAGACAAAAGCCAACTATGAACGAAGCAACACCCAAGCCTGCTATCATATACAGAGGCATAGGAGGTACCGGTGCAGTGGTTGCAAATACGGCAAGTTCGGGATGAATGCTAAAGAGAATGTTTGTTAAATTGGTGCCCACAAACTCCGCAGATACAAAGGCAACGGCTCCAAATAATATAAGTCGATTTTGTGTCGATGCCTGCGATAGCGATATTCTACTAAGAGCTATACCAAACAGTAAGAAGCCAAGCCAAGGAATGACTGGATGCCAACCATTGAAAAATAGGTTTCGTATAAATCCCGCTGGTGTCCATAAGTCGGTATAGCTGTAATCATCCCAGTTCCAACCAAGGTCATAGTCAAAAGCTAATACCATAGCTACGAACACGACGTTAAGCAGCACAATACTGGCAAGAAGCCAACGCGATTTAGTCGTTAACATCATTACACCAAACAAAAAATAGAGGGCGTAGTAGTGTAAAATGTCTGCATCAAATATAAGAGAGTTGAGAAGACCAATAACAAACAGAAACACCGCACGTTTGAGTGTTACAATGACCGTTTGACTATACTCACTGCGAAGTGCAGCCAGTCCTAGGCCTATACCCGCCAGAGTTACAAAGGTGGCCGCTGCTCTACCTTCGATCGCAATCGTTAGCAAACTAAGAATACCAGCACCATCGTCAGCCCCCATCGCAATCTTAAAGTTGATAATAACCATACCGACGAAGGCAATGAACCTAGCAAGGTCTAAGCCTTCAAGACGTGTTGAGTGTATTTCAGTCATAGCGATACCCTGAATATTTGTAGAAGCCAACAAGATTCATACCTCCAAGATGCCTATGTTTTTGTAATCGCATTTTGCACCTCCATATATATGAATATTCAATCATAAAGTGCTCCAAACAAATTACAATAAAACGAGTGTTCGCTTTATCGTAACTTTATAATTGAGCAGATATTTCACTGATAAAGATTTTAAAAGTCTTATGTCTCAAAGATCTGCCTATTTGATTACCCATTCGAATTTAGTATTTAACGATCTTTTGGGGTATCTTCCTCAGGTTTATTCTTTTGAGGAATGAATTCCAAAAACCAAAAAAACCAAAGTAAATTAATTAAAACGAACCAGTTGCCTGTTCCTTGAAAAAAGTCAATTATTACTGGTAATTTATAAAAACCAATAAACCCCAAAAAACCTAGCCACCAATATTTTTTCATTAAAGCCTCTTTAAAATTTCAATATTATAAGTCGTAAATACCTAACTGATATATTTAAATACTTATGCTAACTCAACCAATTACTAAACTTAGTAAAACTGTATTATGTAAGCCTTTTGGGCCTACTTTTTCAAAATCAGATAAGCCGCTGCCAACATTTCGTTTCTTATGTGATTTACTTCAGTTTTAACATTGTAATTATCAACACGGCTAGCATTTACAGTACTGCCGTAATATTTGACCTAATTTAGATTCTTAGCCAAGCTCACCAATTCAAGTATTTAGTTTGTTTTATTACATACCAACTCTAGAAAAAATAAGCGATATTTAAGATTAGCAGAAAGTCCACATTTCATTATTAAAACGAGAAAACACATAGATAAGCTTAAAGAAAATCACTCTAAAAAACTGTAAGGGACTGTAAGGAATTAGGGCTTGTTGATCTTTCGAGGTTGAATTTACAGCTGTATGTTTGGTTTTTAGGCTAGGTAGCGCTTATGTACCGTAACTATTCCCCGTAAATAGGCGGATAACGACGCATAAATGCCAAACATGCGCTGCCCGAAGGATTCTGCCTAGGGGCAGTTTACTCTTTGTTGCCTACATGGATGTCATAGGTAAGATCTTAAGAAATTGAGTTGAAGCTCAATTCACGACCAATTTGAACAAAAAACAAGCTAACAAGAGTCGTTGGGTATTGGTCTAAAAAAGAAAAAAACATACATTTTTGGTCACTAATTTATCTATTGATGAATTTACAGCGACTGAAATAGACAAATTATATAGGTTATGCTGGCAGCGTTGAATTACTTTTTAAAGAATATAAGTTTTATAATAATTTACGTGGCTTTCAAACATCAAACGCAACCTTACAAGAAGCGCTAATTTATGTAAGTTTAATAGTAACCACGCTTAAAATGTTATTAACTTTTTGTATTAAAAAGATATTAAAAATTTAAATATCTACAACGACAGTAGCAAAAACAACGGGAGCTTGGTGGATTAACATCCACCAGCGATTATTAGGAAGCATAGGAAAGGATTGTTAAATGCAATTAACGGAGCATTTGACTTTCTGAGAGAAAATGCAGCTAGGGCGCACCCCAAACGCGATCGAAAAAAACAGGAGTATTTAAGTATAGGATAGAGCCAAATTTTTAAGGCTTTACTTAAGATTTTTCTTAAGTACCTACCTATGACACGGATGTAAGTAAGGGGCGTGAGCAGGACACAGAAGCTTTGCTCGGTCTTTACTTATTCTTACAGGGATGTAAGCCATTAGAGTAACGTAGGAGCAGTTACCAACTGCCCACTAGGCTACACACCTCGCGCCGCGATTAGATGCCTATTAAGACAATAATATTAACGCCAAACACCCCATTTTCCAGTCGTTCCAGGTACCTCCCCTCTAGTCCACCACTGTGCAGTCCATGTTTTACCATTATAAGTCACAGTGTCTTTCGCTATATAAGTTTCACTTGCATTCCATAGTGTTGGGTCTACAGGTTCAACCGAGTCTACTGATTCGACCACAAAAGAGTACACTTCTTCATCCGACACATTATCACTAGTAACTACTAACTTAAATGTCAGTTCTTGACGTGTATTAGGAAGGTTTTCTGTATTAATAATAAGTTCATTATTTGAACCAACCGTTGTATCAACAGCAAGGCCGCTAATTTGTGTCCATTGAATATCAGTTATTTCCCCCTGACTTTCATTATGAGTTAATACAACAAACTCACCGTGTTCCACACTCGCATCATTTAATGCGGTAAGTACTTTAGGTGAAATTACAGCTTGTATGCTCTCATCTGTTGTTGTGATAGAAAATGTCCCCGATGCTCGGGAATTTTTTGAGTTAAAGTAGTTACTGCGTAAATCATTTTTAAAGTACATATAGTGCTTCATTTCTTCATGCCAAGCGCCAATAAATACGTTTCCATCATGGTTAGATTCATACCAACCATTTATTTTAGAAGCCAGTAAACGATCCCAATCGTTTCTGTTATCAGCTGTGATGTCAATTGAAAATGAAGAATGTACTATCCCATTTTTATTTAAGACTTCATAATTTACTGTATCACCTGCTGACACTGAATCTAAATTAACATCGTCAGGAATAAAAGCATCGCCTTGTACTAGATAAGGATCATTCATTTCTGGATCAGGGTCGACTGGCGGAAGTGTCACATCATCATTTACAATTGTAATATCACTACAATTATAAAAGCCTTCTCCAGCAGGATCTATACGTTGCCAGCGCACAAATAAAATGGCATCACCAACACGATCTGTTGGAATAGTCACATTCATGCGGTACTTACCATTGACCGCGACGTTATTGCTTTCCTCTTGAATTAATTCGAGATCTCCCCAAGAAAGCGCCTTAGATAAGTCTGCATTCGGTTTAGTTAAATAAAATTCCCAAAAAGAGGGGTTATGCTGCGCTGTTGCCTTAAATATATATTCAAATGCACCCGCTGTTATCTCTGAGCGAGTCCATCCATCATGGGCTGCGCCCATCCCTTTTTTCTGACTGTCGTTTGCATAACACAAGGTGCCATCAGGAATGGCATTTTTTATTGCTTGAATATTATTAAAGTCAGTGACATTAATAGAGTATTCGTTTCGTTGGACAAATGGGTACGTTCCTGAAATATCTTTGGCCTGTGCGCAAGCAGCATTAGGTGGAGTTCCACTCCATATTCCACCTTGGTCATAGCAAATTGCTTGTCTCGCTGCTGGGTACTCTGACCATCCATGTGACTGAGCAGGAATACTAAATAGGACCAAGGATACTGATGGTAAAATAAGTGAAAATAACGATTTTCTGTACATATTAAACTCCATAACTTTTTAATTGATCATTAAGTGCAAAAATATCCTATAGTAAATAATGCTCGAAAACAGTAAGGGATTGTAAGGCCTTTATGACAATACTAAATAAAATACGATATCTAAAAAATCATACAAATTCATTTGGATAATTGACCAATTCAATGCCATATTTGACTGACTAATGGATAAAAATTTGACAATAGCATAGCCATAGATTCATAAATGCAGAACAAAAGCACTGTTTCTAGTATTTTTGTTCTTAAAAACGGATATATCTCAAGCACCTGATAAGCAATATAATTATTATGTATTTTTAAAAATAATTACAAAAGTAGTTCTCTTAACTTTGGTTGGCTTAGAAATTCTTGCGGACTGGCACTTGCACCATATGCCCCCGATTGCAACACCGCAAAAATGTCTCCAACTTCAGCTAGCGGTAAAGATACTCCACGAGCAAGGATATCTAGAGGAGTACATAAAGGGCCAACAACATCAACAGTTTCGCATTCACTATCTTCAATACGATTCGCTAACAAAACAGGGTAGTTCTTACGAATTACTTGACCAAAATTACCAGAATTTGCCAGATGATGATGCATACCTCCATCTACTACTAAATATGTTTTGCCGCGTGACACTTTTTTATCAATAATCTCAGATAAGTAAACTCCACCAGATCCCACAAGATAACGCCCTAATTCAAGGTGTATTTCGGCATTATTTAGTTTTGTTTGGTACTGCGACATTAATAAAGATAAATTATCCGTAATAGCTGACAGTGGTAACATTTTATCATTTTCAAAATATGGTATGCCAAACCCACCACCGATATTTATTTGAGAAGCACTAACGCAGGCTTGATCTAATAATCGATAAGCTAAATCAAAGGTTTTGTTATGAGTTTCGACCAAGGCATGCTGATTTAGGTTTTGCGATCCTGAAAATATATGTAATCCCTTAAAGTTTACAAAGTCAGTATCAATAGATGAAATTATTTTCGGTGCTAACTCAGCATCAATACCAAACACTTTAGAACCTCCTCCCATACTCATTCCAGAGTGCTTTAATTCAAAATCAGGATTTATACGCAGCGAAATATTAGCCTTACATTGGTGACTCTCACAAATACCATAAATACGCGTCAATTCTAAGCTAGACTCTACATTTATTATTGCTCCACTTAGAATCGCCGCCGCTAAATCATTGTAAGATTTACCCGGTCCAGCTAAGCTTATTTTATGACTTGGCATCCCACAAGATAATGCAAGTAATAGTTCTTGATGTGAAGCGACATCAAAACCATCAACCCATGTAGCTATTTGACCAACTAGCGGAGGAAATGGATTTGCTTTTACAGCATAATGTAGATGTATCCTTGCCGGTAATTGAGATTTCAAGCTTGCTATTTGTTTTTTAATTTTATTTGCATCATATATATAACAAGGGGTACCGCCGGCTATAGCTATGATTTGTTTCGCCGTTTTACCCGCAATGATTAATTGATTATTTTCTTTTTGTATCAAATGAGTTTTCAAGTGATTCTTCATTAAATTAGTTACTCTTTATAAATAAATTCTGATATTTTTTTTGCCAAAAAAGACGGTCGAATTTTCCATTGTTATTTCGCGGTAACGAATCAGTAAAAATAATTTTTTTGGGTAACATATAATTGGGTAAATCCACTTTACAGTGCTTTAAGATAGACTTTTCATCTAGTGTTTGCTTGGAGTTAATGACCGCTAACAATACTTGCCCTAAGTCATCATGTGGGATACCAATAACAATAGCTTCCTGTACATTCAGGAATTGATAAAGCACTTCTTCAACTTCTTGAGGACTCACGCGATAACCGGAGGTTTTGATCATGTCATCTTTACGACTAACAAAATAGAAATAGCCGTCTTGGTCTTTATAAACAATATCACCAGACCACACGGCTATTTCGGGTAAAGGTACTTGAGGTAAAGTATTAGGAGCAGGTCTAAATCGTTCCGCAGTTTTAAAATCATCATTCCAATACCCCTGACTCACCAAAACACCACGATGAACAAGTTCCCCATGTTCAAAAGGAGAACATTCATGGCCTACGTCATTGATTACTGATATTTGTGCATTAGGTATAGCTTTACCAAAAGAATTAGCTTTTTTCTCAATTTGCTCGGGAGGTAAGTAACAGGAACGAAATGCCTCGGTTAATCCATACATTAAATAGGGCTGTGCATTAGGCATATGTTGGCGAAGGCTAGTTAAGATAGGTTTAGGCATAACTCCACCTGTATTACAGAAATAACGAATCTGACTACGAAGCTCTTCAGGCCAATGACAATTTGCCAACCTTGCCCACAGAGGAGGAACTAAAGCTAAACAAGTGATTTTCTGATCAACAATAGTGTTTAGCAAATCCTGTTCGAATATATAATCTTCCATATAACAGCTAGCCCCATTAAGAAATGCTAGGGTTAATTGACTAAAGCCATAGTCAAAGCTCAAAGGCTGAACTGCTAACATCACATCACTAGATAAACAAGGAAGATATGCGCTAACACTTTTAGCCCCCATCACTAAATTCCGATGATTTAGTACGACTCCTTTTGCCTTTCCAGTACTGCCAGAGGTATAAAAGATAGCCGAAATATCACTATCAATGATGTCAGGAAAAGCATTTTGTGAAGTTTTGATAAGCTTGAGTTCTTGCCAGTTCCATACCTTTTTACCATCAAAGTTATCAGTAATACTATCTATCAATATAATATGACGAAGATCATTGTGATCCTTTAAATCAAGTAAATTTAACCGCGCTTGATTTGTTATTAAGATACTTGCGCTGCAGTCTTGTAAAATATGTTCAACCTGCCGTGCTTTTAGTATTGGGTTAACAGGAACAAAGACCCCACCGCAAGCACTTGTGGCAAATATACTAATGACTGCTTCAAATGTTTTGGGTAAATAGATCGCTATTCTTTGTCCTTTACTGATTTTTAAGAAGTTAAAAATATGGCTATATTGAATAACTAATTCAGTTAATTGTTGATAGCTCAGCCAATCTTTTTTATGACCAAGTACATTTTTATTATGGTTTTTTTTTGCTTGTTGGGTAAGCAACTCATGTAATAGCATAGGTATTTTTCTTCTCTCTAATCTTTTTGTTTTTGATATAGCTGGTAATAAGTACCTTGTTCTTTTAACAAGCTATCATGGCTTCCTTGTTCAACTAGTCGTCCCTTACCCATAACTAAAATATGATCTGCCTTTTCAACTGTTGATAACCTATGTGCAATAACTAGCATCGTTTTATTGATACTTAATTTAGCAAAGGCTTCCTGCATTAAACGCTCTGATGTGTTGTCTAGCGCAGATGTAGCCTCATCCAATATAATAATGGGAGCATCCCGTAGCAAGGCCCTAGCTATGGCAATTCGTTGTCTTTGACCTCCAGATAAACGCCGGCCATTTTCTCCTATTAGAGAATCTATTCCAGCTTCCATTGATTCAGCAAATTCAACGACATTAGCATCAATTGCAACCTGTTCAATCTCAGCGCGGCTCACTAAACGCTGACAACCAAAAGTAATGTTGTTAGCAATAGTGTCATCAAATAAAACGATACGTTGTGAAACTAAGGAAAATTGTGATCTAAGAGATTCCAGTGTAAATTTTTCAATAGGAATATTATTTATTAAAATTGAATTACTAGGGCAAGAGTATAAGCGTAGTAATAAGTTAGTTATTGTTGTTTTACCGCTACCTGATTCACCGACTAATGCTACCGTCTTCCCAGCAGGAATAATGGCTGTAAACTTATATATTGCAGGCTGTTTTGCAGATTGATGATAAAATGTTAAATCAGAGAAGTTAATGTCAATCCGAGTATCTTTTAACATTGTTTTACCTTCATCAACTTCGTCTTTTTGATCTAATAATGAAAAGATGCTCATTGAAGCGGCTAAGCCTCTCTGTAGCTGTTGGTTTATATTTGTTAATTGTTTTAAAGGACGTAAGATTGACCCCATAACAAACAGTACCATTGTAAAAGTACCTGCGGTTAAACTATGTAATATCTCTTCCATACTAGCCAATAAAAGCACTGCGGCTATAGCAAAAGAGGCAATAAATTGAATAGCTGGATTACTTAATGCTGTTGCTGTTGCTAGCTTCATCGCTTGCTGACGATTCTTGTTATTAGTGTCAGAGAACTGTGCCGTTATTTCATTAGCAGTATTAAAGACCAAAATTTCCTGGTGAGCTAAAATTGACTGTTCAGATTTTTTAGTAATATCACCCATGGTGTTTTGCAGTGCAGTACTAATTTTCTTAAAGCGCTTTGAAACTTTATTGATAATTAACGCAATCACCGGGCCAATAAGTAAAAATATCATTGATAACTGCCAACTTGCGTAAAACATCATGCAAAGCAACACAACAATGATTAATGTCTCTCTAATAAACACAGCAATAGCATTGGAGATAGCAGCTGAAATTTGTTCTGTATCATAAATAATTTTCGATATTAGACTCCCACTGCTATTTTCGTCAAAAAATAACATGGGTAACGATTGTAATTTAGTAAAAACCTGCTGGCGAACGCCGTACGTAATTTTTGCACTTGTATAAGCAATCGCATAGTTTGAAATAAAACTTGCCACTCCCCTTAATAAAAAAATAATAACAACTAATAATGCTCCTATCTGTAAAGTTTTGCTATCAGCTTTGCTTAAGCCTTCATCAATTAACGGCTTAATAAAATAGATCATTCCTGCATCGACAAAGCTGAATAAACTCAGGCCTAAAAGACCGACCATAATTACAAATTTATGAGGCTTAAAATAGGCAAGAAGGCGTGAATATTGGATGTTTGATGCATATTTAGCATTCTTCATAAGTAAATTGATTCCTTTGCTAAATTAATCGCGCCAACGGTTATATGACCAATACCATTGATTAGGATGCTGTAAAATTATTTCTTCAAAACGTTGATATATCGCTTGTGTTGCATTATCAATATCAGTTTTGTTACTTTTGACGTGGTTTGCGTTAACTGTTTCAATATAAACCTTATATCGACCATTTTTTTGCAATATGGGATAGCATAATAAAAGGGGCACTTTACTGTATGCTGAAATAATAGCAGCACCATTTGGAGCGCCCGTTTTTTTATTGAAGAAGTTAATTTTCACATCATTAGCGTAATGATCTGAATGCAAACAAATAACTGATTTATTACGCGAAGCCTGTAAAAGCTTTAAAAAATAATTGTCGCTATTTTTGTTAATAACTTGAATATTTGCTTTGTCATATATATTTTTTGCTGACTTAATATAGGAAGGAATTTTAGATAATGTTGTTATCGGCCATGTAAGTTGCTGTAGTGCAAATGGGGCCATTTCATAGCAGCTCATATGCATCGACGCGACACTTGCTCCTTCTTTATTTTGCAATAAACTTAATGTGTGTTCGTCACATAAGATATCAATTTCATTCTCAAGATCTGATAACCAAAAACTCTCTAACACACCAAAAACGATTGTTTGGTATGATCTGGTCAAAATCTCTTCTCTTTGCTGCATACTTAATTCAGGTAATGCATTCGCAATGTTTTTCATTGCTCTGAGTCGAGTTTTTTTCGAAACTTTTATAATTACTTTACCTAGCCAAAAAGCAATACTTTGACGGCGCACACGAGAAAATAACTTTAGCGTATATATGATTAAGCGAATTAGTTGATTTAGAATAAAATGTTTCATTGACTAAACAACTAATTGCTTTTGTGAACTTGCGCTTTCAATGCACCGTACTAATGAACCAAAAGTTGCGAATGTATCTGCATTTAAATCAATATCGTTCATCTCTATAGAGAATGAAACTTCTAGCTCTAGTAACAATGTCATTATGCCCATAGAGTCTAATTCTGGATATTCCCCTAATAAAGGGGCTGTAAGATCAAAGGATTGATTTTCATTATTCAGAATGACATTTAATATATTATTCAGTGTAGATTCTATACTCATTAATGTTTTACAGCGTTATTTAAGATGACGTCTATTTTACCTCTGCAAACAAGATAACTTCAGTAAGGAACCGTAAGAGATTGTAAATTCTGGTAAGAGTGTGTTGTGCTATTTCAAAATGAGGGCATAAAAACTGATGCTGTTGATTTATCGCATGCTTTATATATTGTAAATTCTATTTTTTAAGAGGTTGTGTAATAATATTGTGAAAGCTCTTATTTTATTTAAAGAACAATAGGAGCAGCTAACTTTTTGGTAAATTCAAATTGAAAATTAAAGATAAACAAATCCTTATAGTAGAAGACGACATTCGACTTTGCGAAATGATGGCTGAGATGTTGCGTGAGGAGTTTTATAAAGTAAATTGTGTTAACGATGGGATATCGGCTATTTCTTCTATCATAGCAAATCAGCCCGACATAGTTTTATTGGATATGAATTTACCAGGATGCAATGGTTTAGACATACTTCGTAAAATTAACGGTCAGTTTACAGGTATTATTTTAATGATAACTGCTGATAATAGTGAGATATTAGAGGTATCAGCACTCAATTTAGGTATTCATGACTTTATAATAAAGCCTATTCGTCCTCACGTTTTATTAGCAAAACTAAGGGCTTTATACCGCCTTACCCATCAAAATGAATTAGCTGAAAATCATCTAATAAAAATTCAAGATTTAACAATTAATATAAATTCTAGAACCTTCTTTGTTGGCGAAAAAACAGTCAGCATTACAGCCGCTGAATATGAAATAATTCTTTATTTCATGAATAACCCTGCCATTATTCATACCAGAGAAATGATAATAAAAAAAATACGAAATATCGAGTATGATGGCTTAGATAGATCGATAGATATGCGTATAAGTTCGTTGAGAAGAAAGCTTAATGACGCTATCCCCCCTTATAAATACATAAAAACCATTCGCGCTAAAGGCTATATTTTACCCTATTAAAATTTATGGATTTACCATGTTCTCAAGCTTATTTTTTCGAATTATTGTTATCTCAATTTTGGCTCTAGCATTGGTATTAGTATTGCTCGATGAGTTATATATTGAGGGAATAAAACACGATGAATGGAACAATACTAAAGGCATTAATCAAATAGTTATAATTGATATTTATAAGGGCCAAGATAAAGTCAAACGCTTGAACTATTGGTCTGAATTATTTAATTATCAATTTTCTCTAAAATCAGTCGACGAAATTTTACTATCTAAAGCACACTATAAAGAGCTATTGAGTAACGGTGTGTATATCGAAGTACTAAGTGGTTGGACAAGCGACGATGTAGCTCTTTATTACTACCATATAATGTGTAATTGTATTTTAAAAATGGAAAAGAAATATCCCATCAATGGAGTATGGCTTACATATATCCAATTGTTTTTTATAATTCTCTTCTTTATCTTAGCTTTTTTTATTTTTCGTTATTCTAATGGGCATAAAAATCAAGTTAATCAACTAACTCGGATATATGATCTCTACGGCAGAGAAAACTTTAAAGTGCGCACTAATACTGATGTTCCGGAACCGTATTCGACTTTAGCAAAAACCTTTAATCAAATGGCAGAAAGAATTGAGTTTTTATTACAGGACCAAAAAATCTTAGTTCACGGAGTATCACATGATATTAGAACTCCGATCGCAAGATTACGTTTTGCATTAGATATGACAAGAGGTTGTAATTCTATATCCGACTATCAAGAAAAGTTACAAGATATGGATGAAGATTTAGATGATTTAGATGGTTTAGTTAACGAATGGCTTTTCTATGCAGAGTTAACAGGTAAAACAATAATAATGAAAGAGGAACGGTTTGATCTGCAACAAAAAACCATTGAAATAATGGATAGAATAAGCAAAATTCACCCGCTTATTCAACTAAACTCTTCAACAGAAAAAGTAATTATAAATGGAGATATACGATTACTAAATAGAGCAATAGAAAATATAATTATGAACGCCTTCAAATTTACTAAAACAACAGTAAGAATTACACTAAAAAATCATGGCTCTGAAATTTTTTTAGGTATAGAGGATGATGGAATGGGTGTTCCTATGTATTTAAGCACTCAAATATTTCAACCGTTTGTTAAACAATATAACAATGAGCAACAAACAGCTGGGTTTGGATTAGGCCTTGCTATTGCAAAAAATATTTTTGATAAACACCATGCTAAATTAAGTATAAATACGAGTAAATTAGGCGGTGCATTTTTCTCTATTTCTTTTAAGTAAAATTATGACCGTATTAAAACGATGTTTTCAACTAAAAATTTATTAACCAAAATTCTGATTTATCAGTAGCTAACGCATTAAGTTCTAAGTTAGTTAAATCAGTCATGGTGATTTCAATGGTCAGTTCACAGATGTTGGGTCTATTTAACCTAAAATCTGGTTAATAATATTGCGCTAGAGCTAGGTAAAAATTCATATTTATTTGTTTTAAAAGAAAATTTAAACAACGTTGTAATTTAATTTGTTAAATTTCTCAAATATTTGTGCTGGTTGGTATTATTTTTTATTTATCCAATTACTCATGGTATTTACGGATCATCGCCACTTTACCGTTTTCAATTTCGATTACGTCCAGCATTGTGGAGGTATATTCTATTGGTTGTTTATTTTGCGGGTGAATACCTTTTACATCGTTTTTATAACGAATAGCAAAACCAGTATCATTAAACACAAATGTATTAAGCAGTGTGCTTTTATAAAACGTATGTGCACCTAGGTAAAAACTCATACCTTTGCGCATTTGTTCTTTGCCATCGGGAGTACGTGAATCATCAGGCTGATACGGGATATGCTGATTGCCAATGTCATCAGTTAACAATGCAAGGTAAGCCTCGAGCTCTTTAGCACCTGCGTTAGGTGCTTGTGTGGCGGTCATTGTTTTATAGTACTGCTGCGCAAACGCGTTTAAGTCGAGCTCTTTTTCAGCATGTGCTGAAAAGCTAACAGCTAAACCCAAACCTAACGTTAAAAGTAGTTTCATGACTTATTCCCTGTAACTAATACCAATCCGCAATAATACTTAATTAATTTGAAGGGTTAAATCTGACGCGAATTGGTATAAAAAATTGAATCGGTTGTAGATACACTATCTTAACCTGAACTCTGGTTAAGAGATTTACTAACATATTGAACCATAATGATATTTAAATTTATTTTTCTCTAGCTAGAGATTCTCAGTGAAAACAAGGCGAATTTACGCGTCAATAGCTAGCCTATTGCAAGTAAATTCAACGCAGTTAGCGCTGATAATAGCTGCTCGAGATAGATTTATTATCCAGAGTTCAGGTTATCTTAATATGCTTGATAATAAAACAACTAACGTTAAGTAAATAACACTCACATTTTACTTTTTACTCTGTTGGTTGCCACACTATTTGCAGGGTCATCTGGCCAAAAGTGCTTAGGATAGCGACCTTTCATTTCTTTTTGCACATCACGGTAACTGCTAGCCCAAAAGTGCGCTAAGTCTTGGGTAAGTTGCAGTGAGCGTTTACCCGGCGATAATAACTCCATAAGTAACGGCAATTTGCCATTAGCCAGTATCGGCGTATTGGTTAAACCGTACACTTCTTGCATGCGCACACTGAGTTTTGCTGGACCGTCGAGCTGGTATATTATTTTAATATTTGAACCACTCGGTACGGTTAAGCGCAGTGGTAATAATTGTTTCAATCGCGATTGCTGTTGCCAATCAAAACAATTTTGCAGCGCTTCAAAGTAATTAAACTTTTTAAGTTGATCTAAGGTTTTAATATCTTCTAAAAATACGCCTAGCCACTGCTCTGCATTGTCAATCAGTTGTTGCTCTGTTATCTGCACAAAATCATTGGGCATAAACTTACTTGCCAAGCTCATTCGAGTAAGTAACTGCTCACTTTCTTGTTGTTCATTAAACAGTGAAAACCCCTGCTTTGAAAATAAATTAAGCCATGCTTTTGCACGTTCACTCTTATCTAGTTTTTGTTTACTTGGTTGGCTTGAAAGCACAATTGCACCGAGCTTCACTTCATCTTGATGAATAAAACGTGCAGTTTTTTCGTCAAATTCGCAGCGGGTAAGCGTGCTAAATAAATGCGGTAAATATTGCTGTAACTCAGTGGGGTTGAG
Source organism: Pseudoalteromonas aliena SW19 (assembly GCF_014905615.1). NCBI lineage: Bacteria > Pseudomonadati > Pseudomonadota > Gammaproteobacteria > Alteromonadales > Pseudoalteromonadaceae > Pseudoalteromonas > Pseudoalteromonas aliena. Next base: position 1,096,690 of record NZ_AQGU01000025.1, read on the forward strand.
CGCGGTGGCGGCAAAAATACGTCCGCCTTTGTGCCCGCCCATTGTGGCGATAGCTAGGTAGTCGTCGTTGTGCCAGTAATCGTTGTTCAGCTCAGCGCCTGCACCATTGGCAAGTAGATAACCATTACCGCGTTTTTTAGCAATGCGATCGGGATACGCGAGTGCCACTAGCAAACTAATATAATGCGTATTTAATTCGCTGTTTTCATATTTTACCTTTAAACGGCTTTGCCAATACTTTAACTGCTGCTTAAATACCGGATGCGGCCGTTGCTGTTGGCTATGAAGTGCCAAACTCAACTCATTAGCGCTGTTTACTCGACTCTCTAATAATGCGACTAAATATATAGCAAGACGATAAATACCAGGGAGTTGCTTATCCAGCATTTGTGCTTTTATTAACATATGCGCTAAGCGGATATCAGCGCCAAAACCTAACATTTTACTGCCAAGCGCGGTGAGCTTGCCTTTGCAGTCAATCGCCTCAAGCATGTTAAGTAAATTGCTTGCCTGTACGCATTGCTGCTCAGTGGGTTTATCGAGCAAAGTCAATTCATCAATACTGGCCCCCCACTGCTTTGCCTCAAGCATGAGTTGGCTTATGTCTGATGTTAGTATTTCGGGGTTGTCGTGGCTATTGCGCCGCTCAAAGGTTTGCTTTGAGCCAATTCGATAAACAATGCCCGGCTCTATTCTCCCTGCACGTCCTGCACGCTGTACAGCAGACGAGCGCGATATACTTTGTGTTGTGAGCTCAGTAACCCCTGTTTTTAAATTAAAGGTCGCTGCACGGCGTTTACCGCAGTCAATTACGATGCGTATGCCTTCAATAGTTAAACTGGTTTCGGCCACATTAGTAGTAAGCACTACTTTGCGCATGCCCTCTGGCGCGGGGGCAATAGCAGCTTGCTGATTAGCTTTATCTTGCTCGCCAAATAGCGTTGCCACCGTGCAGTTATTGGGTAAATCAGTGAGTGCTTGTTGTACACGTAGTATCTCAAACTGCCCAGGTAAAAATACTAATGCACTACCTGTTTGCTCATCAAGCGCTTGTTTTATTATTCCAGGAATTGCATCAAGCCAGCGGCTTTCATCTTTTATGGGTATATATACTTCGTCTATTGAGTAGCTGCGACCATTTGATTGAATGACAGGGCAATCAAAAAACGCAGTGTAACGATCACTATCAAGCGTTGCCGACATAAGCATGATGGTTAAATCTTCACGCAATGCGCTTTGGGTCTCTAGTGCAAACGCCAGTGAAGTGTCGGCAGCAATTGAGCGCTCATGAAATTCATCAAATATCAGTAAATCAATATCACTTAATTCTGGGTCGTTTTGTAGCATGCGTGTCAGCATGCCTTCGGTCACTATTTCAAGGCGCGTATTACTGCTTACTTTGCTCTCACCGCGAATGCGTAGCCCCACACTTTGCCCAACACTCTCGTTTTGGCATTGTGCTAAATAACTGGCAATATTACGCGCAGCCAATCGGCGAGGTTCTAACATTACAATACGTTTAAAATGGCCATCGCGCATAAGCTGCAGCGGTAACCACGTAGACTTACCCGCACCAGGTGGTGCTTGTAATAATGTAATAGGATTACTTTGTAATGTAGTAACAAGTTGTTGATATATGTCTTGAACCGGCAGCACTTTTATTTACTCTAAATTACTTTGCAGATAGTGTAACAATAAAGTAGGAACTGTTGTTAGGGCGCTCAGTTTTTATTGTAGTAGCTCAGATTTGAGCTTACAGTTTTGACGAATAAGTTTAGATTTTATCTGACAGACCGATATGAGCGATAAGCGGTCAGTCAGGTGAGTCGTCATTAACTTAGTCAGAATAAGAGGAAACTTTCCTCTTTTTTACATGTTTATATATGCCACAGAAAGAATAATATTTATATCTGGCAATCACTTACGTTATTTGCTATTAATGTAAGTTCACAAAATAAGGACGTTTTCGCGCTAAAATAGGGAAAGTGTCCTCTGATAAAGAATGTTGTGCATTTTCCAGAGCATTGAGATAATAAATGAACATAGATTTTCTTTCGGATTTGTCAGATGAGCTGCAAGCAGCTCTTAAGGAATACGGCTTAAATGTCCCTTCGCCTGAACAATTACGTCAACAAGATAAACGTTCTGATGAATTAAAAGATAAGATCGAAAACTACGACCTACACAATCTCTTACATCACTTTTTTACTGCTTATACTCGGCGTATATCTGTACGCAAATGGAATGTCCATATATCAGACAAACTGTCGGAGTCGAGTGAAATTATCGAGATAGTTAACAAGCTGTCACATGGTAATGACATAAATATTTTGTTAAGTAATAGAGTAAGGAAACTGAATCAATCTAAGTTTGCTGATTTACTTCTCTCAGAGTGGGGAATACACCATTTGCACTTTGATGAGAGTAGAAGTAATGAGCTGCTTTTTATTTACTTTAATGAAAGTGATGCTTATCTGATCGACATCTTGCAGCATGAGAAAGCTGATGGTTCGGTGGTGACCTGGACTAATACTGATTTAATTCAGGCTATGCATGACAATTGGCCAAGTGTGTTGAAACCATATGTTTTTAAAACAAACTCTCAATCGCCAGTTTTAACAACTAAGGAAAGAAGAGTCTTAAGAAATAAAGCTGCGAACACTACTATAGTGGTAAACGATGGTACTGAGTATATGCCTATGGGAGGTGGTTACTCAGCAAGTAAGCACCCAACCCGTGCTATTGTGCAGTCTGATTCTTTGTATCTAACAGTCAAGCAGTTACAAAAGACTGTTGAAGAAAATTACCTTGCTATTAAACAAGCTCTTTCTTCATATACATCCAGTCCGAATTTGGAGCTAAAACTCGGTACCAACCTAGAACCAATAGTGATAGAAGTTGTTCATAAAGTTCAGCTTAATTTGCAATAAGGAGAAAAACACATAACAAGCGCGTCAATAAGGGGGTTAGAAAGCTCGCGCCGATTACGCGAGCGTTACCAGTGTCCGCTGTTGGCACAGAGCCGTCATTCGGATCTAAATTGTTTATGCCCCCAAAATAATTTAACGTAAATACTCTAAAGCAAACTGTAATAGAGATCTGCATAATGCTTTACCTTAGTTAGTTAAATTTTCTGAAACAAAATCTATGAACTTCCTAACTTTTAACGGTTGTTTTTTGTCTGCATAAAGAAGGTGGACATTTCTAACTTTTGGTTGACACCCTTCAAGTACTCTAATGAGTTCTCCAGATTGGATGCTTTCTTCAAGCAAATGATAGGGTTGAAGAATAATGCCAATCCCCTTGAGTGCTGCATTTTTTAGTGCACTACCATTATTACTAATGAATCTACTGGTTTGTAAATGTAAGAGGTCAATTCTAAACTCCTTTTTAAAATTAGAGCTATCAAACCAAGGTTTAAAGCCTAAAAAATGATGATTTTCTAAATCCGTTATATTTTTTGGGGGACCGTTAGTTTTTAGGTATTTTGGTGAAGCACAAAAAATAAGTTGTTGGGAAAAAACTCTCTTTGAGATGTAAGAAGCGTCTTTCAAATCTCCGACTCTGAAAACGATATCATAATTGTCTAAAACAACGTCAGTTAAAGAATCGGATAATGTAAGGTCTATTCTTATTGCGGGGTTGGCCTCTAAAAAGTCGGCAATGATTGTTGTTAATACATGAGTACCAAAGTTGTGCGGAGCATTCACGTTAATCAAACCTTCAGGCTCTTTTGTAAAATCATCCATTGAAAGAACTAAATCTCTATATTGCTTTTGTAACGCTTTAGCTTTGTTTAGATACACCTCACCAGCTTCTGTTATGTTTTGTCCTCTAGTACTTCTATTAAGTAGTTTAATATTTACTTCCTTTTCTAGAAAATTCACGTATTTGCTTACCATTGTTGTGGAAATATCAAATTTCGTTGCGACTTTCGAAAAGTTTTTTTCCTTGCAAACAGAAATGAAAATCTCAATAGCTTTTAATCTGTCCATGTAAACCTCAGGTTTAAACTGTTTTAATCAAAAGTGGGTTAGTGATTTTATCCTAGCAGTATAAAATGGGCTCGTAAATCAAATGGAGTCAATATGGAAACTTACCACTTAATTAGCTTTGCATTAGTGTCATTCCTGACTGTGCTTAGTCCAGGTCCAGCTGTGTTATTTACAATTCACAATGTGTTTAATGCTAATTCACAAGATGTACTGAAGGGGGTTCTGGGTGTTGCAACAGGAATATTAATAGTAGGTTTCTTTGCAACGTTGTTAATCATGTTTACAACAGAAGCCGTTGGCGGCGCATTTAAGGTTCTTAATCTTGCAGGAGCTTTTTATTTTTTATATTTGGCAGCAAATAATCTTAAGGCATTTAAATATAAAAATAGTTTGAGCAATGAACAGAAAAAACATTTTTTTCACGGCCTAGTCATCAGTCTACTGAACCCAAAAGCACTTGCTTTTTTTATATTCATCTTTCCTACATACATGCAAGAAAATTATATTTCTGCGGGTATAGCAACACTATTAACAAGTATTTTTGCTTTAAATGTATTACTTGTTCATTGCTTCTATTATTTTAGTTTTAACTACTTAACTAAAACAATAGGCATTGACAAGTTCGCAAATTACTTCAATCGACTATCAGCATTTACTTTTTTTATCTTCGCTTTGTTTATGTTTAATCAATTTTTAACAAGCATTACTCAATAACTTAAGGTATCACTATGATTGATTTATATTACTGGACTACGCCCAATGGTCATAAAATTACGATGGCACTTGAAGAGCTAGGTTTGGATTACAATTTATATCCAATAGATATATCTAAAGGGGAGCAGTTTTCACCTGAGTTCAGCGAATTGAGCCCCAACCAAAGAATACCAGCAATAATCGATAACGCCCCATTCAATACTTTTAAACCAATCAGCATTTTTGAATCAGGCGCTATTTTGCAATATTTAGCTGAAAAATCAGGGAAATTAATCGGTGAATCTCTCACTGATAAATATAAAGTCTTACAATGGTTAGCTTGGCAAGTAGCCGGACTTGGCCCTATGGCTGGACAGAATCATCATTTTATACATTATGCTTCTGAGCAAGTACCTTATGCAATTAACCGCTATCAAAATGAGACGAATCGTCTTTATAGTGTTATGGACAAGCAACTGGCGCAAACTGAATATTTAGCTGGTAACTTTTATTCAATTGCTGATATCGCGTGTTACCCTTGGATAAGAATACATGCTTTTCAAAGTATTGATATTGAGAAGTTTAGTAACCTTAAGCGCTGGTTAAATAATATCAAAACGAGACCGTCAACAATTAAAGCTTTTGAGGTGGCAAGTAGAATTAATACCCAACCTACGGTTAATGAAAAGGCATCGCACCTACTTTTTAATCAATCGCATGTTAAGTGATTTATTTAGGAGAACAACATGATTAAATTGTATGAATTAGCAGGAAAAAATGGGGTTATTTTTAGTCCTTATTGTTGGCGTATAAGAATGGCGTTAAGTTTTAAAGGGGTGAATTTTGAATGCGAAGAAGTAGCTTTCACGGACATTAAAAACATCAGTAAAGGGCTATTTAAAACGGTGCCAGTAATATCAGATAACAACAATGCTATTAATGATTCATATGATATTGCTGTCTATCTGGACAAAACTTACCCAGATACACCTTTACTTTTTCCAAATGAAGATTCAAAACAAACCTTTAGATTTATTGAAGCGTGGTCTAACTCGCTTCATTCTGATATCGCACAGATTGCAATTTTTGACATTTACAAAAAATTACAAGATAAAGATAAAGCATATTTTAGAAAATCAAGAGAAGCTCTTTTCTCAATGCCTCTTGAAGATGTACAAGAAAGCAAAAGTGCTGAAGCTACATCTAGTTTACTAAAAAAATTATTGGTTTTAGAAAAGTACCTCACAAGAGCAAGGTTTGTAGGCGGTTTAAATCCAACATATGCTGATTTCATCATTTTTGGTAGCTTGAAGTGGCTACTTCAAACGAGCGAACCTTTCAGTCATCATGAACTTCCAGAAAAGACTAGAGAATGGTATGTCGAGCTTTCAAATCGATATAGTGCACCTTCAAGTTAACGTAATGTCTTTAAAAATTAACCTTAGAAAAGGGACTGAAGTAATGATTTGCTCTGCAATAAAAGTTTTGTGGAATGTAATATGTATATCCGCTTTGTAATTAACGAATTTTGTCATGAGTCAAATCAGCGTCTAGGTCTATTTCTTGCTGTTAGGTATATGAAAGATGATAATAAATTTTTGGATTATGAGTTGGAACAAGCAGAGAGCATTATGGAGTGGTTTAACAACCACCTAGAATCGCCATTGGATTATTTGAATGCTCAAAAACTTAGAAAAGCTGATATTTTCATAAGTTGGTTCAAAATATCGGCCAAAAAACATATTTCTAAGGTTAGAGAATTTGTTGTATTGCTAGAAAGTAAAGGTATCGTAGTTGAAAAAATCAGAACAGAAAGACCTGGAAAAATAGTTTATTCAGATGAATATCAAGTGTTTGCTAAGCCATTTGAAAAGTATTAACTTTAACCACCCCTGATAGTTTAGCTGTACCACTTATCAATTGGAAAGTACTTTACTGTTATACATACACAGACATATATAAATTTTACCTAAATCAACCTCAAATAAAGGTTACTAACCCGTATTTGAGATTTTAAATTACTGTGTGGATGCAATTCACTCTAGTTGATTAATAATGGATTGTAGTTAACTGTTTTAAGAGCTGATACCAAAAACGAATTGTAAAAAATAAGAGACAATAGATGACAAGTGATACACCAAAAGACTATAGCGAGGATATGTATAAATTCTACTTTGAGGTTGGTGAGTGGAAGGGCGAAGCTCTTACAATCATTAGCTCATTTCTAGGTCATTATCATTCGAAGAATATAACCAAATTAGAGTTTGGTTATGAACTGATAATGCCTATTCAGTGCGTACCAGATTTGGTGTCACTTTTGATTGAGAAAAACATAGCTATTTATCAGATAGTGCGTGGTGAAAAAACACAAGAAACTTGGCGGTTATGACGAACTTGTAGAGTTGAATCAGTTTTTGTCACATTTTTCCTGTCCCTTGGTTTTAGTGTTTAAGGTGGTAGCTATTTTGTGTAATGTACTTTATTAAGATGTTATTAGCTTTGAGGAGATTATGGAAAGTATAATAAAACAAGCAATTCAATTGCGAAAAGAGGCAAACATCATGAGTCAATAGCGTTACTTAAAACGCTACTAGATAATGAGACATATTCTGCTAAAGCTCACTTACAAATTGCTTGGTCGTACGACAATCAAGGTAAAGAGAAAGAAGCGGTTGAGCATTATCTGACATCTCTTACAGGTCCTTTATCATCCATTGAAAGATTCGATGCTTTGTTTGGACTGGCAATTAACTATCGAAGCCTTGGTATGTATTCAGAGGCCCTAAGCTATTTCGAGCAAACGATCAGTGAGTATCCTAGTTGCATTGAAATCCAACCTTTCTATGCCATGTGCCTTTACAACATAGGTCGTCACAAAGAAGCAACAAAGTTGCTGCTCGAACTTTTAGTATCCACGACGAATAGTAATGCTATTAAAGAATATCAACGAGCTATTTCTTTATACGCTCAGGATTTAGACAGAACTTGGTAAAACGAAACACATTTACTAGTGGCAATTCGAGCAGATTTACAATACGTAGTTATCAGTATTATTAAGTCGGCTTCAATGTCCGCTTATGGCACATGTGCGACTGTCAGATTGGATTGAGTCCTGTTAATTGAGCCTGACAGTTCACGTTAATACTTATTCAATTAAAGGTGTTAATTTGGTAGGTTTATTTATAAAGCTTGCGAACATATGCTTGGCTTATCATTTCATCTAAGTTTTTTTCTTCTTGTTTGTTAGCATAATCTTGTTTGGTTAATACACGGTTACTAACAATACCTTCAATGCCTTTAGTAAAGCTCATTTGCTTTAAGCAAGCTTGCTGCTGCCTTTTCTCATCTTGTTGAGAGTCTTTAAATCTTTCTATTTGCTGATTTGATAGCCCACTTAAAATGCCTTTCATTCCTGATAAGTTTTGCAAACTTAACGCAGATCGCATTTGGCTACTTTTATCCATACTATCAATATGCAATTGTAATTGGGCTAAACGCTGTTGCTCTTCTAAACTTTTTAGCTGTAACTGGGCTTGTTTAGCTAACATAATATCTAATTTATTTTTTTGAATTACTAAAAACTTATTTAACATTCAACTTACCCATAACGTCATTTAACTGCTTTGCCGATTGCGCAAAGTCGAACTTTTCATTCAGGCCTTGGCATAAAAACGATTCAATTTCAGGATACAATGCAACCGCACTATCAAGCTCTGGATCTTTTCCTGCCTGATAAGCCCCAAGTGGAATTAGTTCATGCACTTGCATATATCGACTGTATAATTTTTTTAATTTATAGCAGTAGTCAAGTTGTTCTGGTGTAACAATATTAGGCATAACACGGCTAATAGACGCACCAATATTTATTGCAGGATAATGCCCTTTTTCAGCAAGCGTTCGATCAAGCACTATATGTCCGTCGAGAATTGCGCGAGCATTATCAGCGATAGGATCTTGTTGATCATCCCCTTCTGCAAGTACGGTATAAATAGCCGTCATTGATCCTTTGCTTTTTTCGCTATTACCAGAGCTTTCAACAAGTTGTGTAAGCTTGCTAAATACCGAAGGTGGATAACCTTTTGAGGCGGGTAACTCACCGACTGATAAACCAATTTCACGTTGAGCCTGCGCATACCGGGTTAAAGAATCCATTAACAACAGGACATTTAAATTTTGATCTCTAAAAAAGGCGGCAAGTCGATGGCTTAATTCTGCGGCTTTAATACGCAACAATGGCGAATCGTCAGCTGGGGAGGCAATAACAATCGCTTTTTTTAAGCCTTCTTTACCTAAACTTTGTTCAATAAATTCTTTAACTTCCCAACCACGCTCACCAACTAAACTAACAATAACAACATCGGCTGATGTATAACGTGTCATCATACCTAAAAGCTTACTTTTACCAACGCCGGAGCCTGCAAATAAACCTAAACGCTGGCCTTTTCCAACACTAAACAAGCTGTTTATTGCTCTTATGCCAACATCTAAAGGCTCGGTTACCCCTTTACGCTCTAAGGGCGTTAGTGAGTAATCTTTTGGTAATTTAGATAAATTAACAGTATCGTCTTTATCTAAATCGCCTAAGTTATCAATTGGCTGCATTTGAGCATCAACCACTCGGCCAAGTAGCTTTTCAGAAATAGCGACTGTAGATACCTTCGCAGCAGGGCGAACTCGCCCACCGGAGCATAAGTTTTGTGCCTTTTTTAAAGGCATCAAATAGGCTTCAGCTTGATTAAAGCCAATAACTTCTACGTCATACCAAACCCCATCCACACTCTCAACTTGGTACTTTTCGCCAATAGCAAACTGGCCGCCAGTAGCGGTTAATGTCAAACCATTAACTCTAATAAGACGGCCGTAACTTTTAATTAAAGGAGGTGGAGAAAGTGAATCTAAAGCTGACTGAAGTCGAGTATGTAAATCACTATTCATCGCTGTCATTTCTTAGGATTTGGGGAGTAATTTCATCAAGTAATTCCTGCAAACGCTGAGAAAAAGAAAAGCTATGTGTTTGTTGTTCAGCAATTAACTCAACATCACCTGAAATAAGTTCATCATCAAAATTAACGGGGATAGCAAAGTTACTTAAAATATCAGAATCTAACCATTTTTTATCTTCAGAAGAGAAAACAATTTTTGTTACAACGTCTCTATCAGAAAGTAATTCAATTGCTTTTTCGATCAACTCTGTTCTTATTTCGGGCCTTGCTTTGAGTTCACCATCAATAACAAATTCAGCTAATTTGGTTATAATTAATGTAATGTCACTCTTTAAATCAGTAGAAAGAGTAGATAACTCATTATTCGTTTTTTCAAAAATCACATTGAAATGATCAATTAAATGTTGTTTTTCAGATTCCAACCGTGCATTTAATAGCGTTTCAACTCGTGAGTCTATTTCTTGCTCCAAAGCCATTTGCTTATCAATTGCTCCTTGCTCAAGCCCTTTTTCATAACCACTTTGCCAACCAATGCGCTGAGCAGCATCAAGACGCTCTTGGAGTGTTTGATGCTGCTCTACTTTATTGAGCGTTGGAAACCGAAATACTTGGCTCATAATTATCCCGCTGTTTCTTCTTGATACAAGCGGTATTCTATTTCGCCTCGTTTGGTCATGTCTCTCACAATAGACATTATTTCTTTTCTAGCGGCTTTAACTTTACTAACAGGCTGCGAAGTTAAACCGTCAATTTGTTGTTGATATACTTGAGCGAGTCTTTTTGGTAAAGCGCCAAGTACACGGTCAACCAAGTCTCTATCGGCACCTTTTAAAGACATTGTCCATAACTCATCAGGAATATCATTTAACAATTGAGTGAGTGTTTCATCCGTTTGTTTAGCTAAGCCATCAAAGTCGTACATTTTTTCTTGTATTTCATCGGCAACATTACTGTTTTGTTTTTTCATCATCTCGATAATTTGACTCTTATTACCGTTATAACGATTAATTATTTCAACAGCCTTATCAACACCGTTTACTTGAGCGCCAACTTGACGACCCACAAACTCGATACATGCCTCTAATGTTAGTCGAACATCATCTATCACATGTTCACTGACTTCTCGCAAACTTGCGATTCTGTAAAGTAAATCGTCATGTTTCGATTCAGGAAATAATGCAATGATCGCTGATGCTTGCTCTGGCGGAAGAAACGCTAAAAACAAAGCTTGCATCTGTACATGCTCTTGTTCAAGAAAGCGAACAATTAACTCAGGTGGGATCCATTCTAAACGGCGTAAATCATCGTTCATTGCACCGCCGTAAATATCATCAAGCATCGTTTTAGCGAGTTTACGACCAACAGCTTTGTCTAATGCGCGCTCTAAATAAACTCTAGATGCGCCATTAACGCCACTTTCATTTCTATAGCAATCAAAAAATTCGCTCAACGTAGAAGCCACATCTTTTTGAGTCACATTAGAAATTTTAGCCATTTTCTCTGAAATAACTTGAACTTCACGACGCCCTAGCTTACGAATAACACTCGCGGCATTTTCTTCACCCATACTTAGCAGTAAAATAGCTGCTCTATCTAATGCTGGTAATGGTGTTACTTTCTCAAGCTTTTCTTGATTCAATTTCAACCCCTTGTTCTACCCAGTATTTAATAACCGATGTTACTCGTTCAGTCTCTCTGCTCGCTAAAAGCTGCATATGCGCAATTTGCTCTTCAAAATCGTTACCTATTTGAGGCAATGAAATAGATGAAGGGTCTGAATTTTTATCTTTAGAACCCATGCCATCAGCTTTTGCATTAGCACTAATAGCATCATCAAGCGGAGTAATATGTCTATCTCTCACATCGTGATTAGATTTTGCTGTGTTTGAATCTTGCGTTGTAGCTAACAACTCAGAATTACTCTTTCCTTTGATTAAATGATTAACCAACGGACGTACACCAAATAAAATAAGTAAAATACTGATCAATGTGCCAAAAATATAACGCGCATATTCTCTAAGTTCTGGCATTTGCCACCATTCGAGGCCCTCACCAGGTGCGAGTACTTTTTCTTGTACAAAGACAAAGCTAGTAATATTAAATTGATCGCCTCGAACATCGTTGTAACCAGTTGCTTTTTTAACCATTTCACCTAAAGATGCAAGGCGCTCATCGGTCCAACCTTCATCTGAAAGTGACGCACCTTCATTAATAAGTACAGACAAACTCATTGATTTAATTCGCCCAACTTCAAATTGAGTGTGTGTAACAGAACGCCCATTTTCAAACTGTCTGTTACTTTCACTTCGCTCTGAGGTGCGCTCATTATTTTCATCACCACCTTGTTCATTTGGTACAGGCGGTTCATTTGCAAGTGATCCAGGGATACCCGCAGCAAGTTGATCTAATGTGGTATCTGATTTAACAAACTCTTGCGTTAAAACATTTTGCGGGTCGACAAGTTCTTTCGTTTCTTCTACAACGCTAAAATCAACATCGGTAGATACTTGAATCCTAAAGTTACCTTCACCTAATATCGGCAATAACATGATTGAAGCTCTTTGTTCAATATTGCGCTCAACCTTGCCTACAAACGCTAATTTTTTATCCGTCTCTTTACCTACCGGCGTGTTATCAAATAAATCACCGCTTAATAATTTACCGCGCTGATCCACAACTGAAACTGACTTAGGATTTAAACCCGGCACGCTACCTATCGTTAATGCAATGATTGCTTCAACTTGCTCTGGTTTTAATTCGTGCCCTGGCGCTAAATCAACCATCACCGATGCTGCGGTTTTTTGCTCTGTGCGACCAACAAACAGGCTCCGTTTTGGCACAGCCAAGTGCACTCGCGCATTTCGAATACCTTGCATATTAATAATAGTGCGTGCTAACTCACCCTCTAAGGCATGTTGATACTGCATAGATTCAATAAATTGGCTCGTACCCATTGATACTTTATCGCTGATACTTTCCATGCCCTCTGGCATCGACGCTTTAATACCACGTGCTGCTAGGGTGATTCTTGCATCAGCTAATTTTTCTTGTGGTACTAAAATATTTCCGCTATCGGTATCAATACGAAATGTAATTTGCTCTTTATCTAAAATCTCAAGAATATTCGCTTTATCGTAACTTTCTTGATTTCCGTAAAGGGGCACATAATTTTTAGCTGAAGTCCATAAAATCAGTACAATTGTTGCCGCCACCAATGTCGCTAAAAGCGCAATAGTTGCAACGCTTCTGTCACTGCCACCGCTAAAATTCAGTTTGTGAGAGAAATTAACAACTTTTTCTTTTAATTTCATATCGTTGCTACTTGGCTCTGGCACTTTAGTTAATTCACCTTTCATCATCAACCTCTACAACGACATTCGCATTACATCATCAATGCCATTGAGTACTTTATTGCGCATTTCCATCAGCATTGAAAAACTTAAACTTGCCTTTTGGCTTGCAACCATAGCACCAACAACATCTTCACTTTGCCCAGTATCAACAGCTTTCATCATATCGCCGGCGATATTTTGTTGTTCATTAATAGAGCGCACAACAAATTTGAAATCTTCACTTATACTCACATCTGAATTAGGGATAAGATTTGGTTCAATTCGATCGGAGGCAGCTAACTGCTGCATTTCCGTCATTTTTCCAAGCATCATTCGTTGACTTTCGATCGGTGACATTAGGGTTTCCTTAAATTATGCGATTGCATCTATGTCTATGCCGTATTCACGCATAGCAGCAAGTTTATATCTTAATGCTCGAGTACTAACCCCGAGCGCATCGGCTGTTTGAGTTCGGTGACCTTTGAAGCGGCTTAGCAAACTATATATGTAGTCAAATTCAGCTTGTTTTTTATTTTCTTTTAATTGAGATGAGCAAAAGCTCGCTGCCGGAACTAAGCAATGAGGCAAATTAAGATCATCCGATTGAATTTCTACACCCCGTGCCATAACGAGGGCTCTTTGCATAACATTTTCAAGCTCTCGGACGTTTCCTGGCCAGTTATAACAAAGCATGACATCCGCAGCTTGCTTGCTAATATTAAATTCAGACGTACCATACTTTTTTATAAAGTAATGAGCTAAAGGTATTATGTCGTCTGTACGATTACGAAGTGCAGGCCAGCTTAGTGGTAACACATCTAGGCGATAAAATAAGTCTTCTCGAAAAGCGCCTTTTTCGACCTGCTCTCTTAAAATTTTATTTGAAGCGGCTATAACTCTAATATCAAGGTGAACCTTTTGATGGCTACCTAATCTTTCGACTTCTCGCTCTTGTAAAACACGTAATAATTTTGCTTGTAAATCAAGTGGCAGCTCGGTAATTTCATCAAGTAAAATTGTTCCGCCATTAGCCAATTCAAACTTACCTGGTTGCGCGTTTATAGCCCCAGTAAATGCGCCTTTGTTGTAGCCAAATAACATTGCTTCAAGCATATTTTCAGGTATAGCAGCACAGTTAACCGCTACAAAAGGTTTATTTGCGCGCTCTGATGCTTTGTGAATAAAAAGGGCTAATTTTTCTTTACCTGTTCCCGACTCTCCAGTGATTAACACACTGGCTGAGGTTTGTGCAGCGCGATTAGCTAAACGAAGCACTTGTTGAGATTTTGTTGAAACAGCAATTAAATCCTCAACACCATGCTTCATCGAATTCGCATTTCTGATAGTGTTTTTAAGTTGTTCTTCAAAAAATGGTTTTAATAAGTAGTCGACAGCCCCACCAACATTGATTGTTTTTGATGCGATCTCACTTTGCGATGAATCAACAAGCGAAACGACTTGGGTCATAGGGCAAGTTCTGCGCAAAAGCTTCACAAACTCGACTAATTCAATTTGTTGAATATCGGCATCAACAAAAATGAGCTCTGGTTTATTACTAATGCAATAACTAACAGCATCAGCTACGGAGTCTGTATATAAAAATTTAAAACCTTCAGATACAACCGTTTGCTTAAACTCAACATCTGGCTGTTGTTCACTGATCCATAAAAGGTATTTTTGGCTCATGTTATCCTCTACAAAACTCATTTAGTCGTATCTCGGAACAAACGAATTAAAACACGACGGTTAGACTCTCGTCCTACCTTTGAATTCTCTACTACGGGGTAACGTTGGCCATGAGCTCGAACCTCTAACATATTTTTAGGCAAACCAAACTCAACCAAGCGAGATGCAATATCATCAGCCCTTTCTTTAGAAAGTAGTCGATTCGCTAAAGGCGACCCTACATTATCGGTATGACCATCAATCATTACTTTGGTCACCTTTGTATCAAGCGATATATAACGTACTAAATCTTTCAAAAAAGCTAAATCAGCCACTTTTTCGACGATACGTTTACCGGTTTCAAAATATATTTCATAATCCCTCGCTTGTTGCCAAGACAACGGTGATAAATCTGTTAAACAGTGCTGGTATTGATCAATTGCAAGATTACTATTTGTATTTGTAAAAGTAAGTCGAACTTGCTCGTCGCCAAAACCAATGACGCTGTCTAGCCAACCACCTTGCTTTATAACACGCAGCAAAGTACTGACGTTCGCGTCAAATGTAACTGTATTATTATTTATGTCAGCGGAGAAAAAATTCAGTTGAGGGGGGGATACGCGACTTGATTGCCAATCAGCTTTTCTAGAAAGGATTTGGATATCGGTTATTTTTTTATCTGATAATAACCAATTAAAAACCAGTTTTTGAGGCTCTGCAGGCACGCTAACTATTTCTAGTTTTGCATAACTATCGAAGGTTTGCTCTAGGCTACAAAAAAAAGACGTTTCTTTTGCTGACCAAAACCCTTGCTCATAATTTTGAATAAAACTTTGCTCTGCTGCTGTTACTTTGTTAATCGTAAAAATAACAATGCAAAAAAAAGTAAAAACTCTAACTTTTAAAAATATATTACCCATGAGTATTCCATACAACATTAAACCGGACCAATCTGGTCTTTATAATATAAACAGCGAAATGCATTGAATGCAGTTTTAGCACCAAACACTATCACTAAGTTAATGTGGCCCCACGATCTTAGTTAACACCTTAGACTGGTAGCTTTGCGTCCTACACTTTCGTGAAGTTTGCCATTTAATTCTCTTAAATATTCCGATTCTAAATAGAATACCTGCTAGGCAATACTAATGCGTACGGCCTAGCCAACAATTAGACTATAGTTAATTATTATTAAATGCAAACATAATTGCATTTAATTCATTACTGGTTCATAAAAGCTAGAACTTTATTATTATCATCCCAGAGAACCTAATATATCGACTCTTACAAAATCAGGAATTTCATTATAAGAAAGAACAACTAACCCACCTTTCGTAAACGTTTTAGCATATCTGGCCAAAAGAGGCCTAAGCTGTGGAATGACGATTAAGGTCGGCGTTACACCTCTTGATTTCATATCATCAACAAGTAACGGCATCATACGCTGAAACTGCCCTAACAAATTAGGGTCAACAGGAAAGCTATCTAATGAGACCTTGCCCGCTTGCATAGCTTGATCTAACGAACTTTGCATTGTGCTTTCAAGTTTCTCATCTAGGCTATATGCTGCCAGCTCATCACGATTACCCATAACCTGTTTTACTAATACTTTTTGCAAGGCACAGCGCACATCAGATACTAATAGAATCGGATCTTTTGTTACTTCAACACTATCAATTAAGGTTCCTGCAATAGTTACAATGTCCTTAATACTTATATGCTCCCTTAACAGCAAGCGTATAACTTTTAGCTGCAGATTAGTGGGCAACGCTTTTTCAAATGTTTCAGCTAAACTTGGCGATATTTCTTTTAAACGCTCATTTAATCTTTGCACATCTTCATAGCTAAACAACTCATCTAAATGATCTTTAATTACCTTGCCGGTATGCGTAGCAATAACCGTGCCTAAGTCGACAACGGAGTACCCCATATTCAAAGCTTTTGCTTTACTGTCGTCTTTTATCCAAACGGCTTCAAGCCCATAGGCCGGATCTGTAGTTATTTCCCCATCGAGTGTTCCGTACACATCACCTGTATTTAGTGCCAGTAACTCTTTTGCATTCAAATGGCCATTTGCCACCGCTACGCCCGCTAGATTAACTTTGTACTCTTGAGGGTTTAACTTTAAATTATCTTTTATTCTAATTTCTGGTAGTAAAAAACCGAGTTGCTCAGAAAGGTTTTTTCTCACCCCACGCAATGTTTTGACAAGTTCCTCACCTTTATCTTTATCTGCTAAATAAACGAGACGAAAACCAAGTTCAACCGCCAATTTATCGACGTGAGAAATATCGCGCCACTCTAAGCTAGCTTGTTGTTCACTTAAAATAGTGTCAGTTATTTGTTCTGCTTCAAGTAAATCTGAGGTGGGTTGTGATTTTTGCAATCGCCACGCTACATAAAATAGAGGCGCTGCGAACCCCAAAAATGCCACGGTAGGCATTCCTGGTACAATCCCTAAAACCACCATAATTAAGGCGGCAGTTAAAATAACACGAGGTGAAGCTAAAAGCTGCTTCCCTACTGTTTCACTGACATCGCCTTCATCATTCATTCGCGTAACAATGATTGCGGCCGCTACAGCAAGTAATAAAGAAGGAATTTGTGCTACAAGGCCATCACCGATAGTGAGTAATGCAAAACGCTGAAACGCCTCGGCTAAACTAAGGCCATGTTGAAATGCCCCAATAGAAACACCACCCAGTAAATTAATTACGAGAATAATTAAACCGGCAATTGCATCGCCGCGAACAAATTTAGAGGCACCATCCATCGAACCATAAAAGTCAGCTTCTTGAGCTATATTTGACCGTCGTTCTTTTGCTTGTTCAGGACCAATTAAACCCGCATTTAAATCTGCGTCAATGGCCATTTGCTTACCTGGCATTGCATCGAGTGTAAATCGCGCAGCCACTTCAGAAATTCGTTCACCACCTTTGGTGATTACAACAAAGTTAATAACCATTAAAATAACGAAAACAACGATACCAACAACATAGTTTCCGCCAATAACAACTTCACCAAATGCTTGAATAACTCGCCCTGCTACATCTGAGCCTTCATGACCATGTAATAATACGACACGAGTAGAGGCGATATTAAGGGTTAACCTCATTAACGTCGCGACTAATAAAATAGTAGGGAACACAGAAAAGTCGAGCGGCTTTTTGGTCGAAACAGCCACTAAGAGTACTATAATTGAAAGCACTATATTAAAAGTAAATAACACATCCAGTAACCAACCTGGCAATGGTAAAATCACCATTGAAAGTATCGCTAATAGTATTACGGGAATAGCTGTATAAGGTCGAGTAAAACTGCGCCAGTTCAAATTATGACTCCAACATCTAAGATTTTTGTAAGTTTTTAGGAATTTTTAGTTTAGGTAAAGGTGCAGGTGGTTGCCCACGGCCTTGTTTATAGGCTTTTAACTGCATTACATAAGTTAAAACATAAGCAACGGCTGTATATAAACCGTTAGGCACTTCTTGATCTATTCGGGTCGAAAAGTATATTGCACGCGCTAAAGCGGGCAACTCTATAACCTCTTTATTATTTTGACGAGCGACTTCTCTAATTCTTAAAGCCATTTCATCCACACCTTTAGCGACTACATAAGGTGCTTTGGCTGCACTTTCACTGTACTTTATTGCAACCGCATAATGTGTTGGGTTAGTTATAATAACATCGGCAGTAGGTACTCGCTCTTCAACTTTACGATTTGCTTGTTGAAACTGGATTTGCCTAATTTTATTTTTTATTTCAGGGCTACCATCAGAAGATTTCCGCTCTTCTTTGACCTCTTGGTGCGTCATTTTAATTTTTTTAGAGATTTGATGCTGCTGAAAAGGAACATCAATTACAGCAATAAATAACAGTAAAGTGACTGTTATCATTAACGATAAAAACAAAAGTTCAATTCCCTGCCCTATTGCCACTTTCACATCCAAATTTTGCAAAAACATGAGCTGCATCCACAATTTGGTCAAAAACGTATATAAACAGATAGCAAGCAGCGAAATTTTTAATATCGACTTAACCAGTTCCACTAATGACTGTATGCCAAACATTTTAGCTAACCCTTTCAAAGGGTTTAATTTACTAAATTTTGGAGCCACAAGTGACATTGAAAAAACAAAACCACCAGGTAAGCACCCTGTGATCCACATCGCAATGAACATTAAAAGCAAAAAAGGCGTTAACGTGGATAACATATCCAGCACGGCTTGCGCTAAAGCAATCGGCATCATTTTTGTGTTATTAATAATATTATGATCAAGCTGCATGCTTGTGCTCATTAAATCTGCAAATAGCTTATAAAATAAATTGGCAAACCAAAGTAAACCCGAAATACCCACCATGAGTAAAATAGCCGTATTCAACTCTTTCGATCTTGCGACTTGTCCGTCTTTTTTAGCTTTTTTTAGACGTTTTTCTGTGGGTTGTTCTGTTTTTTCTTGGGAGCTATCTTCAGACATAACTTATCTCATAGCCTCCGTAAACGTAGACAAAACATAGTAAGTTAGTGAAGAAAAAGAGCTTCCAGTATATTCCAATGTCATAAAAACACAGAAAAACCCCATTAACAGAGACATAGGAAAACCCAGCACAAATATATTTAAAGAAGGAGCTGCTCGACTCGCAACACCAAACGTTAAATTAACTAATAGCATCGCAATAATCCCAGGCATAGAAAGCAATAGAGCTGAAGAAAACATCCAGGCAAACAACATAATTATTGATTGAATATTAAACTCATAAATACTTCTACCGATAGGGAACAGTGTAAAACTTTCGACCATTACATTGAGTGTAATTAGATGCCCATCCGCTGCAAAAAATAATAAAGCGCACATTATCCAAAATAACTGCCCTAATAATGCCACCTGATTCCCGCTACCAGGATCCATAACAAGTGCCATAGATAATCCCATTTGCATAGACAGTATTAAGCCTATCATTGCCATAACTTCAAACAGGATCCGTAATGACAATCCCATCATTACACCAAAAATAATTTGCTCGGTCGTTAAAATAACCGCATCTAAAGAGAATATATCAATTGCAGGCGCAAGCGGTAACTGAGGAGCCACCAAAAAAGCAAGCATCATTGAAAGCATTATTCTTGAACGAGGTGTCACTGCAGGATTATCAAAAACAGGCATTGACCATAGTAGCGCTGAAAAGCGAACAAATGGCCACCACATAGTCCCAATCCAACTCACTAAGTCAGCAGCAGACAATGATAAAAGAGAGCTCAACCAAACACCCCAGGAAGCATAAACTTGAGTTTATCAAACCAGTCTATCATTACCTGTAACATCCAATGTCCTGCAAAAACAATCATTAACAACGTCAGTAACATTCTTGGTAAAAAAGTAAGAGTTTGTTCTTGGATTGATGTTGCACCTTGAATTATTGCAACAACAATACCCAAAATAAGCCCAGGCACAATCAAAACCAATATTAGTTTAATAATTGTATACACTGCACTGGCAATAAGTTCTACAGACATTTCTGGTGTCATGGTGACATACCAAATGTAGCGGCTAATGTACCGGCAATCATCGACCAACCATCGGCTAAAACAAACACCATTAATTTAAAGGGCAAACTAATTATTAAGGGCGATAGCATCATCATACCCATCGACATCAAAACACTACTTACCACTAAATCTATAATCAAAAATGGAATAAATAACATAAACCCAATTTGAAAAGCGGTTGTTAATTCACTTAGTACAAAAGCAGGCATCAAAACTTCAAAAGGAATTTCTTCAGCTGTTAATGTGGTTGGCTCATTTGCGATTAGCAAAACTTGCCTTAGCTCACTTTCACGAGTTTGCCTTAGCATAAAAGCGCGCAGTGGTTTCTCTGCTGTTAGTAATGCTTCTTCTAAGCCAATTGTTTCAGCCTGAAAGGGTTTATACGCATTTTGATACATATCTTGCCAGACCGGTCTCATAATGAGCATGGTAAGCATGAGTGATATTCCAATCAAAATTTTATTGGGAGGGCTTTGTTGAAGCCCCATAGCCTGTCTTAAAATGGCCAGTACAATAATAATTCGAGTAAAAGAAGTAAGTACCATCAATAAAGCGGGGATCAAGCTCAGCACAGTCATCAGTAACAGGATTTGTAACTTGACGCTATAATCCTGCCCCTGCGCTGTATCCTTTAAAGAAAATAGCGTAAGTTCTTCAGCATTTAGCCAACCTGGTACTAATAGTAATAATAGTACTAAGCTGGCTTTTAAAATTACGCTTTTATTCATTTGATTACGCTTCCTCTTGCTCAGAAGCTTTTTTTGTAATGAATTTCAGACCATATTGTCCTTCTGTCATAACCACTTCTGCTTTAGCAAAGAAAATGCCATTTACTTTAACATCTAAAGGTTCACCTGCAACTTTGTCTAGCCTTAAAACATCACCATCTTTTGCCTGGCTCAATTCGCCTAGTGTAATTTCGGTACTGGCAACTTCTAAAGTAACTAATAACGGAACATCTTGAAAAAAAGACATATTTTCAGCATTTCCTTGTGTTATCGATTTCCCTTCAAAGTCATCCATTGCATCTAGGTCTAAACCAGCTAAAGCGTTATCAAGATTTTCATTCATAATTTATGCTACTCGTTTCTTTATTTGTTAATTCTGTGATTTGAAATGCTAGGCCTGTATCTTGTTCTACAACCTGGCCTTTAAAAATATTTTTATTACCCAGTTTAAACAGTGCCGGTTCATTAAGTTCAATCGGCAAAATTTTGCCATTCATGCACTCTTTTAGCTGTTTGAGGGTCACTTTCTTCTTTGCCATTTCTATTTTGCCTTGCACTGCAAATTGCGGCCAAGCGTCCATAGAAAGGTGTTCTGCATTACTTTCTTTATGACTAATTGTCTTTGTTTTATCGCTAAAAAAAGTAATTGGTAGCCAAAGAAACCAGCTTATAACTTCATTTTCTAAAATAAAGCGCACTTTAAAAGCCAAATAATTTAATGGATCTGGAAGCTCTTCATACTTTTGAACTTCACCTAATAAAGTGGAGCGTTCTTTAAAGAGTAAGTTTTGCATTCCTTGGATCTGTCTTTGTAATAAACGGCAACATATTCTATTTTCAGTTGAACTCAGCTCTGCAGGTAGCTCAACGTCCTCATCTGATGAGGGATTTAAACTATTAAACTGTCCACCAAGGCAAAGATCGGCTGTTTTGTGGGCGCTTTTATAATCTAACGCTAAATAAGCAAAGTCTTCTTCTGGTACAAATAAAGGTGACTCAATAAAGATGCGAGGCGACTCTTTAAACCAACTTCTTATCACCGAATGATTACACTGAGATATATCAATATCAAAGCGAGTGTCATTGAAAAGCTGAGCAAGCTCTAATTCAAAAACCTTTCGCATATTTACTTTTACTTCATCCGCTTTTTTTGCGGCATAATCTAAAACACGCTGCTCTAAAGTAAGAGGAAAAGAAGTAACATCTTCAGAATCTTTAGCTTTAATTAATTTCGGCCTAAAATTTACATTTTTGCGCATATCAAAACATTTCCTGATTCATTTTTTTCATTTCAATCTTTGCTCTTTTTTATACTGAGCCTGCTGCTGTAAACGCGTGACTATTGTACTGCGTTTTTTATCATTTTTAGTCGTCCACTCCACACCTAAAAACGCCAGCTTTTCATTCACTTTTCGACGATACATTACCTTACCAACCAAGCGGCTATGCTCATCAAAAACGACTGTTACTGTATCTGGTATTGTTTTTTCATTTGGAACTAATAAGCCAACGCCACCTAAACTAATGTCTTTTGCAACCGCGTGACAAATTGAAATATCAAAGAAAAAGTTTCTTAATAGTTCAACAGAAACCCCACCTCGCTGAACAGCTTCTGGCTCAAAGTTGTCTTTAGGATTTAAATTCCAGCGTTTATAATTACGTTTGGTTTCAAATTCACTACTCATAACTACCTTCTAAACGTAGTACAGGCTTATTCGCTGTTGCAGCTCTGGCCGATTTATTTACTGGGCTGTCGATATTATCATTGTTAAACAATTCATTAAGCTCTTTTTCAGCCTTTTTTGTTAAAATTAACAGTTCAACTCGTCTATTTTCACTAGCCGTTATATCATCTTTATTTAAAGGACGATTTGAAGAAAAAGCATTTACCTGTAAAACACTGTTGATTGGCATGCCTCCGGCAGTCATAACGCGCCTTGCTTCTTGCGCCCTTGCCCCCGAAAGATCCCAGTTTCTTGAGCTTCCATCTTTAAACGTACTTGCATCACTGTGCCCAGAAATAATGATTTTATTACCAATGCCTTGAAATAAGCCGCCGAGATGTAAAAATAAATCTTCAAAAAATGGGGTCATTTCTGTTTTCGAACGCTCAAACATTCTATGGCTATCATCATCTCGTATAATAACTCTTAAGCCTGAAGGCACTTCCTCTACTAATAAGTTATTTTTCAATAGGTCTTCTTTTGTTAAATCTTGAAAGCTTTTCAAAAGTAAACTTAGCTCTGAAGACGCTTTAAAATCACTGTTAATCACTGAATTTAATTCTTTACCTTTACCTGCTTTAGGATCTATATCGCCTTTAGGTATTTGCAAAAATTCACTCATACCCGGTTTTGGTGAATCAGGTGGCGTATCTCCAGATTTGAAATGTTTTACAACAGAAGGTGAACCGCCAAGATCAACAGGGAAAGGACTATTTTGAGGATCAAAAATAGCAGGACCACCATCAAATACTGAATGAGTTCTCATATAATGCGCTATTTCTTCACGCTCAGATTCGTTGGTAATGGCCATAATCCACATGACCATAAAAAAAGCCATCATCGCTAACGTAAAATCAGCAAATGCCACTTTCCACGCTCCTCCATGCGCTTCCGCTTTTGCTTTTCTTCGGCCTCTTTTTATTATTATTTCATTATTTTTTTCCATAACTAGGCGGCCTTATTATTTATCCATTCTTCCATAGTGGTAAAAGTAGGCTTAATTTCTTCATTGATTAATTTTCTACCCGAGTCAGTAGCAACAATAGGCACATGCCCTTTTGCATGAGCAACAAGCATCGCACGTACACATTCAAGCATTGCCATTTGTTTTTTTACATATTGCTCCATCGCAGAAGCTAAAGGCGCAATTAAACAATAACAGGCAAATATACCTATAAATGTTCCTACTAACGCAGCCGCAACATGATAACCAATTTCACTCAATGCACCGTCAAGGTGTTGCATTGTTATGATAATCCCACCTACAGCCGCCAAAATACCAAAACCAGGCATCGCCTCTGCTGTATTTGCAAGGGCATGCGAAGGCTTTAATTTTTGTTCTTCTATTGTATAGATTTCTTGCTCCAGCATGGCATCAAAATCATGTGATGTAATTTTACCCATACTAAATAAACGTAAGTTATCGCAAATAAACGTCACTAATTGAGGAAATTCATACACTTTTGGGTAAGCAAGAAATATAGAGCTTGTTTCAGGGTTTTCAACATGCTCATCTAAGCCTTTAATCCCTTTAACGCGAGCCAAGTCAAGCAGTGAGTAAATAACTAACAACAGATCGTGGTACAACTCAGCGGTATTACTTCCTTTGCCACTTATAAATTGGTATTTAAGTTGGCTTAACATTTCGGTTAAAACATACTTAGAGTTGCCAACAATAAGAGCTCCAATACCTGCACCCAGTATGATCACAAATTCAGCTGGCTGCCACATAGTTGCAATATTGCCGCCGGCGAAGGCAAAGCCGCCAAGTACTGTACCTAGCACTACTAGTAAACCGATAACTCTTTGCATTATTTATCCCTCAGATATTAAATTTGTTGAAGCTTTTTGGTTAGTGTTTCGAGCGCTCTTTTATGTAACTGGCAAACTCGAGCTTCTGTAAGTTCAAGAGTGAGTGCTATCTCTTTCATATTCATTTCATGTGTATAATATAACTGTAAAAGCAGCTTTTCTCGGGTATTCATCCCGCTCATTGCTTTTTTTAACATCAATACCGTATCGGCTTTATCTTCTGAACTAGGTGAGGTAATTGACAATTTGGGATTATCTTCAAGTAAGCTCTCCAAACTCTCAATAGCTTCTGCTTGTTCGCTATACTGAAGTTTAATTAATTCATTATGCTCAATGTTAAGCGCATCACACAGCTCAGTATCTGTTGCCTCTCGACCGTGTTGCTTTCTTAATGTGCGTGTCATGTCACGAAGTTGATGAGACTGCTGCCTTAACTGCCTAGGTCGCCAATCTAAGCGCCTAAACTCATCAAGCATCGCACCGCGAATACGTTTAAATGCAAAAGCGGTAAATTTTTCATCTATATCTCGACCATAGCGCCTGAGTGATGATAATAAAGCCACCAAACCTATTTGTTGAATATCATCGTTATCAACAAGCACGCCAACTTGTGTTCGCATGTGCGCTGCCGCTCTTTTTACCAAAAAAGAATACTGGGTTAACAACTCAGTTTCTTTTGCCGGTGATAGCGTCACGAGGGGCTCTGATGTGAGCTCACCCCACTCTTCATTCAGCAACATACTAAGCGTATCCTATTGAATGAATACATTAGTGACGAGAACATTATCTAACCTTAAAGGCGTTTTATTTATTAAAACGAGGTTAAATTGCTCTAGTAATAGTTTTTGGACTGCATCGATATCTTTAAATAAAGCTTTTACGTCAGCATGACTCATATTCGCAAATTGCTTTACCAGTACATTACGCAACAATGGGGTTGCTTCTGCAGCATATACTTTATTATCAATATAAGGCGGAATTACCAAAACAAGATCCAACACTAAGTAGCGTGCATAACTCTCATCCGACACACTAATTATAAATCGCTCCATCTCATGGTACTGCGATTCAGTTATGTTCGCTTCTGTATTCGTTGAGCCTGCATCTCCTTGTTGATTAGAGTCACTATCGAGTAATTTACCAGCAAAAAATGCACCTATAATCAAAACTAAAGCGCCAACGCCTAATATTATTTTCTTCACATTTACCTCACTCTAACCAATATTAATAGTTATACTAATTTGTTTAACCAGCCTGATGATACTGTTTGTCTCAGTTCATCGTCTTGCTCGGTGTTATCAACTAACGAAATGTTTTCAGCGACCTTTTCGTCGCTATTGCTATGTTGTTGCTCTTGTTGTTTATCATCAAAATTTAAATCTACCGACACGCTACCATTTTGAGAAAGCGTTTGACGCAGTTGATCCAATGTTTGCGCAATAGCATCTCTAACTTGTGGATTGCTGGTTATTAAACTAACTGACGTTTTATCTCCATCAACACTAATAGAAATGTCTATTCGCCCTAAATTCGGAGGATCTAATCTGATCTGCGCTTTTTGTAGTTGCTGCCCTATTTGCAAATTGACCTTATCACCTAGCACATTGAGTAAGCGTTGCCCCCACTCATTTGGTCCACCCTTGAGCTTTTCTTGCCGCCATTGGAATGTATCAGCTAAGGATTCATTATGTGCAAACGGGTTAAGTACAGCTGCTTTTTGAGTTAATAAGTCACGGCTTTCAATGCTAAAACTATTGGGTAGTGCATTTAGTGTGTGCTTGTGCAAATCACTCTTATGAGTAGGTACTTCACTGATATTCGTATCAACTGAATTAACCTTGCCATTTACCGTAGGTTGTATTGATGAAGGCCGAAGTAGCCCTTGCAAACTTTGAAGTGCGATACCCGAGTGCTGTAAATTGTTATTTTTCGTTACTGTATTTAGCTCTGTATTAATAATTTGGGCCGCAGTATCTAGATTACCTACATTAAAGCCGTTATTTAAAACTGCGTTTGATTGCTCTGCATTTAAATTCACTTGAGCAGTTGCGGGGGCACTCTGCAACTTTGTTGAATTTAGCGCACTATTTATGGCTTGCTCATTAATAAGCGAAGCAGTTGCAACCTCCTTATTGGGGGGCGTTTCGGGTAAATTAGCTTGTTCAATCAGGGGCTCATCTAAAATAGCCGCGCTGTTTTCACTCTCTGCAATTTGTGAAGGTATCTCATTTAAAGTGTTGAGACCTGAACTTTTATATTGTCCAATTGAATTTAATAAAGGGTGATTAGCCGGTTGCTCTGGCGACACTTCAACGGGTTCTATAAGCAAAAATTCATCGCCTGTATCATCATCAATAGAATCTTCGTTAATTAACTGCGCGCTGTTTTCATCCATCTCTTTTTGAGTAGACAAAGCATGCTCGTCAAACGCAGGTTCGTTAACAGCAGAATCAACTGCATTCGCGTTACTTATTATTTTTTTACTGCTTGTAACATCAAATTCAGCTTTCGATGCAATATTGCCAAGTTGAATATTCATAAATCACTTCCTTCGCTCAGTTCTTTATACGCTTCAATGCCTTCTTTATTATTTTGGTGACTTTGCATTTTCACTTTGATATCTGATTGCTGTTTCGCAATTACACTTATAATTTTTGTATAGCGTTTTTTAAGTGATCTACGCTGAGGCTCTATTGAATCAAACCAAGGTTTTTTTTCAGATAAGCCAAGCAATAAGTGCATTTTTTTATCGGCTTCCTTTACTTTAAACCAATTGTTATCTTGAACTGCTCGCTCCATAGCGCAAAGTAACTGTTCAATTTTTTGCTCAGTTTGCTTCTTAGATATATCCATGAACAGTATCAACCTATAATAAAACACATTGAAATATAGCAAAAATCAAGCCAATAGCAACTCATTGTTTTTACTTAATAAAAACATTAAAAACCACCCAAAACGGAAGTTTAACTTCCGCTGCGGAAGTAGCTTGGAAGTAACTCAGCCCACTAACAAAAAAACCAGCTAAAATTAGCCGGTTTTTGTTAACTAACCTGAACTCTGGTTAAGAGGTTTACGTATTGAATCATGGTGACATTTAAATTTATTCTCTCTAGCCAGAAACAAGGCGAATTTACGCGTCAATAGCTGGCCTATTGCAAGTAAATTCAACGCAGTTAGTGCTGAAAATAGTTCAATAACAAGACTAAAGTTATGATACATAGTTGTTCCCAGCAATTGCTCTCTGCATTACCCTCCTGCATCCATGCAGTCGACTATAAGTAGTCAGTGAGTTGTTTAATACGCTAGAATGGTCATGTTTTTATAAAATGGGTATAACATAAATCATCAAGCTATTTGCGTACCCAATCCTTGCCAGCCTTCCTGCAAGTTCGTCATTACCACACGTGTTGAATCTATAAATGCCAAATCATTTTTTAAACTAGCTTGCAATAATGCTTGCCCACAGTGCTGGTAAAGTTTCTGCATGTTTAATGCAACCTCTCCCCCTTTATCAAGGTCAAGTGATGCTTCAAGGCCCCCGAGTATGCGCATTAATTTTTCAATGCTCTCGGCTTTTTTATCATAACGCTTTTGAGTAATATGCCCTGAGGCTCTTTCTAGTTCATCCAAAAAGCCATCAAATAACATCTGTACCAATTTATGTATATCTGCGCTCGCCGCTTTCGCATCAACAGACGTGCTTTTATAAGCCGAAAAGCCATCATTTAAATCTAACATTCTTAACCCCTAGCTTCCAAATTGGCCCATTGTAGATTCTAATTGCGCAATAGTCTGTTGCATTTGCGTAAATTGCGACAAATAACGCTGATACACCTGCTCCATTGAGGTGTTATGGCTTTTTTGTTGCCTCACTACAATATCTAAACTTGACTGTAGTGTATTTTTTTTGTCCGTCATTAAGCCATAGCTTTTTGTATAAGGCTCCACTCGTTTTTCAAGCTTAGACATCAAACCCGTTTCACCCTGAAGCATTTTAGTTAATGCCTCTGGGTCGTTTGTCATAGCAGCTTCTAATCGTTCATTATTGATTGTTAAATTACCGCTACGATCAAACTCAATACCTACTGAATAAAGCGTTTTTCCTTCAAACGTACCCTGAAAGTCATTTCGTAATGAACGAGCAAGACCAGAAGCCATATTATCTCGCTTTAAATTATCGTTACTTGTAATACCGTTAACTAAGCTATTAAAGGCATCAACAAAGCTTTTAACATTCGCTTTACTTGATTCTTGATCTTGTGAAACCGTTACATGAATAGGGCTATCACCTAGCGCTTGCACCTTCGTTAAGTTTAACGTTACGCCTTCAATCACATCTTCAAGTTTATTCGTTGTTGAAGTAATTGTCAGCGCAGAGCTTGCACCTAATTTTATAATAGAATCTTGGGCTGCGGTAAGTTCTGTTTTAGTGGCAATAGCATTGGTAATATCAGCGCCATTTGCATCAGCCCCTGCAGTAAAGTTTAATGAGACCTGGTTAGCCGCCCCAGACTCTTCACTGGTCATCACTAGAAAAGTTTCACTGCCAGAGCGCATTAATGTAGCTTTTACGCCACTATTATCTGCATGGCTATTTATAGCACTGGCTAAATCACTTAATTTTGCATCAGCACCCAGTGTAGAAAGGTCAACACTGAACGAATCCCCAGCTAAATCAATATTAAACTCACCATCTGTGCTTAACGTTTTTGTTGGATCAAAACTTAACGCTACTTGATGTGCTTGGGCCAATTGCTCGACAAACACATCATAATCGCCACTTGTTGCCTTACCGCTTGCCGTTACACTTAAAGATCCTTCATCGCTTAGCGTTGCACTATTACTAAACAAACTTGTTTCAGTTTTCAACCCAGCTTTTAAGTCTGTATAAAAGCTCGTTAAGTTACTTTTTAAGCCATCAAATGCTTTAATTCTATTAGTAAAATCACTATTTTTATTATTTAAAAGCTGATCTTTTGATGCTCGTTCAATTTGTGTATATTGACTAGCCAAATTAGCAGGGTCGATACCTAGTGCTGATAAACTCATTATATTCTCCAAGTATTTATTTTAATAAATAAAAACTCCGATGAATTTTTATTTATTAAAATAGCTATAAAAAATATAGCTATTTTAGTTTTACAAAACTAATTAATCCGTTAATGAACTAAATTATTAACGAAGTAATGAGCCAATCATTTGTGTTGTGCTGTTTGCTGTACTAAGCACAGAAATGCCTGAGTTCATTAGTAACTGTTGCTTTGTCATATTAGACGTTTCAGCTGCAAAATCAGCATCCATTAACGTACCCACAGCCGCTTGAGTATTTTGTTTCATGTTTGTTACGTTATTCATAGTGTGATCTAAACGATTCATAGACGCACCTAATGTAGAACGTGCAGTACCGATCGTGTCAATTATTGTATTAACTTTTGCGATTTCTGCTTGCGCAGTTGCAACAGTTGTAAATGCAGTAGCAGTACCATTAGCTGTAGTTACCGCGCCTAATTGAGTAGAAATATCTACCTTAAGTGTCTCCGCAGCACTTGCTCCCACTTGAAAACTTACTTCACCAGCACCGAATTTCCCAGCTGCTGCTAGTAATTTAGTGCCGTCACCAAAAGAGGTATTATCCATGATATTTGTAAGCTCTAGTGCTAATGCTGTGTATTCAGCACTTTGAGAAGCCCATTCTTTTGCGCCATTAGTATCACTTGAACCTTGTGTTGCCAGCTCTTTCATTCGATAAGCAATATTAGTCATTTCGTCAAACGCGCCTTCAGCTGTTTGCATCATCGACATAGCGTTATTACCATTGTAAAGACCTGCTTCTTGACCACGTACTTGTGCGTTTAGGCGCGAAGCAATTTGTAGACCTGCCGCATCGTCTTTTGCTGAGTTAATTTTAAAACCAGATCCTAAACGCTCAAGCGCAGTAGATAAATCGTTGTTACTACGACCTAATTGATTTTGAATTGACATTGACGCCATATTTGATTGAATTGATAAAGCCATGCTTAATTTCCTTTATGTTTTTTTAACGCTACCCACACTTTAAAAGCATAAATAGCAGTGACTAATCATTTAGAGCGACCACATTAAGAAAAAACTAAACTTTATTTTGATTTTATTATTGTTATGAATGTTTGTACTGACATTTATAGTGACGCTAAATCACAAACAGCCCTCTAAAAAACTAAATAGTTAGACTCAACACCTACTACAAACAAAAACAGCCGCACTAAAAGTGCGGCTGTTTTTATTTACTTATCGATTACTTAGTTTAAGTAACCTTTCGCTAAACTATTAACGAAGTAACGAGCCAATCATTTGTGTTGTGCTGTTTGCAGTACTAAGCACTGAAATACCAGAATTCATTAATAACTGTTGCTTAGTCATGTTAGATGTTTCAGCCGCAAAATCAGCATCCATTAATGTACCTACAGCCGCTTGAGTATTTTGTTTCATGTTTGTTACGTTATTCATAGTGTGGTCTAAACGGTTCATTGACGCACCTAATGTAGAACGCGCATCACCAATACTATCAATTATTGTGTTTACCTTTACTATTTCAGCTTGCGCTGTTGTAACATCAGTAAATGCAGCAGCACTAGCTTGTGCAGCTGTTACTGCTGTTAATTTTCCTGAAATATCAACAGCAAGTGTTTCTGCTGCACTTGCACCTACTTGAAAGCTCACACTAGCAGCAAACTTACCACCGGTTAGTAATTTAGTGCCATCACCAAATGAAGTGTTATCCATAATATTTTTCAGCTCTAGTGACAGTGCTGAATACTCGGCACTTTGAGAAGCCCACTCTTTAGTACCATTGGTATCACTTGAACCTTGTGTAGCTAGTTCTTTCATGCGGTACGCAATATTAGTCATTTCATCAAACGCGCCTTCAGCTGTTTGCATCATCGACATCGCATTATTACCGTTATAAAGACCCGCTTCTTGACCACGTACTTGTGCGTTCAAGCGTGAAGCAATTTGTAGGCCTGCTGCATCATCTTTTGCTGAGTTAATTTTAAAACCAGACCCTAAACGCTCAAGTGCCGTAGATAAATCATTGTTGCTGCGACCTAGTTGATTTTGAATTGACATTGACGCCATGTTTGATTGAATTGATAAAGCCATGTTTATTTCCTTTCGTTTTTAGTTAGTATCTGCAATTTAAATAACGTGTGTAATTAACGCCTAACCATAAAGAGCGACCAAACTTAGGAAAAACTAAACTTTTTTTGTTTTTTATTTTCATAAGAAAATATGCTTAAAAATACGCACCTTAAATTCAAGAATTAAATAAATCTACATGAGCGTAATTTTCTTTACTCACTTAAATTCAATTTCCATCCACAAATCAACCATTGAAATAGCGTAAACAGATCAATATATAACTCGCAATAAGTCAATTATACTTACTGGGAAACATTAAATATTGGCGTGCGACCCATAGTTAGCGGTATGAGTACGACTTATTTAATATAAATACTCCACATGATAAGACGATTGCGTGTTTAGTTTACAAATTAAAAACCGATGAAATTAAAAACACACTTTTGTCTTAATGGTAAATTATTTTCAAAGGATCATTTTAACTATTGACCGATCCCGCCAGTATGCCAACATAGGGTTATTACCTATTATCAATATACAAAGTGTCAACATGCCTTGTGTATATCCAAGAATTAGAAAGGGCATGGGAGCAAGATGGCATGCAATGGGCAAAGGAGTTGCAAACTTTCCTGAAAGAAATCAATCAACATCAAATACATAACCCCGAGCTAGATGCAGACACAAAAGCGCACTATATAGAGAGGTATCAACACATATTGGCTCAAGGTGACGTTAAATGCCCTCCACCAGATGAAAATAGCCGTGTAAAAGGCCAGCACGTGATATTAAAGCGAATAAAATCCAGGCCGTTGTTAAAGCTGTTAAGAAATTATCAAGATGATGTCTTACGCTTCATGGCGGAAATTGCGGTTCATGAAAAGATATCAGGGTGTTTCAGGAGCATGCAAGGAACAGAGATGTTTTGTTTGATCAGAAGCTATCTCTCGACTTGCAGAAAACAAGATGTATCTGCAAGCTTAGCACTTGAGCTACTCTTCAAAAATCAGCTACCTGATATATTTATTAAAGGTGTGGCTGAATAGTTACCGTTATAAAATATTAATTACAATGTTATTTCTAATTAAGGGAATATTGCACCATATTACGCGTTACATTAGCTTGCGCCATGATAACACTCACACTATTAGCACCGGCACTGAGCATTTGTTGTTTTGCATTACTACTAAGATTTGTAAGCGCTTCACTGTTATCAAGTGAGCTTGCGGTATCTAATTGCTGTAGCTGGGCAAGTAATTGCTGTCTCTTAGCTTGAACTTTCATTAAATTAGCTTTTAAGTGTCGTTGTGCGTTTTGTATTCTATCTCTATGCTCTTGAATAGACGCATTTTTATCTGCTATTTTTGCAAGTTCATTTAAAGGATTATCAATATCATTTAATTGTAATGAAATTGGATTTCCGGCGGCTACACGCACACCTTGACCACTAATTACCCATGGTTCTAACAAAGGGCCTGCGTTTTCTTTTTTTGCACTAAAAAGTAATCGATTTTCACGACTCAATTCCACACTAATTTGATGCTGCGAAAATGCATTTTGTACAGCACTAAAGTTAGCACGCTCATCCTGGTTGGCAGGTAAACTTAAATTCAATGATTTGCCACTTCTACCCATAAGTAACTGAATATTTTCATCATGTGGACGTTTACTTATAAGATCCATATTTGCATTAAGCTGGCGTGTAATTGGTCTATTTGGATCATTTGTTCTTAATTGAGCATCGAGCCCAGAGCCTTTTCTACTCGCCGCATTTTGTAACATGGTAATTTGCGAGCTGATACCGCGCTGCTGCATTGCTTGAGGTTTAGTATTAGCGGCTTGCGTATTAAGTTGTTGCGAAAGCCTTTCTAAGCCAATAAATAAATTACGAATGGTTGCTTCACTTTGCTCTGCTTTTGCCAGCTCTTGACTTAAAGCGCCTCGAATTGACCAATTAGTTAATACCTGAACCTGCTCTTGCTTAGCAACAATCTTATTTTTCCAAAGATTATTAGCCGAATCTTTTGAAGATGTAACGACGCCACTAGATTTAGCTGTATTAGCCGGCTCCAGAGATTGAACTTTTTCGCTACTTTTAACGAGCATGGTATGTTCCTGGTATTATAATTAAATATACGAAAACAAAGAGAGTTTACTTACATTTGAATAAACTTGCATTGATGACTCGTAAGCCGCTACTGACTCTTTTAATGATACAAATGCTTCAGGATAGTCTAAAGAGCTTAAATCGTCACGAAGATTAACCGTAAAAGTTTTTATATCTTCGTTACTTGTAGTTACTGAGTCAAGTGATGCCATTGTTGCACCAATTGTAGTGACTTGACCACTAATCGTGCTCAAAAATCCTGCAAGCTTATCTATCATCACTCTTGATTGTGCACCAACGCCACCGGCAGGCGGGTTATTAACATCAACAAGATAATCTTTCATGGCATTTAAAAAGCCGGCACTAGGGTCGAGGGCATCACCAATAATATTATTAATAACACTCGAATCATCAGACACAGATACTTCCCTAACTATGCTATCCCCACTATAAGCGTAGTTACCTGCACCATCAATTTGAAAAGGTTTGTCGTCTGTTTTACTTCCCGAGAAGTAATATTTACCAGCACTATCTGTCGCATTAAGTAAATCAACGATTGCCGGAAAAGCAATACTCATTTCTTGCCCAAGTGCTTTAATTTCAGTATCACTGTATGAGCCATCAGCAGCCGTTGTAATTAAGCTCTGCAATGAATAAATTTGATTCACAATACCTGTTAACTGCACCTCTTGTTGACCAAGTGAAAAATTAACCGCATCCATATTCGTTTTATACTGCTCTAGCGAATCAATTTCTGAACCTAAATTCATCAGCATTACAGTCCCAAGTGGGTCATCTGATGGCTTTAGTATTCTTTGATTTGTACCAAGCTGAACAGATTTTTCATTAAAGATCCCAGCATTAGTTTGGATGTTTTGAATAGAATTTAAATGATATTGATGGCTACTAACTCGCATTATATTTTCCTTTAAAACATTTGCAGTAAAGCATTAAACATTTGATCTGCTGTGCTAATTACTCTGGCGTTAGCGCCGTACATTTGCTGAAAATGCATCAGACTTGCAGCTTCTTCATCCAAGTTAACGCCACTTAGGCTGTCGCGCGCAGCAATTGCATTTGTGTTTAAACTCGACGCGGTAGCAATACTGGTTTTATTTTGTTTACTCGTAATTGCAAGCTCCCCAACCAGTAAAGTAAATCGCTCTCCTTTACCTGTCATTGCCGACAATATATCAGCAATATTAGAGTTATCACCAGGGCCTGTTGTACTGCTATTTTTGAATGCAAGTTCATCTTTACCCATATTAGGATTAATACTTATGCTACCTAACGGGTTTAATGGATCATATTCGAATAAAGGAATACCTGCATTGTTATTTAAGTCAAAGCCGGCAGTTAGCGCTGTATTAACATCATCAGCTAAGTCTTTTACTAAGCTGTTTAGACTCGCTAATGTAGGTTTTATAATATCTTTTTCTGCGCTGATCAAGCCGCCAAAGTGCCCGCCAACATGTTCATCGAGTTTAAATTCTTGGCCTAAAAAATGACTACTAACGTCTGTATTATTAACCTTTATTGACGCAGCTTTAGTACCCACAACTAAAGGGGCACCACTTAACGTGCTAATATCTAAAAGGCCAGAATCACGTTCAACGATAGACACGCCAATATGTTCAGACAATTGGCTGATTAATCTTTCTCGGTTATCTTTTAATTCAGCACTGGGTTGGTTGTTTGCTATTGCTTTACCAATACTGCCATTTACTTGTGCTATTTGCTGGGTAAGCGATGTAACCTCAAGAGACACATTACTCATTTCTGAGCTCAGCTTTTTTGATTGCCCCTCTAACGCGCCATTTATTTGCGCAAAATCTTGCATTAAACCTTCAGCAGCTGATAAAAACTGTTGACGATATGCTGGCGAGTCAGGTGTCGTTGATGCTGCATTTAATGCATTGCTTAACGTTGTAATTGAGGCGTTTAAATTAAGCGAGTCGGTACCAACAACCTGTTCAATAAAACCTAAATACGTTTGTTTGTTTTTATAGTATGAGGCGTCAGAGTTTGTGCGCCAAATATCATCATTTAAAAAAGCATCTACGATGCGATCTACCGAAGAAACCTCAACGCCGCCTAATTGAACACCCGTTGTTTTAAACTGTACAGACTGTCGTGAATAACCTTCCACTGCTGCATTTGCAACGTTTTGCCCTGCAACTGTAAGCGCTACATTTGCAGCATTAAGTCCACTTAATGCATTGTTTAACATCGACATAATTTAACTACCTAATAGGAATAATATTCAATGATTGAGTAAATGATGCACCAGAATAAATATCATGACTCTGGGTAGGCTCAACTTTTTCATTGTTCTTATATAATGGATCAGCGACCGCTATTAAGTCTTTCTTAAATGTATTTTCAATAGGTTCTATTTTTTCGTTAAATTGTCTAATAATTGCTTCAGCTAAACCGAGCTCATGTTTAGATGCAAGATGCTGCGCTGTTTGAGCATCGTACATATCTCTAAACTGTGCTTGTTCTTTACTATTAAAAAAGCCATTTTCACCCGACATTGTTTCTGTCGCACTGTTCATACTTTTTAAAACAAGTTGTAAAAATATGGCTTCAAATTGCTCAGCAGCTTGTTTGATCCCTTCACTCTCAGTACTATTTTTAGCTATATTAACTACATTAGTTGGGTCAATAGCCAATGATTGCGATAGTGTGTGTGGAGTCTCTATTTTCATTGCGTTATTCCATTAAATAACTAAAAGTTCAGCTTCAAGTGCACCGGCATTATCTAAAGCAATTAATATAGACATTAGCTCTGCGGGCGTAGCTCCAAGTGCATTAACCGCTTTAACAATTTCGTCCAAAGATGTGCCTTCAGGCCATAAAAGCATATTTTTTTGCTGTTGCTCAACGCTAATATCACTGGCTTGGGTAGGCGTAGTTTGTCCATTTGAAAATGGACCTGGTTGCGACACACCTTCTTGCTCACTTATGGTAATCGTTAAATTACCGTGATTAACCGCAGCTTTATGCACTCTCACTGTATCGTTCATTACAACAGTGCCTGTGCGGCTATTAAATACAATTTTTGGTCTCTCAGTACCTTCCTCAACCACAATATCTTGTAACATCGACATAAAGGTATTACGGCTGTTTGCATCACTTGGCGCACTTACCACTAACCGCCCCCAGTTTTCGGCTGTTGCTACGTCAGGGCCAAATACTTTATTTATTGCTTTTACTACATTGCGGGCAGTTTGATAATTTGGCGCTTTTAAGTTTAATACAACATCGGGTTGAGTTTTAAACATATCCACTACGCTGCGTTCAATAATAGCGCCATTTGGAATAAGCCCTGAGGTAGGAACATTGACTGTCACCGATGAGCCATTTTTACCGCTGGCATTAATCCCCCCCACAACAAGGTTACCTTGTGCCAGTGCATAAATTTTGCCATCAACACCTTTTAGCGGCGTTAACATTAAGCTGCCACCGTGTAAGCTTTTAGCGTCGCCTAAAGAGTTAACTGTTACATCAATTAATTGGCCTGGACTTCCCATAGGAGGAAGTGTTGCATGCACTGCAACGGCGGCAATATTTTTTGATTTTGGTAAACTTTTTTCATCAACCGAAACACCAAATTGCTTTAGCATATTGCTCAATGACTGACCCGCAAATTTAACTTGTGCTTTATCACCAGAGCCCGGTAAACCTACCACTAAACCATAACCAACTAATTGATTTTCGCGAACGCCTAATACATCCACCATATCTAATAATGGTCTAGCTTTAGCTGCATAACTTACCTGTGGTACAAAGCCTGAAAGGCTAATTAATAGCAGTAATAAATATCTCATTAAAACCTCAGTCGTCACTAGAATGGATTTAAGAATCGAGTAAACAGTGTAGTAAACCAACCTGGTCTATTCGCATCAGCCAATGTGCCTCTGCCTGTATAACTGATCTGTGCCTCTGCTATTCGCAAAGAAGACACTCTATTGCTTACATCAATATCAGCAGGGCGAACTAAACCTTCAATCTCGATATATTCATCGCCTTGATTTAGTTTTATTTGTTTACGCCCTTTTATTACTAATGAGTTATTTGATAAAACATGCTCAACCCGAACCGTTATAGAACCGCTAAGAAAGTTTTGCTGACTTGCACTGCTTTCACCATCAAATTTAGTACTTGAACCAACACCTAAATTTAAATCGGTGACATTTAAATTACCGGCAAGAGGAACACCGACATCAAAATCAGTTTTTTTGTCTAAACTCGAGTCAGAACTTTTACTTGATTGAGTTCGCTCGTTTAAAACAACCGTTAAAATATCACCAACTCTGTACGCGCGTTTATCGGAATAAAGCGAAAACATGTAATTATCTTGAAATAAGCTGCCATCTTGATGGTTTAAACCTTCTTGATAAGACTCTTGGCTGATCTCGTAATCTTTACGTGTTTTCTTTTTTTTGTTTTGAGGGCATTTAACTTCGCCATAAACAACTTCGCATTGAATAAACTCTCTGTTGTAGGGGGCATTACTGCACCCTGCCAACAACAAAAACACGATTAAAAAAGCTAACTTATTCATAATTATACGTTTTGATTTATAAAGCGTAACATTTCATCCGCAGCTGAAACGACTTTAGCATTCATTTCATAAGCACGTTGTACAGCAATCATACTGACCATTTCATCAACAACACTCACGTTAGAGCCTTCAATAGTAAACTGTTGTAAAGCACCAAACGCCTCTTCACCAGGTATTCCTTCTACTGGCTCACCTGACGCTGCGGTTTCACGGTATAAGTTACCACCTAAGCTTTGCAGACCCGCAGGATTGGCAAAATTAACCGTTAATAGTTGACCTAACTCAACTGGCTGCGCTTCTTTACCAACAATAGCTGTAATTGACCCATCCGTGCCAATAGACACTTTTGTTGTTCCCTCTGGAAGCGCTATATTTTGCGCCAAAGGTAAACCATTGCTGTTAACTAGTAATGATTCTGAATTAAGCTG
The DNA here is from genome assembly GCF_014905615.1 of Pseudoalteromonas aliena SW19. Taxonomy (NCBI): domain Bacteria; kingdom Pseudomonadati; phylum Pseudomonadota; class Gammaproteobacteria; order Alteromonadales; family Pseudoalteromonadaceae; genus Pseudoalteromonas; species Pseudoalteromonas aliena. Next base: position 1,135,351 of record NZ_AQGU01000025.1, read on the forward strand.
AAACTGGCCATTACGAGAGAACAAAAGCTCTCCATCTGGACTTTCAATTTGAAAAAAACCTTGTCCTGCAATCGCAACATCAAGTTGATTACTTGTTGTTTCAAAGCTTCCTTCAGTAAATTCTTTTTGAGTGCCGTTAATTCGAACACCAGTACCAACTTGGATACCTGAAGGCAGCTGATTTAAATCATCAGCTTGAGCGCCTGGTTGTTTTTGTACTTGGTAAAATAAATCTTCAAATACGGCTCTGTCTTTTTTAAAACCTGCGGTGCTTACGTTAGCTAAATTATTAGAAATAGTGGTCATTCTAAGATCTTGAGCTGCAAGACCTGTTTTACTTACCCATAATGCTGAATTCATGATTAACTCCCTCTTTATCCACGTTCGCTAATAAGTTTATTGCCGCTGGTTGCAAGCTCGTCTGCCGACTTCATCATTTTTACATTCATTTCGAATTGGCGGCTAATATTCATTGTTTTTATCATTTCGGCTACCGCATTTACGTTAGAGCCTTCGAGCGCGCCGGTTCTTACTTTAATTGTCTCGTCGGCTTCAAGTTGTTGTAAATCAGGACTTCTTAGTAACCCATCAGGGCCTTTAACTAAGTTTCCATCAGTACTGGCGAGCTTAATTCGGGCATCTTCTGCAATAACCCCACCGCCAATTGGCGTAAGGTTAATTATACCGTCAGAGCCAATCTCAATTTCGCCAAACTCAGGTAGCTGTACATCGCCCCCATCACCTTGCAAACGACGACCATTGACAGTTACAAAACCGTCGGCATCAACAAGTAAGTTACCAGCTCGGGTATAGGCTGGGTTCCCATTATCATCCATGACTTCAAGGTAACCACCTTCACTTAAAGCAATATCTAAATTACGACCCGTATCCATCACAGGACCTGCCGATAAATCAGTGGTAACAGGAGTCAATTGAGCAAGGTAGCGGGTTCTAAATCCGCCACCTTGAACCATCATAGATTGAGCCTGTTCCATATCAGCTTTAAACCCAGCTGTACTGACGTTAGCCAAGTTATTAGCGGCAACACGTAAGGCTGTATTATTTAGTTCAGCACCAGAAACTGCGGTATAAATTAATTTTTCCACAATCAGCTTCCTTAAGTGTTACTAAACAAAATTTGCATCATTTCATCAGCGCTGCTGATTGTTTTAGCATTTGCCTGATAATTTTGCTGAAACGACATTAAGCCAACTAATTGCTCACTAATATCAACATTCGATCCCATAAATGAACCCGAAAGTAATTTACCTAAAGAGCCGCTATCTGGCTCACCGTAAAGTGCACTGCCCGACTCTTCAGTTTGATACCACACAGTATTACTGCCTTGCTCTAACCCATCTACGTTTGCAAATGAGGCTAAAACAACTTGCCCTTGTAATTTAGATTCGCCGTTAGTAAACGTTGCAAATACTTTACCGTCATCGCCCACTGTAACACCAGAAAATGCACCCGATGTATAACCATCTGCGTCATTTTCATTAACACTAAAGCTAGAGCCAAATTGAGTTGTACCATCAAATTTTAGGTTTATGGCTAAAGCAGCAGCACCAGTACTTATTTCAGCATTTGTTGTTGCAGTAGCGCCCGCAACACCAACAGATAAGTTGACAGCTCTTACATCCGGTGTTGTCGAATAAGGGATCATTTGACCGTTTGTATCAAACGTCATCTTTAAAACACCAGCTGAAACAGCAGTCCCTGTTCCATCATCAACACTTTGATTACCAACATTAGCTCCTGGTACTGCTGGTGTACTAGACATACCTGATGTAAGCCCAGCGCCTGTTAGTTGAGTTTCAGTTAATGGCTTTCCGTCAAGGAAGAACATGGCTTGCCATTCATTACTACCCGTGTGATTAAAATACTGGGTCATCACGTGGCTATTGCCTAATGAGTCAAACACTTCGGTTGATTGAGAAAAGTTATACTGGCTACCATCTTTAGGATCGAAAAGAGCCGGTGCAACAGGGTATGAAATTATATCACTTGCTGAACTTAAATTACCGTTAAAATCAATAGAGGTACTTGCTTGAGCTGGAATATTAGACGCTTCAATTTTTAAATCGGTTAAAACACCCGATACAATTGTCGTCTCTCCACCTGCGGCTTCAGATACGCCAAACCCTTGCAATGTGGAGCCATTCGCATTGACGATATTCAGATTATTATCTAGCGTAAATTGACCTGCTTGGGTATAAGCCGTGCGACCATTTTCTGATATTGCAAAAAAGCCTTGCCCATCAATTGCAATATCAAGTGCATTACCAGTACGAACAATTTCACCGCCCGTTACAAAATCTTCTTTAATATTAGCAACTTTAACACCACCACGCTGACCACCGTTGTAAACAGCAGCAAACTCGGCCGTATTATTTTTATATCCTGCAGTGCCAGAGTTTGCGATGTTATTACTTGTTACTTCTAAGCCGGTTTGTGTACTTTTAAGGCCACTAAGACCTATATTGAACATAGACATATTGTTTATTCCTTTTTTAGTTTTACTTATGCCAGTTGGTTAATTTCAGTGAGACCAAAATTACCCAAACCATCAACTTGTAATAAAATATCTTCTGGTGTTTTACCAACCGATACTCGCTCAACATTCCCACTTAGCCATGTATCAAGCTGCTTTGGAATGCCTGATGTTGTTGCATAAGCCCTAACAGCGTATCCACCTGCGTCTTGGTTATCAAACGCAAAACGAAGTGCACCCACGCCAGAATATGGCAGGTTTTTCTCTTCTATTAGCTCACCATTTTGGTTGTATAACTGAACAGTAACCGAATCTGCTGGTGTATCTAAATTGACTAACCCTGCAACAGTACCGTCTTGCTCTAACGCCACACTGTTTGCTTTAACATCAACAGACTGACCAACCATGCCCGTTGCTTCAAGCACAGTTAAACTGCTCATATAATCGAGCCCTGTGCTGGTATTTTGTCTAATACCTTGTAGTGATTCAACATTTGAAAACTCAGCGAGCTGGCTTACATAAGCCGTACCATCCATTGGTTCTAATGGATTTTGATTACTAATTTGAGCAACAAGAAGTTCTAAAAACATCGTCGACATTTCTGCAGATGAACTATTACCTGAAATGTTAGTTTTGCTATTAACAGCATCTTGCGCATTTTGATTGGTTGTATTCACTTGCATTTTATTATTGTCCTAATTTTAGAATACTTTGCTGCATACTATTAACGCGCCCCATTACCTCAACAGACGTTTGGTAGCTACGACTTGCTGACATCATATCGGCCATTTCTTCAAGCACGTTCACATTAGAATAAAAAACATAACCATCACCGTTCGCAATAGGGTTATTTGGCTCATAACGCTGTTCAACCGTTCGGTTAGATTCGGTAATACCCAAAATATCAACTGACGCTGAAATAGATTGACCATCTTGTGTTTGTTTATATAGAGCCGAAAATACGGGTTTAAGCGCTTTATATGCGTCGGCTTCTGAGCCTGCTGCCGTATCGGCATTTGCTAAGTTAGAAGCAATCGTATCAAGACGAATAACCTGAGCACGCATTGCGCTGCCGCTTGCATCGTAAATTGAGTTAAAAGACATTACACATCTCCTTTAATAACTTTATACAAACCATTTATTTTCATATTTAAAAAAGTCATGCTGGTTTGAAAGTCCATGCTGTTATTTGCAAACTTTGCTTGTTCAATATTAAGCTCAACCGTATTCCCGTCACTTGATGGTTGATAAGGTACACGGTATTTTAGTTGTTCTGCCTGAGCACCCATAAAGTCAACATTTCGATTTTGTGAAATACTTGATGAAACGTCATTCATAATTTGACGATAATCAACATCTCGAGACTTAAATCCCGGTGTGTCTACATTTGCCAAATTACTTGCTATTATTTCGGCACGATCTAGCCTTAGCTGCATTGAAAATGGATGAACGCCTAACGCCTTATCAAATAGTTCCATGTTGCCTCTACTTTTTGATTCTTGTATGCTCACACATTCGCATACTTCTACCTGTTGCAACTTCTATTACAACCTTTATGCCAACTTTATAAAAAATTAGGAATCAATGACTTATATAAAAAACAATCTCATCCGCCAATACAAAGCGGAAGCTAAACTTCCTCAAGGGAAGTATGTTTTTTTCCGTATGTTTTTTATACTTGTTTTTTTTAGTACGCAGCAAAGTGTGGCAAGTAACATTAATTTCGATAAGCAGATACATACCTACCTACAAAAAGAAATTGATTCTTATCTCGCATCAACCGGCTCAAATAAACAACAACAAAAAATTAAACTCTTCATTCCAAAAGGGAGTACTGATTTAAATTGTGAAAACGTGCTAATTAGCCGTTCAAAAAAAGAAGACCCGCCTGCGGGGCGAATTAGCCTTACAGTCCAATGTGAATCACCAAAATGGAAGTTTAGAGCAAGTGCTAAAGTAAATTTATGGATTGATCTTGTTGCAGCTAAAAGAAACCTAAGCAGGGGCGAGTTACTTACCGCTGATCTTTTACACTACAAAAGCGCAGATGTAAGTAAACACTTACATTCAACAGAAGCAAAAATAAAACCATTAGTTGGCATGACGGTAAAGCGAGAAATAAAAAAAGATGATATTATTTCGCGCCGCCATTTAGAAAACATGTATTTAGTGAATAAAGACGAGTTTATTTTATTACAAGTAAATACCGCTAGTTTTTCAGCTAATGTAAAAGCTGTTGCACTACAAGATGGGCAGTTTGGCGAAATCATCAATGTTAAAAATCTATCTTCAAACAAAGTTGTTCAAGGCAAAGTAATTGACAAGAGAGTTGTAGAAGCTATTTTTTAAAAATTATTAATAAAAAAGTTAAGTTAAAAGTATTATTGGTCGCTACCTATATTTATGCAGGTATGAACAATTTTAAATATGATGAGTAACCCAGTATGAATATAACAAATGCACCCGCTTTACACGTTGAACAGAGCCAGAAGTTAACTTCTCGCTCTGCAACGCCAAGCACACAAGAGCAAAAACCTAATCACGCTCCTGAAAAAAACACCAGTGAAGTCAGTGCGCTTAGTAAATCTATAGACTCTACATTTGAAAGCCTATCATCTCAGCCTGATGTAGATATGGAAATGGTTGCTAAAGTTAAAGCCGCAATCGCTAATGGTGAATTTCAAATAGATATTGATGCAACCGTTAATGCCCTTGTTGAGCTACATAAATAATGACCATAAGCACGTTAAAAGAATATATAGTTAGCCTAAAAAACGACATTAAAAAGCTCGATGCATTAATTGTATTTCTTGAGTCTCAGTACGTATTATTAAGCCAGCGCGACATACAGCTTGAAGAACATAATATTAAAATGCTGAAGCTTTTAGATAGCCTCAATGATTCGCATACTAAGCGTGATGCATTTTTAGTGAGTTTAGGCTTACCTAGCGGTAAGGAAGGACTAACTCAATTAAGAAGTAAACTCCCTAGTGATGTGAATGCAATCACCACCAAATTATTGCAAGAACTAGAAATAAAAACGAAAACATGCAAAATGATGAACGAACGTTCTGGGCAATTACTCTCAAGCCAACGTCGATTGATGCAGCGCTTAACGGGTGGCGAAAACAAACAAGCCTATCCAGAAATGCAATTATAAAGCGAATCACCTTTGTAAATGCATACTTTGCAGAGGCTATAACTAATTTTGTATAACTACTTATCACCCATTTCAATTTCTGAAAGGTCAAAGTAAGCATTTTTTTCCACTACTTCAAAAATCATCAGACCAACGACAAATACTTAAAGCTTCAAATTTATAGCCTTCAGTTTTCTTATTCTCAAATTTAAAAAGAACCTTTTCATCAGTGGTATTGTAGTCATATTTAAATTGAGTCTAAATAATAAGAACACTTAGTTTTTGAATAAAAAGATCAAGAAAACACAGCTGCCTGCTTGACCGGAACTTTCTAATGGGTGACCCTTTTGGCTTCCTCATACACCAACGCTATTTAGCATAATTCCGCGCGAACCCACTTTTTCCCAATCAGTATTAATATTAGAGCTGCCAATAACTACTACTAACTCATCATTAAACACCTCATCAAAGCGGTTAATAAACTCAGCCTCATTTTTAATGTCAGGTATGGGGTATCGCCTTTTTAGTGGGTAGCGAATAAGTGCTGCAATCGCAGTTTTATCATGCGTTTTAAAAGCAGTAATAACAGGCAAAACGCTCTCGTGATACTTTTGATCAAGCGCAAATGTGTTAGATGTAAAAAGTAGGCATAACCACAATACTATGTGGTTATGCCCTTAAAAGTTGAACCTGTTCTTAATTATAGTCCTTCATTTAAAGGTTTTAATATAGCGAAACTAATTATATTTTTAGTTTTTCTCTTAACCCTGCAGGAGATAAATATCTAATAGCTTTGCTTTTTTTACTTTTCGTAGCAATTAAAAGGTCTGCATCAACTAATCCATTTAAATATGTTCTTGCTGTGTTCTCATTAATATCAAATTCTATGGAAACCTGTTTAGTAGTAAATATTTTACCTGGATGCTTTACGGCTTCTTTGAGCAACTCTAATTGACCTCGCTTGAAGTTCTTTGATAGAGGGCTTTTTTCGATCCATTCCATGAATTGATAAAATTCACTTTTTTTAGATTCTATGTGAGTATTTAATGAATTAACCGCTTTCATGACAACATCAACCTGATGGTAAATAAAGTAAGTTAAGTCGAATTCGTCTGTTTCTGTATAAACAAATGCTGCATCATAATCACTTCTCTTTTCTTGGATTAGCTTACTAATTGACACATATTCAAATAACCAATAACCAGAACTAAGCATATACCAATAAAAAATAGCTCTGGCGGTTCTTCCATTCCCATCCCCAAAAGGATGAATGTAACCGATCATGAAATGTAAAATAATCGCTTTAACTAATGGATGTATAAACGTGTCGCTATTAGCCCCATCATGCTTTTCATTTGCAAAATCACATAAAGATAATAACCTTTCCTTTAAAGAAGAGAAACATGGAGGTGTATGCGCTAATTCATTGTAGAGGTTTGAAACTGCTATATCATTGTCCTCTCTTAAAGCTCCTGAAATAGCATCATTATCAATAGCTTTATATGTAGCAATTGCATGAAGCTCTAGTATTAGCTCTATAGAAAGAGCTTCATCTTTTCTCTCTAGTGCTTTTTTCATCAAAAGGTAATTATTGAAAATCATTTGTTCAGATTTATCGATAGGTTGCCTTTTTGTTTCAAGCATTTCTTTCGCTATTTTCCTCGTTGTAGATGCGCCTTCTAGTTGAGAAGATGTTATTGCTTCTTCCATCATTAAGCTCTTAACCAGATACCTATCTTTTTCTTTTGTAGTAATAAATGAACCATCACCAATCGCATGCCCACCACCAGATAATTTATCGATCTGATGAAGTAATGCATGAAGGGAGTCTGGAATACAGTAAGTGAATTGTTTATTTTTTTCTGCAACTAATGATATTTTTTTTGATATAGTTTGCCTTGCCAGCTTCGTAGCTACCCAAGCAGCTTGTTCTGATATATCTTTAGGTATACGCCATATAAATTTATCCCAGTGGAGATATTTCCCTTCTGAATTTGTAGGACCAAACCTCCCTAAAAGTGGAACAAACTCACCAGGAGGTGTAATAGGTAGTAACTCGTTTAATGGTTTGGGAACTCTAATTCTTGCCATAGTAAAACACCTAAACTTAATTTTTATATAATGAGTTTACTTATAATTAAAAACTCGTCAACGTAAAAAAATAAATTTAAGTTTAGATAAATAACTTTATACCAAAAACGAGCCTCATTTGGCTCGTTTTTGCTTTAACTGATAGCTGACAGCTAAAAACTGACTGCAGCTCTATTTACTCCGGATCATACCCCAAATTAGGCGATAGCCATCTTTCAGCCTCTGCAAGCGTCATATTAGTTCGTTTAGCGTAGTCTTCCACCTGATCTTTTTGTACTGCTGCTACTGCGTAATATTTTGCTTGTGGGTGTGAGAAGTACCAACCCGAAACAGCAGCACCTGGCCACATGGCGTACGAACTAGTTAGTTGCATACCAATGCGTTTTTCGGTGTCGAGCAACTGCCAAATTTTCTTTTTCTCAGTGTGTTCTGGGCACGCTGGGTAACCTGGCGCAGGGCGAATACCTTGGTAGTTTTCGCGTATTAGCTCATCGTTTGCTAGGTTTTCGTCTGGTGCAAAACCCCAATACTCTTTACGAACTTTTTCGTGTAGGTATTCTGCAAACGCCTCGGCGAGCCTGTCGGCAACCGCTTTAACCATTATTTTGTTGTAGTCGTCTTGCTGTGCGTCGAACGCATTGGCGAGGTCGTCTTCTTCTAGGCCGCCCGTTACTGCAAACGCGCCAAAATAGTCTGGTGTGCCTTTGGGTGCTATGTAGTCGGCTAGGCAATAATTAGCAAAGTCGGTTTTTTCGGTTTGCTGGCGTAAATGGCACGAAGTAGTTAATACTTCTTTGCGTGTTTCGTCGGTGTATATTTCTATATCATCCCCAACGCGGTTAGCAGGAAATAAACCAATTACACCAAGTGGTTGCAAACTGCCTGCTTTTTCAAGGTCGTCTAACATATCGTTAGCGTCTTTAAATAAGCTTTGCGCTTGCTCGCCTACTACTTCGTCGTCCATTATGCGCGGGTATTTACCGGCAATTGACCATGTCATAAAGTATGGCGTCCAATCTATGTATTTACGCAAAGTGGCGATTGATACGTTTTTAAACTCGATCACGCCGAGCTTTTTAGGCACAGGTGGCGTGTAGTTATCCCAATCAAGCACCGCTGCGTTATCGCGGGCACGCCCAATTGTAACAGGCTTAGAGCGTGGCTTTTTGCGCGCTTGTTGCTCGCGCACTTTTACATATTCAGCTTGGGTTTTAGCTAAAAAATCAGGCTTAATGTCTTTCGATAATAAATTAGATACTACACCTACCGCACGGCTGGCATTACTTACATACACTACGCCTTTATCATATTGCGGCTCAATTTTTACTGCGGTGTGCGCTTTAGAAGTAGTAGCACCACCAATGAGTAACGGCAGTTCAAAACCACGGCGTTTCATTTCTTTTGCTACGTGTACCATTTCGTCAAGCGATGGCGTAATTAGGCCCGATAACCCAATAATATCGGCTTTTTCGTCGATAGCGGTTTGTAGTATTTTATCGGCAGGTACCATTACGCCTAAATCGATAACTTCGTAGTTATTACATTGCAATACCACGCCTACAATGTTTTTACCTATGTCGTGTACGTCGCCTTTTACGGTCGCCATGACTATTTTACCATTGGTTGAACCCTCTTCTTTTTCAAGCTCAATGTATGGGTCTAGGTAGGCCACGGCTCGCTTCATTACGCGCGCCGATTTAACCACTTGTGGTAAAAACATTTTACCTGCGCCAAATAAATCCCCTACTACGTTCATGCCGTCCATTAACGGCCCTTCAATTACGTGAATAGGTTTAGCTGCTGCGGCGCGGCATTCTTCGGTATCTTCATCTATAAAGGTAGTAATACCTTTAACAAGCGCGTGCTCAAGGCGTTTTGCAACAGGCCATGTGCGCCACTCTAAATCTTCTACTCGCTCGGCTTGCGCCATCCCCGAGTATTTTGGTGCAAGCTCTACTAAACGCTCGCCTGCGCCTGAGTCGGTGTTAAGTATTACGTCGGTAACGGCTTTACGTAGCTCTTCTGGTATATCATCGTAAACGGCTAGTTGCCCCGCATTTACAATCCCCATGTCCATACCAGCTTGAATAGCATGATATAAAAACACCGAGTGAATGGCTTCACGTACTGGATTGTTACCCCTAAACGAAAACGATACGTTTGATACACCGCCCGACACTTTACAGTGCGGTAAGTTTTGCTTAATGCGGCGTGTGCCTTCAATAAATTCTACGGCGTAGTTATCGTGCTCTTCTATACCGGTGGCTACGGCAAATATATTAGGGTCGAAAATAATATCTTCAGGCGCAAAGCCAATGTCTTCTACTAGAATTTTATAACTGCGCGCACATATTGCGAACTTACGGTCGGCCGTGTCTGCTTGTCCGTCGGTATCAAACGCCATTACAACGGCAGCTGCACCAAAGCGTTTTATTATTTTAGCTTGGCGAATAAATGGCTCTTCGCCCTCTTTAAGCGATATTGAGTTAACAATTGCCTTGCCTTGAATACACTTTAAACCGGCTTCTATTACTTCCCATTTTGAGGAGTCGACCATGATTGGTACACGAGAAATATCGGGCTCTGAGGCTATTAAGTTTAAAAACTTAACCATGGCGGCTTTTGAGTCCAACATGGCTTCGTCCATGTTTATATCAATAACCTGTGCGCCGTTTTCTACTTGTTCGCGGGCCACTGTTAGCGCGGCTTCAAAATCTTCTTCCATGATTAGGCGTTTAAACATAGCCGAGCCAGTTACATTGGTACGCTCACCAACATTGGTAAATACTGCTATTTGCTGTGTCATGTTGGCTCCTTAATTTAAGTTACAGGCTTCAAGGCCCGATAAACGCATACGTACTTCAAGCTCTGGCAATTGGCGAGGCTTAACGCCTTCGAGCCCTTTTGCAAACGCGCGAATATGCGCAGGCGTGGTGCCACAGCATCCGCCTACTATATTAATAAAGCCCGATTTACCCCAATCGATAATTTCGGTTGCCATATCGCCCGCTTCTAAGTCGTATTCACCAAACTCATTAGGCAAGCCCGCATTAGGGTGTACCGACGTAAAGGTTTCGCATACGCGCGACAACTCTTCTACATATTGGCGCAGTAAATCAGGACCAAGCGCGCAGTTTAAACCAATCGAAATAGGCTTAATATGGCGAATAGAATTATAAAATGCTTCGGTTGTTTGCCCAGAAAGCGTACGCCCTGAGGCGTCGGTAATAGTGCCCGAGATCATAACTGGTAATGTACGCCCAGCTTGCTCAAAGGCTTCCTCTACGCCAAACGAGGCGGCTTTTGCATTAAGGGTGTCGAATATAGTTTCGATTAGTATTAAATCGGCGCCGCCTTCCATTAATGCAAGGGTAGACTCAACATACGCAGTAACCAACTTATCAAAGGTGACATTTCGGTAACCCGGATCGTTTACGTCTGGCGAAATTGAACACGTTTTAGAGGTTGGTCCTAAAACACCGGCTACATAGCGTGGTTTTTGTGGCGTTTTAGCTGTAAATTCATCGCAAATTGCGCGTGCTAATTTAGCCGACTCTCGGTTTATTTCACGGCTTAGGCTTGCCATGTCGTAATCTTCCATCGAGATAGTGGTCGAGTTAAACGTGTTAGTTTCGATAATATCGGCGCCCGCTGATAAAAAACCACGATGAATATCAGTGATTAAGTCGGGCTTGGTTAGGCTTAATAAATCGTTATTGCCTTTAATTAATACATGCCAGTCTTTAAAACGCTCTGCGCGATAGTCTTCTTCTTCTAGCTTATGATCTTGGATCATGGTGCCCATAGCACCATCTAAAATTAAAATGCGTTCTTTTAATGCTGCACTTATTTCGGCTTGCTTATTATTTGTAGGCGCGTTATTCGGCATAGTTGTTAGTCCTCACATCTTGGCTAACTAAATTAATATCATACGGTGTGGTTTGGTACACGTAGTAATTTAACCAGTTCGAAAAAAGTAAAAAAGCATGGCTTTGCCACGTTTTTGAAGGTTGTTTGGTTGCATCATCGTCCACAAAGTAATTTTCGGGTTTTGGTGCATTGGGGCTTTTTTTACAATCTCGCTCATATTCTGCTTTTAGCGAGTCGGCGTCGTACTCTGGGTGACCGGTTATAAACACTTGGCTACCCGATTTATTTTTAAGTAAATAAGCCCCTACTCGCTCAGAGCCAGCCAATACCACCAGCTCATCACAGGCGTTTATTTTATTTATATCAATGTGGCCATAGCGTGAGTGCGGTACTAAAAAAGTGTCGTCGAATCCGCGAGTCAGTGCACCGTGCTCAAAATAACATTGGTGAGTAAATACGCCACACAGTTTGTCGTCTTTTAAATCGCGCTTTAAATTGTAATGGTGATATAACGCGGCATGTGCTGCCCAGCACGAAAATAACGTAGAGGTAACGTGTTGCTCGGCCCAATCAATAATGACCTTTAGCTCATCCCAATACGCTACATCGTCGTATTCTAAATGGGCAAGTGGCGCGCCTGTTACTATTAATGCATCGTAATTGTTGTCTTTCACTTCAGAAAAATAACGATAAAAGGTATCAAGGTGCTCTTCTGAATTACTGCTACTGCGGTGAGTGTCAAGGCGTAGTAGTTCTACATTTACTTGCAAAGGCGAGTTGGCAAGTAAGCGAATAAACTGAACTTCGGTTTCTACTTTATTAGGCATTAAGTTTAAAATAGCCAAACGCATTGGGCGTATTTCTTGCGTTTTTGCACGACTTTTTGGCATTACAAATACGTCTTCTTGACGTAAACGCGCAATAGCCGGCAACTCGTCTTTTACTGTAATTGGCATACTTCACTCCTGTTCATAAAAACCTATGCTAATTATGAACTGAAAGTAAAAAATATCAACCTCTAGATGTATAGATGTCCAAATGAAATTTATTCATGATTTTATACTTTGCTTACAAGCATGCTTTAGTGCTTTAAAACTATGCCATTCGTTGACTGTTTCACCTGAGAGCCACTACAATACAACATTGAAATTTTTATTATTATTTGAAGGCTCCTTTCATGGTTTTACCTGATAAATTTATATTCTCGATGAGTCGAGTATCTAAGGTTGTGCCACCTAAGCGCACTATCTTAAAAGATATTTCGTTGCACTTTTTCCCTGGCGCAAAAATTGGTGTGCTTGGTTTAAACGGTTCTGGTAAATCTACTTTACTTCGCATTATGGCCGGTGTTGACCAAGATTTTGAAGGTGAAGCACATCCTCAGCCTGGTACAAAAATTGGTTACTTGCCACAAGAGCCTGTACTGGACGAAAGTAAAACAGTGCGTGAAATTGTTGAAGAAGCTGTTGGCGAAGTTAAACATGCACTTAGCCGTCTTGATGAAGTGTATAACGAATACGCAATGGAAGGTGCTGACTTTGACGCACTTGCAAAAGAGCAAGGCGAGCTTGAAGCGGTTATTCAAGCGCACGATGGTCATAACATCGATAACGTTTTAGAACGTGCTGCTGATGCACTTCGTCTGCCAGAATGGGATGCTAAAATTGAGCACCTTTCAGGTGGTGAGCGTCGTCGTGTTGCTATATGTCGATTATTACTTGAAAAACCAGACATGCTTATTCTCGATGAGCCAACTAACCACTTGGATGCTGAGTCGGTTGCATGGTTAGAGCGTTTCTTACACGATTACGAAGGCACCGTTGTGGCAGTAACGCATGACCGTTACTTCCTTGATAATGTAGCTGGTTGGATATTAGAGCTTGACCGTGGCGAAGGTATTCCATGGGAAGGTAACTACTCTTCTTGGCTTGAACAAAAAGATGCGCGCCTGCAGCAAGAACAAAAATCAGAAAAAGCGCGTCAAAAATCAATTGCGCAAGAACTTGAATGGGTTCGTTCAAACCCTAAAGGTCGCCAAGCTAAGTCAAAAGCACGTATGGCTCAGTTTACTGAAATGCAGCAATCTGATTACCAAAAGCGTAACGAAACTAACGAAATGTTTATTCCACCTGGCCCGCGTTTAGGCGACCAAGTACTTGAAGTAACTAATCTTCGTAAGAGCTTTGGCGATCGCGTTTTAATTGACGATTTAAGCTTTAGCATGCCAAAAGGTGCCATTGTGGGCATTATTGGCGCGAATGGCGCGGGTAAATCAACGTTATTTAAAATGATAAGCGGTGAGCAAGAGCAAGACAGCGGTAGCATCAGCGTTGGTGAAACTGTACACCTTGCGACTGTTGATCAGTTCCGCGACGGGATGGACGAAAGCAAAACTGTTTTCCAAGAAATATCAGACGGTCAAGACGTATTAAAAATTGGTAACTTTGAGTTCCCAAGCCGTGCGTATGTAAGTCGCTTTAACTTTAAAGGTAACGATCAGCAAAAGTTTGTTAAAGACCTATCAGGTGGTGAGCGTAACCGTTTACACCTTGCTAAGTTATTAAAAGCGGGCGGCAATGTGTTATTACTGGATGAGCCAACCAATGACTTGGACGTTGAAACACTACGTGCACTGGAGAACGCTATTTTAGAGTTCCCAGGTTGTGTAATGTGTATATCGCATGACCGTTGGTTCCTTGACCGTATTGCTACACATATTTTAGATTACCGCGATGAAGGTCAAATTAACTTCTTTGATGGTAACTACACTGAATACGAAGAGTGGCTTAAAAAGACATTGGGTGCAGCAGCAGCTCAACCTAAACGTATTAAGTACAAAAAAATTGGCTAATATTCACTGTAGCTAATTTATTACAGTAACACTAAGCCCTGCATTTATGCGGGGCTTTTTTATGCCACCAGTATTCTAAACACTTATTTTCTAGCATGTAGAGAATTACCCGCTATGATTAATTTATTATAAAAACAATAAGGCCAAGTTAGGTTATGCAAAATCGTCGTCAGTTTTCTCGTGTTTTATTTTCAACCGATGCACAAGTAATTTTTAATGATCATCAATACCCATGTAAATTACTCGATATCTCTTTACACGGCGCGTTAATTACTAGATGTGACGCCTTTTCTAGCAGCACTAATACCAATGCAATACTGTGCTTTACACTCCCGCAAAGCGAAATAGAAATAAAAATGGAAGTTATGGTTTCTCATATAAAAGCAAACCACATAGGCCTAAAATGCCATTATATTGATATAGACAGTATTACGCATTTAAAGCGCTTAATTGAGTTAAATTTAGCCGATGACGAACTATTACATCGCGAGCTCGCTATGTTGATCCACGACACACAACAATAGACTCATTTAGATTAGTTGATTACCATAGAGCAAATTTTTTAACTTGTGCAAACATGATCTTAAATCCACATTTACCTTTAGTGTATCACCCCAATTACTCGTTTAGTTTTGATCCAAAACACCGCTTTGCAATGAGTAAGTTTGCACATTTATATGAGCATGTTGCAGAGCTTGGCTTAATTGGCAATAATCTAGTTGAGCCAATATTAGGCAAGCCAGGGCCACTTGAACTTGTGCATTGCGATAACTACATTCAAGATCTATGGCACAACCGCTTAAATGAAAAAACCATGCGTCGCATTGGCTTACCTTGGTCCCAAGAGTTAATGAATCGTACATTTACAGCCCCGCAAGGTACGCTGCAAACGGCTCGCTTAGCACTTCAACACGGCATAGCGTGTCACTTAGCTGGTGGCACACATCACGCACATCATGACTTTGGTTCAGGTTTTTGCATGGTTAATGATTTAGCCTTTACTGCCGAGACGTTAATAAAAAGTGGCGAAGTGACTAATGTGCTTATTTTTGATTTAGATGTGCACCAAGGCGACGGCACAGCTGCAATGTTACAGCATCAACCCTATGCTTATACTTGTTCTATTCATTGTGAAAAAAACTTCCCCTTTAGAAAGTCCCCTAGTGATTTGGATATTGGCTTGGCCGACAATATGAAAGACGACGAATACCTCGCCATAGTAGACGACACCTTAAGTTATTTACTTAAAGAACTAAACCCAAGCTTAGTGCTTTACGACGCAGGCGTTGATATATGGCAAGACGATGGGCTAGGTAAATTAGATATCAGTTGGGATGGAATAGTCAAACGCGATCACTTAGTGCTTAAACGCTGCCTTGAGCACAACACGCCAGTAGCCACTGTGATTGGCGGCGGTTATGATAGAGATCACCTTCGTCTTGCTAAACGCCACGCAATTATAGTTGAGCAAGCCGCTCGCTTTTAATATGAAATAAAAATGTTAAATTCTCGTTCTTATTTAATACAGACAATAAAAACGAAAACACTATGACACAACTACTTACTGCTATCTCACTCTTTTTATTAAGCTTTACTCTATATGCGCAAGATCAAAACACAGATGAAGCGTATCCTCAATTGCCTACATTAAATTTACAAATGGCAGATGGCTCTATCATTAATACTCATGACTTAGTGGGCCAGCCTTATGTTTTGCATTTTTGGGCGACTTGGTGCCCATACTGTAAAAAGCTGCAACCCGCGCTTCAAAAAATAAACGACATGGGCTTAAAAGTTATTGCCGTGAGCTTTAAAGAAGATGACGATGCCACTCCCGCTAAAGCACTTTCAAACAGAGGGTATACTTTTAAAACAGCAGTAAAAGCGGACGCAATTGCAGCGCAATTAAGTATACGAGGTACACCGACTACCTTATTTATTGATAAAAAAGGCAGCGTTGTTTGGCTTACTAACACTTCAAACCCAGAAGATGCAAACCTGCATTTAAATGCACGCACCTTACTGCATTCTATTAATGTAAAAACAAAGTAGCTTACTGCGTTTTTAACTGGCTCGGAGTTAAACCTGTCCAACGTTTAAATGCACGCCGAAAGTTAGGTATATCATAAAAAGCCAACTGCTCAGCGACTTGTTCATTTCGTTTAGCACATAAGGTAAGTAAATAAATCGCTTTATGCTTATTTTGAGCATCAATTAACGTTGAAAAGCGTACACCATTGAGTTTAAGTTTGCGCTTAAATGTTGCTGGGCTCATTGCAAAATGTTTGGCAGTAAACTCTAAATTGACACTTGGATAGGCATATAAGTACCGACAGACCGCTTCAATAAAAGTCATGCTAACTACATTTTTGTTATGTAACTGCGACTGAGCTTGCATAAAGCGTAATTGACTAGCATGCGGATTTCTGGCCCGTAACATAGTTTTATTTAATACCCAGCGTGTACATGGCTTATCAAAACTAACCTTGAGTCCCAAATTATGTTCGTATTCTTGAATATGGCGAGGGCGCTTAAACGCAAAGTCAAACTGGCAATGGGGATAACTTGTGCTTACTCGTTTAAGTAAACTATAAAATGCGGTGCTGTATATCTCTAAAACATAATGGTATAAATCTTCGTCGAGCCCGTGCGCGGGCTGAATATAAATATAAAAATTATTGTTTTTAATATACGTTTGACTAAATAACAAAGGCGCTAGCTGCATTCTTAAAAGCGATAACTGCTTTAATACTTGAGCTAAATTAGCGCTGTACATAAGGGTTTGTGCTTCAGCTCGTGTGTCGTTAATTAGCTGGCTACCGAGTAAAAAGCCACTGTCGGTACTTTTCATCAATGACTTAAATTGTGCTAATAAACGCACCTGCTGAGAGATACTAAATGCATGCTGAAAATTAAGTAAATCTTGCTCAAAAATACCAGTCCCCCGCAACAGTTTATGTAAATCAATCCCTCGGTTCTGTGCCAGTTCTACAATTGTTGTGATAAGCCCTTGTGCGCTTAAGTACTTATCATTTTGATTAACAAAGGTATGCACGTTGCGCTACTTTTTGTTGATACTTTTTTTGCTGTAATTGGCTGTGCAACTGGCTTGTTAATGTCCGCGTGTTATTGCGTACATTTCCTTGTATTAAAGCTGTCGTTACATGCTGAAACCTTGCTTTTTTTGACGCCTCAACTTTAAATGCGCAGTACTTTAGTGCTCCTTTAATTTGCGCCATCAACTCTTTTGCTTGTTGCTCTGTGGTCGCAGGCATTAGCACCATAAAACAATCTCCCGCATAACGGCACACCACATCACTTAATCGGCAATTCATAAGTAATAACTCACTTATTTCACGCAGTAACCTGTCACCCTCACTAAAACCAAATTCATTATTAAAGTGCGAGAAATCACGTATATCAATAGCTCCTAACCAAAACGGCTGCGTGCTAATTAATTGCTCGTTAATTACTGAATCTAAATACTGCGCTTTATAAAGGCCTGTGACTGAGCATACTTTGTCGTGCTCACGTAAATGCACTTCGCGACGGCGTAACTGACGATTTAATACATATTGCTCTTGGTGCCAGTAATACAAACCTACACTCGTTAATAGCATGCCTAGCGGCGCGGGCAGTGATTCAATCCAACTTAGCCATTGATGCGCAGGATGCATTAACCACTCATCAAGTAAATCGAGCGTGGCTGAAAACATAAATAGCCCGACACCAATCACCAAGTAAGTTGTTACTTTACTGGGGGGCCTAGATATTAATAACACGGAGATCCAAACAAGAGTCATTAATACAATGCCGCCCTCCCCCATAATATCGAGCCATTGAATATCAGCATATGTTTTAAGTTCACCTAAATAAGCACTTAAAAACACAGCACTTAAAAATAGGCTAATGATGGCGTTTGTTAATAGTCGGTGACTGGTAAAGGGATTAAATCGCATGTGTTGTATCTTTTGTTTATAAATGAGTTTTAAAGTTAGTTCATATCAGTTTGTGTTAGCAGGGTCATATTAGCTCAGCTATATGACAACAAAATGATAGGGACTTTAAAAACAGCGCTGCACAGTGCATAACGCATTGCTTTACCAGGAGTGCGAGAAGCTCAATAAGCTCTGCGTGTTGCTCAAACGTCACTAAATACGCGTGTTTAATACATACCTTGTCACATTTACGTCATCAAACAACCTTAGTTTGCTCGCCATACCAAGAAACAACCCTGTAATAACCAAGAGCAAATACAATGAAACACTTTAAAATAAAAGCACTGGTAGCCGCATTAGCATTATGTAATTTAACGGCGTATGCAGAAGATGATGCAAAAGAAACTAAAAAGAAAGACATTGAGGTTTCTGAAAAAATTGTTGTATATGGCGAAATTGGTTACAGAAATCGCTCAGACGAACTTGCACCCACTTTAGAGTATTCACAAGAGTACTTTCAACGCTTTGAACCGCTTACAGCCGGTGATGCTTTAAAACGCGTACCTAGCGTTACATTCTTATCGGATGTGCTTGAATCGGATGGTGCGCGGATGCGAGGCTTAAGCCCTGCCTATACTAAAGTGCTTATAAACGGTGAGGAAGTGCCTGGCGCGGGTGCCGACCGTTCATTTTTTGTTGACCGAATTCCGGCTGAGTTAATCGAACGCGTTGAAATAATTCGCTCATCAAGCGCGAATCGTTCAGCCGATGCGATAGCGGGCACATTAAATATTGTATTGCGCGATGGTTATAGCCTCGACGGCGGTTACTTACGTGTTGGTGGCTTACGTTATGACAATGGTGAGTTTAAAGAAAGTTTAGCGGGCGTATACGGTACCGAATTAGCCGGAGGGCGATTACTGCTTGGTGCAAATTTACAAGGACGATATAACCCAAAACAAAAAACCAGCCAGCGCTATGGCGATAGCCCAGAAAATAATAAAAACTATAGAACGGAAGAATTTGATAACCGAGAAGATCAATCTGATACGCGCGATGGCGACGACACATCACTTAACGCCAGTTACGAAATTATTTTTAATGACGACAGTCAGTTTAATATTAGCGCAATGTGGGTTGATACAGAGCGAACTGAAGATGAGCGCTCATTTGAATACAATGACCCCACTGCTACCAATAGCGATATTGTAAATGGTGGAAACTTAGAAACCGATAACGCCAATGTTAAGTATATCGATCAGACTAATTACAATATCAATACCGCTTATGAGTTCCCACTTCTAAACGGCACCAGTAAATTTAAGTTTGGGTTCGCCAAATTTGAAGAATCCGTCTATGAGCAAGAAGTAGAGCTAGATACCTCAGAGCTGCCTATGGTATTTGAAGAAGAGCAAACTAAAAGCGCAATAGACGACAAAGAATGGACACTGCAATGGCAACATAGCCAGCCTTGGGGCGAAAATAAAGAAATTCAATTTGGTGCATTTTTACAAAGTAAAAAGCGTGACAGTGAAATTTTTGAATCGCAAAACGAGCGAGCGTTAGGCCTTACCCGCTGGGATCAATATGCGGCAACCCCACTAACACTCGCTACCTTTGACAGTGAATATGAAGCTGTTACTGGAGGCGTAAGTACCTTAGAAGAAGATCGCTTTGACGTGTTTGCACTTGTTAAACACCAAGATGATTTGTTTGCTTGGGAGCTGGGCGCACGCTGGGAATCTACCGACTCAAAAATCAATGACAAAACTGTTGCTGTAACCGAAGATAACAATTATGACTTTATTCTTCCTTCTGCACACTTTCGTTATAACGTCACTGAAAATGGCCGTATTAGCGCATCAGTTGCACGTAGTTTACGCCGCCCTGAATTTGATTTTTTGACACCCGCACTTATCGAAAAAGAACTTGGCGATAACGACCAACTAGGTAACCCTGAATTAAAACCCGAATCAGCTTGGGGTATGGATTTAGGCTACGAATATCGTTTAGGAAAAAGTGGCGTTGTGGGTATTAATTTATTTTATCGCAAAGTAAACGACCTAATAGAAATAGCAAACACAGAGCAACAAGGCTCTGAAGGCGAAGGCACGTTTGTACTGCAACCACGCAATACGGGGGACGGTAATGTAAAAGGGATTGAACTTGATTTATCGACACCACTTGGCGCATTTAATATGCCTAACACTGGCGTGTTTTTAAACTATTCGTGGCTTGATAGTGAAGTCACTGACTTTTTTGGGGAACGCAAATTTAATGACCAATCAGACTACGTGTATAACGTTGGGTTTATCCAAGATTTACCGAAGCTTAGAGCGGCTTTTGGCGCAACTTATCGTAAGCAAGGTGATGCTTATGGACGCATTGTAGGTGAGGAAGTAACAACGTCTTACAGTGCCGATTTTGAAATTTTTATAGAAAAACGCTGGGAAGACATAACGCTGCGCTTAGTAGGCTCAAATCTACTTGATGCAAGTAAAGACGAAACCTTTAATAAGTTTGATACCGTTGATGATCAGTTTAGTAGACGCTTTGATGAGTACGAAATTGAATCTGAAGAAGCGGGTCCTGTTTATCAAATAATGCTGCGTTACGCGTTTTAAGTAAATTTGTTAAGTGGTGCTCATCAAATAGCATCACTTAACATGGGAGAGTAACCATGATTAAAAAAACATTATTGCTAATCGCACTTAGCCTATGCCCCATTCAATGTGCATTAGCAAACGTAACCTATACCAACGCGGTATACGAGCAACAAAAGATAGCTGATTTGAGCGCACTACCTAAAAGTTTGAATTTTACGGTAATAGGTGATTGGGGTCATAATGGCCATTTTGATCAAAAAGAGGTCGCCCACCAGCTAGAAATAGCGATGTATCAAACGGATGGAGATTTTATTATTTCAACCGGTGATAACTTTTACCCCAATGGCATTGCAAGTATTAACGACCCACTTTGGCAAAGTGCATACGAAGATATTTATCACGGCCCTCACACATTTGAGCCTTGGTATGTGGTGCTGGGCAATCACGACTATTTAGGTAACGCACAAGCACAACTTGATTACAGCAATAAAAGTCAGCGCTGGAATTTACCTGCACGCTATTACAGCAAAACCTTTACTTTAAAAGATGGCGAGCAAGTATTAATGGTATTTTTAGACACTAATCCATTAAATCCAGAATACAAAACACGCGAAAAATATAAAGCAACACAAGCGCAAGACGGCCAAGCACAATTAACATGGCTGAATAACCAATTGGCTACCAGCAAAGCACGCTGGAAAATAGTTATAGGCCACCACCCGCTTTATAGCAGCGGTAAACGTTATGGACTAAATGAAAAATTGCGTAATTTACTTGAGCCTATACTTGAGCAAAATGGTGTTCAAGCATACATAGCTGGGCATGAGCATGATCTTCAACATAACCAGACAAAAAACAGTAAACTCGCGCATTTTATATCCGGCGCAGGTGGCAAAATACGTAATGTAAAACAACGTAAATTTACGCGTTTTGCAGAAGCCACACCAGGATTTTTGAGCTTTTCAATAAACGATAAAGTACTAAAAGTAACCGCTATAAATTATAAAGGCGAAGTGCGTTATAGCACCCAAAAGCGCTTTGACCAATAAAGGGTAATACCATGAATTTTAAATTAAAAACACCTCTTAGCCTAATTGTAAGTGGCCTAGTATTTAGCGCGTTAAGTGCTTGTAATAATAGCGTTACTACGCATTCAGCGGTACAAAATACAGCGTCCCAAGCTGTCATTGATAATACTGAGTTTGGTCCAACAAATAATATGCAAGGATCACAAGCTGCATGGTTAAGTAATAATAACTGGTTACTAACAAGTAAAATCAAAGGTTTGGTGATTGCTGATAGCACAACGCAACAAAGTAATATTATTAAAAAAGGTAACTTTGAAGCGCTTTCTATTAGTCAATTAACCGCGAGCTCGTTTTTAGTCGCTACAATCGATAACAACCAAGATAACGTAATTATATTCAAACTAGAACAACATAAAACTAGCTGGAAAATCACTGAGGTTACACGTATCGCACCGCCACAAGCGCGACCAGATACAGTATGCTTATTTGCAAATAAAGAAACTGGGGCAATATCAGCATTTGTACCCGATGTACGCGGATTAATTACAGAAACCATTATTTTTAATACCATAAATAATAAAGCGCTTAATATAAATGTACGTGAATTTTCAGGCGTAAATGAAGCGTCTGGCTGTGCGGTAAGTACGGCGACTAATACTTTATTTGTAAGCGAAGGCGAAATAGGTATATGGGCAATAAATGCCAATGCTGAATCGAAAGCAAATAAAAAGCCAATCGCTTTAGTGGCGCCTTTTGGTGCACTAAACGCCGAGCTGGGTGCCCTATCAACGTCATCTGATGGGATGATTTGGTTTACCAGCACCGAAAATAATCAAGTCTATGCGTATGATCCAATCAGCAAGGCTTTAAAAAACTGGACGCTAAGCGGAGGCTTAAGCTTGGAGTCGGTAGCAATAAATTACACAAGCAATAGCACTGCAACTGCCATATTATATAACGACGAAACGGGTGTTTATATGCAAAGCTCGCTACCTGTAACGCCTATTAATAACTCATTAAAAACAAACGTACAATCAATCACTAAAATTAAAGCCAGCGCACAAACGACTCCCGTGAAAGCTTTTGGTGATGCAGCAGACGATCCAGCAATTTGGATCAACCCTAAAAACACAGCAAACAGCTTGATTTTAGGCACAGATAAACGCCGTGGATTAATGGTGTATAACCTTAATGGCAAGCTTGAACAGTCACTTGAAGTGGGCCGTTTAAATAACGTTGATCTGCGCCAAAATAACACTATTAAAAACAACACAAATACATTAATAACGGCCAGTAACCGTAGCCTTAATAGTATTAGTGTATTTACCGTACAAGCCAGTAACAATATAAAACATATCACTGATATTCCAACTAATCTTAATGAAATTTACGGTTTATGTATGTATTCATCAGGCACTGGTAATTATGTATTTGTAAATGATAAATCAGGGCTTTATCAGCAATATAAACTTAATGAAAATGGCGATAATATTACCGGTAAACTAGTTCGTGAGTTTAGCTTACCCAGCCAACCTGAAGGCTGTAGTGCCGATGATAAACTAGGGCAATTATTCGTAGGCGAGGAGGATGCTGGCATTTGGTTTATTGGTGCAGAGCCAACGGCAGGAATAACGCCCACTTTACTGCAAACAGTAAACGAGCAGCTCATTGATGATGTTGAAGGCATGGAGATTTATCATGGCGACAAAGCCCGTTACCTAGTTGTTTCGAGCCAAGGTGATGACAGTTATGTGCTTTATAAAATAAATGGTGATGATCAGGGCGTTACAGCACCAAGTTTAGAGTTTGCGGGAAAATTTAGCGTTATAAGTGATTTGTCTCGCGGTATTGATGGCGTATCAGAAACCGATGGATTAACCGTTACGGCTAAACCCTTACCAGGTTATCCTGAGGGCATTTTAGTTGTACAAGATGGCTATAACCGACTACCACAACAACCGCAAAACTTTAAAATAATAGATTGGCGAGAGGTTAAAAAAGCAATTAAGTAGTGCTTATTTAACCTGAACTCTCGTTAAGATATTTATATCCTGTAGTTCAGGTTATTTATTCAGATATTTAAAAGGCTCATACGAGCCTTTTTTATACTATAATTTAAGCCTATAAATTGATTGAGATAATTATGCGCCTATTATTTACTTTGTTACTAATAACGATAAGTAGCTTTACTCTAGCAGAAGAAGAAAAAGTAGAGCTTCCGCCGGTCGATCCCGCATATAATGCTGAGCACGCTATGGTATTAATAAATCAAAACTCGAGTGTTTTTGCCGTTAATTTGCCAGGCTATGAGCTCCCTCATGATGTGCAAGTCGTTTATAAAGTGGATGTTTCTGATGTTCCTTTTTTGGACTTAGTCAGAGATGCAGAGCTAATTACAATTAAGCCACAACCATTTAATATTCAACGTTTAATACGAGGCGAAGAAGTCACAATTATTGCAGATGTTTATGATGGTGATTATCGGCAAGGTGGTAATAAGCTCTACACAAATAAATCGATAGTCCTGAGTAAACAGCTTTACGCGAGAGAGTTAACCGATTTAAGTGAACCATCACAATGGCAAGAATACGATATGATCACGCTAAATAATGATGGTCGTATATACATTCATAAAATAACAAAAGCACCGAGTTTCAATCATCTAATTTTTGTAGATTTAAAAAATGCCTGTTTGCAGAAGATCCGCACTTCAAAGCTCGTCCCACCTGATAGCGAACTAAACTATAAATTTGTAAACTGTGGCACCTTTAAGCCCCTTTATTACAATGCGGATGATTTTAAAAAATAGTTATACCAATCTGCTTATATATGGGGTCTATTTGACGTTAAGAAAATTACGCTAGAACTAGGCAAAATTTTTTGTATCTAGTTGTTCTAAATAAAAAATTTTTAACGACGGTATAGTGCAATTTAATTCGTTAAATTGATCAAAGATTTATGCAGTTTGGTATTATTTAACCTGAACTCTGGTTAATTAAGGATAACAATATAACTTTGAAGAATAATCTGGAGGAATAACGGAACACAAATAAAAACAGCCCAAATTCAGTCACCACCGAAATTGAGCCGTTTTTCACACTGACAACATCTTCACACACAATATAAAGATTTTTGGTTTACATTACGCGGCGCTGTAGAAAATAAAAACAACTCAAATTCTTTTTTATAGAAATAAATCCACGAACCTGAGTTGTTTTTCACACTGACAACATCTTCACACACAATATAAAGATTCTTTTAAGCGAGGCTAACTTTGCCTCAAACTTATGACAAGAGCCTTGCTCTGTGTCTATGGTTAAACTTTAGAGTGTTAGCTCCAATTTTACAAACGAGAAAAATAAACCTAACAGGTGAAAAAAACTAAACCATAGACCTTTGTCTAATACATTAAGATTGGATTACTTTAGAAGCTATCGAGTCAAGCAGTTTTACAGACACAAAAAAAGCGCTATAAAGCGCTTTTTAATATTTAAGGCGGACTTAAATAATTTGATTTTCTTTCCAGGCTTGCTCTTTTGCTAAACGGTTTTTGCGCTTATCACATGGATCATCGCAATCACAGGCTTTATCAATACCAACCGAGCCCAAACCACCACAGCTGCTTGCCATAGATTTTTTTTGCACGATCATACCAACGGCCATAGCCGACACTATCAAAATTAGTAAGCCAAAAGTAAGAAGAAAAAGTGACATTGCTTAGCCCCTATTGATCAGCAATAAATTAAGCTCAAAACATTTCTGAGCGACTGCAATTATATACCCAAATAACGTGGAAATAAACAAGCCCGCGCCTTACTATAAATAAGGTTTAAATGCAGGGCTTGAGTATGTTATTAAACCGTCTTTCGATTTAGCGATTAAATATACAGGTAAGTCATGCTCCTGAGCATAAGCTTGCGCTTTATCCATGCCCATAACGGTTAATGCTGTCGCTAAACCATCAGCTGTCATAGCACTTGGATGAAGCACGGTTACCGATACTAGGTCATGCTTAGTTGGCATTCCTGTTGTTGGGTCAATTAAATGAGTATAAATTTCGCCATTCATCTCATAAAAAATCCGGTAATCACCTGACGTTGCAATACCATTAGTACCCGGCGTTAAAATACGGTGTACTTTACGCTCTCCAGGTTGTGCATCTGGTTGCTCTATAGCTATTACCCAATCTTTATTATTTGGCTTTTCGCCTGCAATTCGAAGCTCACCGCCAATTTCAACCATGTAGTTGGTAATATTGTGGCTTTCTAATAATTGCGCCACCTTATCAATACCGTAGCCTTTAGCCGTTGCCGAAAACGATAGCTCTAAGCCAGCCACTTTTTTAGCCAAACCTTGAGCTGTTAGCGTAAGCTTATCAACGCCTATATTTTTAATCATACTAACTAACTCTTCATCGCTAGGACGATTAGTTGGTTTTTTATCTGGGCCAAATCCCCATAAATCGATTAATGGCCCCATAGTGACATCAAGTGTTTTGGTTGACTCACCTAACCGAATAGACTCAGATATAACAGCCCTAAAATCTTCACTAATCGGCATAACCTGATTTGCTGGTAATCTGTTGAATGTATTTATCTCAGAGTCTTCTATGTAAGTAGACATAGATTGATTAACATCTTTTAAAACAGCGTCTATTTGCGACTTTAATTGTGAGGCCGACAACTGAGCTTGCTCATCGTAATATTTAATATGATAAGTGGTCCCCATAGTTTTACCTTCTAAAAAGGTCTCTTTTAACTCAGGCTTTTCACCACACCCAGACAATAATAAGGTCAGTGTAATTAGCAAAAAAGCCATTATGCCTTGTGAAGTACTTACTCGATTCATAGCTGCTCTACTTAATAGATTAAAAAATTAAAGAATAAAAAAGCCTCGTAACACAAGTGCTACGAGGCTGGTATTTTAACCAAAACTAAACTGTTTTGGTATGAGTGTTAGCCACCGAAGTCATCTAGTAAGATATTTTCGTCTTCAACACCTAAATCTTTAAGCATAGTAATAACTGCCGCGTTCATCATTGGAGGACCACACATGTAGTACTCACAATCTTCCGGCGCTTCATGATCTTTAAGATAGTTCTCAAATAACACGTTATGGATGAAGCCAGTATAGCCTTCCCAGTTATCTTCAGGTTGTGGATCTGAAAGCGCTGTATGCCATACGAAGTTAGGATTCTCAGCGGCTAAGCCGTCAAAATCTTCTACGTAGAACATTTCACGTTCAGAACGTGCACCATACCAAAAGCTCATCTTACGTTTAGAGTTCAAACGTTTAAGTTGGTCAAAGATATGAGAACGCATTGGCGCCATACCAGCACCACCACCAACAAATACCATTTCTGCATCGGTGTCTTTAGCGAAAAACTCACCAAATGGACCTGAAATAGTTACTTTATCGCCAGCTGTAAGTGACCAAATGTACGAAGACATTTTACCACACGGCAAGCTAAGGTTTCTTGGCGGCGGAGCAGCAATACGCACGTTAAGCATAATGATGCCTTCTTCTTCTGGGTAGTTAGCCATTGAGTAAGCACGAATAGTTTCTTCGTCTACTTTTGACTCCAGATCGAAGAAACCAAAGTGGTTCCAATCACCACGATATTCTTCAGGAACATCGAAATCTGCATATTTAACGTGATGAGGTGGCGCTTCGATTTGGATGTAACCACCCGCACGGAACGGTACTGACTCACCATCTGGAATTTGAAGCTTAAGTTCTTTAATGAACGTTGCTTTGTTATCGTTAGAGATAACTTCACAATCCCACTTCTTAACACCGAAAATTGACTCTTCAAGCTCAATTTCCATGTCGTTTTTAACATTTACCTGACACGCTAAACGACAGCCTTCACGGGCTTCGCCTTTAGATATGTGATCAAGCTCAGTTGGCAGGATATCGCCACCACCTTCTTTAATGTGTACACGACACTGGCCACAAGAGCCACCGCCACCACATGCAGATGATACAAATATACCTGACTCAGATAATGCACTTAAAAGCTTATTACCTGCTGATGTAGTAATGGCTTTATCTTTATCACCATTAATACCGATGATGATATCACCGCTTGCAACTAACTGAGATTTAGCACCAATGATGACTAAAACCAGTAGTACAACGATAGCGATAAAAACACCAACGCCTAAGAAAATCTGATAATCCATGATTTATCCTCGCTACCTTTACAGTGAAATACCAGAGAATGACATAAAGCCAAGTCCCATTAAACCAACAGTGATGAAGGTAATACCTAAACCACGTAAGCCGTCTGGCACGTCTGAATACTTCATTTTCTCACGGATACCTGCAAGTAATGTAATTGCAAGTGCCCAACCAACACCAGCGCCAATACCATAAACAACAGACTCACTGAAGTTATAGTTACGCTCAACCATGAAAGATACCGCACCAAAGATTGCACAGTTAACTGTGATCAATGGTAAAAAGATACCTAACGCGTTGTAAAGTACTGGGAAGAATTTATCTAATACCATTTCAAGAATTTGCACTAGCGCTGCAATAACGCCAATGAAAGTTAAGAAACGTAAAAAGCTAAGGTCTGCATCAGGATAACCAAGCCACGTAAGTGAGCCTGGTGCTAACACAGCATGGTAAACCAAGTTGTTAACAGGTACAGAAATACCTAAAACAACGATAACCGCTACACCTAGGCCAATTGAAGTAGTCACTTTTTTAGATACTGCTAAAAAAGTACACATGCCTAAGAAAAATGATAACGCTAAGTTTTCAATAAAAACGGCTTTTACAAATAAACTAATATAATGTTCCACTGTGTGCCCCTTACGCTTTAGCTTCTACTTGGTCTTTCTTATAAGTACGAAGTACCCATATGAATAAACCAATGATGAAGAATGCACTCGGTGGTAATATTAATAGACCCATAGGTTGATACCAACCGCCATCTTGTACTAATGGGATAATATCAACACCGAATAGTGTTCCTTTACCGAATAGCTCACGAATGAAACCAACAGTAAGTAAAACAACAGAGTAGCCTAAACCATTACCAATACCATCAAGGAATGACATAAGTGGTGGTGACTTCATCGCATATGCTTCAGCACGACCCATTACGATACAGTTAGTAATAATTAGACCAACAAATACTGAAAGCTCTTTAGCTGTAGCATAAGAAAACGCTTGCAATACTTGGTCAACAACAATTACTAATGATGCAATAATCGTCATTTGTACAATGATACGTACTGACGATGGGATCTGGTTACGAATAATCGAGATAAAGAAGCTAGAAAATGCAGTTACTAACGTCAATGCGATTGACATAATTAACGCATTTTTTAAGCTAGACGTTACCGCTAGCGCAGAACAAATACCCAGTACTTGTAGTGCGATTGGGTTGTTAGCTAAAACCGGACCAAATAGGACCGCCTTCATTTCTTTAGTATCAGCCATTATTTCAATGCTCCTTTACGTACTTTCGCAAGGAAAGGGCCAAAGCCATTTTCGCCAGTCCAAAAGTCAACTGCATGTTCAACACCGTTAGACGTTAATGTAGCACCTGAAAGACCATCGATCTTATGCTCATTGCCGTTAGCAGTACCTTTAACAATTTGAATTGGTAGCTCTTTGCCTTGCCACGTAGCAGTCCACTGTGGATTTTGGATTTCACCACCTAAGCCAGGCGTTTCATTATGTTTGTAGAAGATAATGTTTTTAACTGTTTCGCCATCGCTCTCAAGCGAGATAAAACCGTACATTAAGCCCCATAAGCCATAGCCCTGAATAGGAAGAATGATTGCATCAATAGAGCCATCTTCTTTTTTCGAGATATACACCGGTGACTCTTTAGTCACACGTTGAATACCAGCAATGTCTTTAACGCCTTTCTCTTTTAGAGAAACACTTAGCGCTGCATCGTATTTGCTTTTTTCAAAATCAAAGATTGTTGGGTC
The DNA here is from genome assembly GCF_014905615.1 of Pseudoalteromonas aliena SW19. NCBI lineage: Bacteria > Pseudomonadati > Pseudomonadota > Gammaproteobacteria > Alteromonadales > Pseudoalteromonadaceae > Pseudoalteromonas > Pseudoalteromonas aliena. Next base: position 1,165,323 of record NZ_AQGU01000025.1, read on the forward strand.
TGTATCTACAAACTCACCTGTGGTCATATTTACAACGCGCGCTTCGATTTTAGCATTAAATGTATCAGATACATTTTCAACTTTATCTATGCCCGCAGCTGCTAAGATATTGCTTTGAATATCTTTATTTTTATTAGCTTGCTGTAAAGGACGAAGCTGTACAGAAGCAAACGATACAATAATTGCACACACTAAACATAGTGCGACAACAACTGCTAACGTTTTACCGATTGATTCGTTATTACTAGACATTACGTGCCAACCTCCGCTTGATATTAGCTTGCACTACAAAGTGATCGAACAGTGGAGCGAATAAGTTAGCAAATAAAATTGCTAGCATCATACCTTCTGGGAAAGCAGGATTCACAACACGGATAAGAACCACCATAAGACCAATTAGTAAACCGTATGCAAATTTACCTTTGTTAGTAAATGCAGCCGATACAGGGTCAGTAGCCATAAAGAACATACCAAACGCAAAACCACCCAGCACTAAATGCCAATACCAAGGCATTGCAAATACAGGGTTAGTTTCTGAGCCAACAGCATTTAATAAGAATGCCGTTGCTACCATACCTAGGAATACACCTAGTACGATACGCCAAGAAGCGATGCGAACGTAAATTAAGAATAAACCACCTACAAGTAATGCAAGTGTCGATGTCTCACCAACAGAACCTTGAATGAAACCGTAAAATGCATTCCACCATAATTCCATGTTTGAAAAATCAAGTGTGCCAACAAAAGCTTGGCCTAGCATAGTCGCACCAGAGAAAGAATCTACTGCAGTCCATACTGTGTCACCCGAAATTTGCGCAGGGTATGCGAAGAATAAGAACGCACGACCAGCCAAAGCAGGGTTTAAGAAGTTACGACCAGTACCACCAAAAATTTCTTTAGCGATTACTACACCGAATGTGATACCTAGTGCAACTTGCCATAAAGGAATTGTTGCAGGTAAAATAAGTGCAAATAATACAGAAGTAACGAAGAAACCTTCATTAATTTCATGCTTACGCACAGAAGCAAAAATCACTTCCCAAAAACCACCTACAGCAAATGTGACTGCGTAAATTGGTAGGAAGAAACATGCTCCGTAAAACATTTTAGCGCCCCAGCCCGCATTAGCGGTTAATTCACCACCAAAGAACTGAAACAGACCAACCTGCCACGAGTTTGCTAGTTCAAAACCTTGTGCTAAAGCACCTGCGGCCTGGTGACCGATGTTGAACATACCAAAAAACATAGCTGGGAACGTCGCCATCCACACTAAAATCATCATGCGTTTTAGGTCGATATTATCGCGTACGTGTGTCTTGCCTTTATTTACATAGCCTGGTGTATAAAAAATAGTTGCAGCTGCTTCATACAGTGCATAAAACTTTTCATATTTTCCACCGGCTTCAAAATTCGGCTCGATATCTTCTAGATATTTTTTTAAACCCATCTCTCTAGCCTTCCTTCTCGATCGTTGATAAGCAATCGCGCAGGATAGAACCATACTCGTATTTGCCAGGACAAACGAAGGTACATAACGCTAAATCTTCTTCATCAAGTTCAAGCGCGCCTAATGAAATTGCACTGTCTAAGTCACGTGCAATTAAGTCACGTAATAATAGCGTAGGCAAAATATCTAACGGCATTACGCGCTCGTAGCTACCAATTGGTACCATGGCACGTTTTGAACCACCTGTAGACGTTGTCATTTTAAATAAACGACTCGGTGTGAGGTGAGAAAGGAATGTACGCGTTACAGAGAATTTATCACTACCTGGTGCAATCCAGCCAAATAGTTCTTTTTCGCGACCTTCAAGTAATACAGATACTTGAACGTGGTAACGACCTAAGAACGCATTAACACCGTTTGAAGTAGCACCAGATAAAACAGAACCAGAAATAACACGGTTATCACCGTCTTCTAATTCTCCAGCAACTAAATCATCCAATGAAGCACCTAATTGTGTTTTCACTAAACGTGGGTTTTTAACACGAGGACCTGCAAGCGAAACAACACGACTTGTGTAAATTTCACCAGTAAGGAATAAGTGACCATACGCAATAACGTCTTGGTAACCAATATGCCAAACTTGTTTACTAGCAGATACAGGGTCAAGATTGTGGATATGAGTGCCTACAAGGCCAGCCGGATGCACACCACCAAACTCATGTACTTCTACTTGAGCTATAGATGAGCTAGGAACTTGACTGCCAACTTGTTTACAAACAAATACTTTCCCATCAGTCAAACGCGATACAACGGCTAAACCCGCTTCAAATGCTTGCACATTATCAGCAATAACTACCGCAGGATCTGCAGCAAGAGGATTAGTGTCGATAGCGGTCACAAAAATAGAGCTAGGATTTGCATCCACAGCCGCAACTTTGCTGAATGGGCGAGCACGAAGTGCCGTCCACTGACCAGACTGGATAAGTACTTCTTTAGCTTTTTCACGATCTAAGCTCGTAAGCTCAGTGTCAGAGAAAGAGTCAAAGGTGATTTGCTCACTGCCGTCTACTTCAATAACAACAGATTGCAGTACACGTTTAGCACCACGATTTATTTCTTTTACAACACCAGAAGCTGGTGCGGTAAATAGGACGCCTGGGTTCTTTTTATCTTCAAAAAGTACCTGGCCTTTTTTAACTTGGTCATCCATACGGATATGCATGGTTGGACGCATACCAATAAACTCTTCACCTAGCACAGCTACACGTTTGACGGGAGAACCGTCGTGAATAACTTGCTGAGGTGCGCCCTCTATGGGTAAATCCAGACCTTTTTTTATGTTGATCATACGCACTTGCACTACATTAACGGAAAGAAACTGAAAAATCGTACCAACCACGTCGCCATTTGAGCTATCCCAAGTTATTTCAATGTATAAAAGAACAACTCGCTATGAATACTAAATAAGCAACGCGGTAAAAACTCTTCACATATTGCCTTAATTTTAACATCATTGTGGGCGACTATGCGAGTCTAATTATGAAAATTATACGACAGAAACACTTATTTAGTTTTGTTATGTGTATTTAATAAAATTTAAGTTAGACCAAAGTGGTAGCTTAAGCAAAGAATGACATTTTTTAACCTCGATTGTTCAAAAAATCCCACAAAACAAAAAAGTCGCACTAAGCGACTTTTTAATTACATATTTGAAAAATATGGTTAATCGATCATATTTGTAATTGGTTTGACCGAATCCACATCTTGTTCGTAATCAACACCCTCAATACCAAAGCCAAATAAACGTAAAAACTCGCTATGGTAACCGACATAATCGGTTAACTCATCAATGCTGCTCGTATCTACTTTATCCCAAACAGCTTGAATACGTGCTTGCACATCATCTTCTAATTCTTTGTAGTTTTGAAATAAGTGGCCGCCGTCATCAAAGCGTGGGTTATCACCATATAAGTTTTCACTAAATAGTGCTTGGATCTGCTCAATTGTACCTTCGTAAGTACCATCTGCCTTCATTACTTTAAATAATGCTGAAATGTATAACGGCATAATAGGAATAGCAGAGCTTGCTTGTGTTACCACTGCATTAAGTGATGATACATAGGCTTCGCCATTTAAATCCTTTGTTGACTCTTTAATAGCAGCCGTTGCACGGTCTAAATCTTCTTTTGCTTTACCTATTGTTGCATGTCCGTATATTGGCCATGTTAGCTCTTTACCGATATAAGTGTACGCTGTGGTTTTAAAATTATCAGCTAACACATCAGCGGCTTTTAATGCCTCAATCCACATTTCCCAATCTTCACCACCCATTACTTTAATGGTGTTATCGATATCGTCTTGATTTGCTGCTTCAACGGTAATTTCGTCAATTTCGCGTTTTGACGTATTCAAGTTTTTAGTGGTTACTGCATTACCTATTGGCTTAAGTGTAGATGAGAACACTTCGCCCGTATTTGGATCTGTACGACGAGGAGACGCTAGGCTGTAAATAATACAATCTACTTTACCCAAATCTGCTTTAATGGTGTCGATTGCTTTTTGCTTGATTTCGTTTGAAAACGCGTCACCATTAATATTTTTAGACCAAAGACCTGCTTCGTCTGCTGCTTCTTGAAATGCTGCCGTATTGTACCAACCAGCAGAACCTGTTTTACGTTCAGTACCTTCTTTTTCAAAGAAAATACCGAGTGTTTTAGCACCGCCACCAAATGCAGCTGTGATACGCGATGCCAAGCCGTAGCCTGTAGATGCGCCAATAACTAATACATTTTTTGGTGCGTTTTTTAACGCCCCTTGTTGTTTTACATAGTTAATCTGCTCTTGAACATGCTCGCTACATCCCGTTGGATGTGCGTTGGTACAGATAAATCCACGAATTTTAGGCTTAATGACCATTGATGATCCTATATCTTTTACAATAAAAATTAGCGCTAGTTTAAAGGCTAATACTAAAAACACTGATCTGATCAGTTAATCACTAATCAAATGTCTTATAAAACGATTACTTAGCTAGATTTAGAACCGCCCATACAATTAGGCGAATCAGGCGCTTCGCCGCCCTGTTCGGTATACTCATCCGGTGTATAAGTATGGATAGCGAGTGCATGAATATGATTTGCTAACTCATCTTTTAATATTTCATTAATTTCACGATGGCGTTGTAACAGGCGTTTGCCGGCAAATTCTTCGCTTACCACGATAACTTTAAAATGTGACTCAGTGCCTTTGCTGTGCATGTGGCTTTCATTAATTACATTTAAATGCTTACAGGCAATTGCGCTGCTGATTTTTTCTTGAATTTGTTGCTGCATTGACATAAAAACCATTTTTGTAGTTAAGTTATATTGTTATCATAACAACTAGCCAAGCCTATTGGCTAACTAAAATTGAGCTTGTTTGATTTGCTTTATGTATCTGAACGTTAAGCTAATTCGTGGGTGAGCTAATGTAGTTTGCTTTGGGATTGCATGTTGATAATCGCGTTGACTGTCGCCATTCATGACTAAACAGCTGCCACTTTGTAACTTTAAGTCGGTTATTTTGTTTGTCGATTTTTGTTTAAGCTTTAAAACACGCTCTGCCCCAAGCGATACACACACGATAGTAGGTTGATGGCCCAGTTCTATTTCGTCATCACTGTGCCAGCCCATAGTATCGTTACCATCTCGATAATAATTAACCAATAAAGAATTCAATGGCTGATTTAAATGTTTTTCTAAGCGCTTACGCATTGCGAATAAAATATCAGGCCAAGGCTCTACTATTAATTTGCTATGGGAATACCCATATTCAAAATTATGCTCGCTAATAAAGCATTGCAGCCGAGGAATTGGGCCTGTTTTTGAATAGACAGTGACGTCGGGTTGCTGCCAAGTTAGATTTTTTTGTAAATAATAAAATAAATCGAGGCTTTTTTGCGCGCTAAGTGCCCTACTTTGATAAGAAAAGCCATTTGGTAACTGTTGGGGGTTGGCGTTTTGCCGTTGCATGTTAGAATTTACCTACATTAGTTTACTGATCAAATACCATTATGACGACACAAGCCCAACTAGGCGATAAAACATTTACTCTTGAACGCTTTCCTTTGGATCAAAAAAACCGCAGTTTACAAGCGTGGGATTCAGCCGATGAGTACCTTATCAATTATGTTAACGAACATCACCCAGATTGTCGCTCACTGCTTATTTTAAACGATAGCTTTGGCGCACTTGCTTGTAGTTTTAATCAATTAACGGTCTGTTCAGTTAACGATTCTTATATTAGCCATCAAGCTGTAGCGTATAACTTACAAATAAACAAACTATCTACGGTGCAGTTTAGCCAAATAGATAGTCTGTCTGCATTGCCTGACGACATAGATTTAGTGTTAATAAAAATACCGCGTAACGTGGGTTTTTTACAATTTCAACTAAGTGAATTAAGCGAAATACTTGCACCAGGTACACCGGTAATTGCAGCAGGTAAAACAAAAGAAATTCATAATTCAACAATAAAATCGTTTGAGCAATTTATTGGTGAAACAAAAACAAGTTTAGCGGTTAAAAAATCACGCCTTATATTAAGCACTGCAAAAGGTGGCTACAAAGCAGCTGATTTCCCTATTACTTGGCCACTTGAAGGCACTGAATTTAATATAACAAATCATGCAAATGTATTTTCACGCGATTCATTAGATATAGGTGCTCGATTCTTTTTTAATTATTTACCAGAAACTAAAAAAGAAACCAGCATAATCGACTTGGGTTGTGGCAATGGCGTTGTAGGTGTTATGGCGCTTGCTCGTTGCCCTAAAGCATCCGTTACCTTTGTTGATGAGTCATACATGGCGGTTGAGTCTGCACGTTTAAATGTAGAACAAAACATGCCTGAACAATTTGATAACTGCCAATTTATTGAAAACGATTGTTTAACTGACTTCACTCAAGACAGCGTAGATATGGTGTTGTGTAACCCTCCATTTCATCAAGCACAAGCGGTAACAGATCATATTGCATGGCAAATGTTTAAACAGGCTAAAGAGACTTTAAAGCAAGGCGGTGAATTACGTATTATCGGTAATCGTCATTTAGACTACCACGATAAACTAAATCGTATGTTTGGTAACTGTAAACTGCTAGGCTCCAATAAGAAGTTTGTAGTGCTTAGCGCAACTAAAAACTATTAGGAACGTAATGATTAAAACTATTTTTAGCCTATGTGCGCTACTTATATTATCTGGTTGTGCTAATCAGCCTAATCAGGTGATCCTTAACCCAATTTATAAAAGCGGGCAAGTAAGCACAATAAATAGTAGCTTAAGTACTAGCGTAATTGATTTACGAGGTGATACTTCAACGCTTAAGCTTATTGAATCTGATAAAACAAAAACGTTTGCCAGCCAAGGGATTACACAGTCAGTTAAAAGTATTTTAGATAGCGCGCTTAGCCGAAATGGTGCAAGCATCTCAAATTTAGCAACCGTGCGCTTTGAAGTTGATATTCATGCATTGCAAGCGGTGGTAACCGAAAAACTAGTCAGCCATACCAGCGAAGCCCAAATAGAGCTTGGTGTTCGTGTTATTCGCGCTTCAAGCAATTTTAGTAAGGTGTACCGAGGTAGTGCTAATTTAGAAGGGCCATTTGGTCACGATCGAGCAAAAATAGAAGGTCAGCTTAATAAGTTGACTGAGCAAATGATTACTCGCATTGTGTCTGATCCTGAATTAATAGAATTTTTAGAAGGTTAATTATGAAACGATTTTTTCTAGTCGGCTTAAGCCTATTTTTCAGTATTAATAGCTTAGCGGCACAAGAAGGCCGCTTTGTGCAAAAAGATAATATTTTTCCGCGCGTCGAAATCGTAACCTCAATGGGCAGTATAACTGTTGAGCTTGATCGCTCAAGAGCGCCCATTACAGTTAATAATTTTTTAACCTATGTGTCGGATAAAAGCTACCAAGGCAGTGTTTTTCATCGAATTGAGCGCGATATAGAAAATGAGCGCGATTTTGTTATTCAAGGTGGTGGCTACGACAAAGATTACGATGGCTTACATGAAAACGATCCTATTTTTAACGAAAGTGGCAATGGCTTAAAAAACGATATGTACAGCATTGCTATGGCATACCAAGACAGAGAACCACACTCGGGAACCCGCCAATTCTTTTTCAATATGGATAATAACGATCATCTAAATCCAAACAAAGATTGGGGTTTTGCTGTTTTTGGTAACGTAATGGACGGCTACGACACACTTGATAAAATTATGACTGTAGAAACAGGATTCAACGAAAAAATTAGTTATGACTTTGTACCAAAAACACCGGTTGTTATTTTAAATATTAAATTACTTGAGCAAACACCATTATAAATTTTTTAAGAGCAGCCTAGCTGCTCTGCATCTAAGCCAATGAAGGCCCTATGAGCAAAACTCTCTCAATCAGCGAATACTTCTCTTATTTTAAAGATAAACGCTTAATCAATATTTTTATATTTGGCATGAGTAGTGGTTTTCCTTGGGTGTTAATTGGCTCTGTACTATCTGCATGGCTGAAAGATGAAGGCTTAAGCCGCAGTATGATTGGCCTATTTGGCATTGTATTTGGCGCTTACAGTATAAACTTTTTATGGTCGCCTCTAATTGACAGAACCAAACTCCCCTTTTTATATAAATGGCTAGGCCAACGTCGCAGCTGGATACTATTGTGCCAAAGTTTTATTTTAATAGGTACACTGCTATTAGCTGGGCTCGATCTTAAAGCAAATTTGGCAATGGTTGCTGCAATTTGTTTGTTGATCGCAATTGCCTCTGCAACACAAGATATTGCAATTGATGCATTTAGAATAGACACACTCAGTGAAAGCGAATCTCATAAAGCCACCGCAGCCGCCGCAATGGCGACATCAGGTTGGTGGACTGGCTATGCGCTTTTAGGTGCAATTCCGTTTTATATGGCGGATATTCCTTCTCTTGATTGGCCGCAAATTTACTATTTTCTAGCCGCTGTAATGTTACTGTTAATGAGTGGTGTACTATTCGCAAAAGAGCCAAAATCAAACAGAGAAGCAGTACACGCTGAGCTTGAGCGTGTATACCTTGAAAAACTATCATCAACAAAACAAACTCCTTTTACTAGAACCATCGCTTGGCTCGCTGTCACAGTTATAGATCCGTTTAGAGCGTTTTTTACTAAAAATGGCGTTAAAACAGCACTCGCGCTATTGGCCTTTATTTTCTTATTTAAAATAGGTGAGGCATTTTTGGGCCGCATGTCTATTGTGTTTTATAAAGAAATTGGCTTTAGTAATAGCGATATTGCTACATTTTCAAAAGTAGGCACAGCCGTACTGACTATTATATTTACCTTTGTTGGCAGCTTATTTAATCAAAAATATGGCATTGTTAAAGGTTTATTTATAAGTGGTATTGCAATGGCGGCGTCAAATTTAGCATTTTCGTGGATTGCGTTAGTTGGTCCCGATTTAAGATTGTATGCCTTTGCTATAGTTATTGATGGTTTTACACAAGCATGGTCGCTAGTCGCAATGGTAGCGTTTATTTCAATGCTATGTGATAGAGCATTTAGTGCAACACATTATGCGTTATTAGCATCATTAGGAAACTTAGGAAGGACATTACTTTCTAGCTACAGCGGTGTGGTAATTGATGATTGGTTAGCGGGTAATTGGTCACTGTTCTTTATTCTTACAGCGTTAATGGTTTTGCCATCGCTGGTATTTTTGTATTTAATTAGGCATAAGCTATATGAGCTTGAAAAGAATTACCATGAGAATAATTGAGGTATTTAATGCATCCCTGCATTAATTTATTGCTTAGAACATTTAAACGCCCCTTAAAACAAACTAAGCAACTTTATCGTTAATCAGCTTTAAGTAGACTTAATGCTTCATGCGGATCTGCTTCTAGTGCAATACAATAACGAACAAATTCAATTACATCTAAACGGCGTTCTTGGTTTTCAATTTTACCGATAAATGAATGAGGTGTACCAAGCACTTGTGCTAGGCTACGCATTGTATGGCCTTTTTCTTGGCGTTTGCTTTTAAGCCATTTTGTTAGCTTTGCGTTTTCTTCTGAAGAAACGGTCTTGCCCATCATTTTACATCTCCTACTCGATGATTTGACATACCCATAAAAGCGGTAGTCTATCAATAGCTGTAGGTAAGCAAGCAGCGATACTCAATGTTACTTCAATAGCAATAGAGCTAATTAAGCACGTGTTGCTACTTACTTTTACCCACACAGCTAAAACTACGCTAATAATGTGGTATAGGTTTGTTTTTAAAAGAATGAAATTTTGCCCGTCTCACTCTTGGATACATTATATACTATTAATACTTTCGTTGAATAATTAATTACATACTCGGTACAAGTTTGAGCATGCTCTAATATTTATAAAAGCTGAATATTCATCCTAAGTTATCAGAAAACATTAAAAAATTATATTTTTCGGCTAAACATTTTTTATAAATATTTATGGTAAATTTATTTCATTTTACTGGTACAGGTTTATTATTAAGACATAATCAGCGCGACAAAGGTTAAATAATGTTCAGATTACTTTTTTTATTACCTATCATATTATGTTTAGGTTGGTACTTTTTTTTGCGCCATAACGGTGTGCCTATTAAGCAAGGTAAAAAAGGCTTTATGTATATTTTAGCTTTTTCTGTATTTGTACTTGGTTTTTTTATATTAATAATGCAAATAACTGAGTACGCCCCAAGCGATTTTTAGGCATTAAAAAAGCCGCAAAAGCGGCTTTTATTTCGACCTTAGCTCATGATTAAACGCTAAAGCTTGCACCACAACCACAGGTTGTTGTTGCATTTGGATTAGATACGAAAAAACGAGCACCTTCAAGGCCCTCAGTATAATCAACCTCGCCATCAACTAAATATTGAATGCTCATAGGATCAACCACTAAGGTGACACCATTTTTTACTATTTCTAAATCGCCTGGATTTGCTTTTTCATCAAAAGTAAAACCATATTGAAAACCTGAGCAACCTCCACCGGTTACATAAACACGTAGTTTAAGTTCAGGGTTTTCTTCTTCATCGATTAACTGCTTAACACGAACTGCAGCCGCATCGCTGAACTTAATTGGTAATTCGTCAGACATTTTAAACCCCTCAATATCGCAATGGCATGATTATCCAATACCCGAGTATTTTAATCAAGTATAGCCTTTAATTGCTAAGCACTTCTTATCCTTAAAGTAGGTAACTGTAAAAAATATCCCCCGCATTGCCGCAAGTACATACGGTGTTATAAATACAACTGAAGAAATTTATATTAGCGTACTAAGACTTTGCTTAAAAGCACCAGAGAAGCCTATAGATACAATAAATATGGGGATTATTCAGCAACGTAAGCACTCCGGTCTGACTATTGGTAGTGAACACATAATTAATAACTAAAAGTCGCTTAGAGTAAAGCTCAGTCAACAATAGAGTGTGAAATTATGTAAGAAAATTGCCTAGCTGGAATTGATAAGAACATAAAATGTTGAAATAACAAACGATAAACTATTTGATTTACTCAGTTACTGATTCATCTATCAGATCAAGCAAAGCCCTATTCATTCTTTTTATAAAATCGTCTTTATATGGAGAGGTAAATTCACGGCTAAAGCCTATGTGTGCAGTTCTGTGATTAATTTCATCTTTCTCTATAACCGTAATCGCAGCATATTGTGGGTAGCTTTTTTTTACGCTTTCTAGTTCATACTGTGTGGCTTTTCTATCATTAACATAGCAGTCTATTTTATTAGTAAGTAATTTTATGACATTAGCTTCTGTGCTTTTATTTTCCCATAATTGAATACGCCCTTGCGTTATTGCCTTTTTATAACGTTCATCCAGCAGCAAATAACCTGCATTCATTCCTAAATGAACACGTTTATTAGTAGCCGAATTTAAATTTAACGTAGCTTTTAAATCAATATTTTCACGACAATAAGTCACCACAAACTCAGTGCCTAATGCCACCGAATATGATGAAATAAAAGGCCTTGAATCGTAATGTAAATACGGGGGAACTACCGCTATAACATCACCATTTTTTACGGTAAGCAGTGCTCTTTTCCAAGGCATCGGTATTATTTTAACGTCGTAATCTAGCTTTAGTTGATCGCCAGCACGTCTCAATAAATTAATATAAACCCCTTTCAATTCACCTCTTTCTAAATAGCTATATGGTGGATAATCATCGTCAGCTAATATAGTAATATCGACTTTGCTGTTGCTTGTAAATGTACATACAAACAGCAGTAAACTCATTGTCAGTGTTAAAGGTTTTTTTAGTATATGCATGTTTTTACTATTAATAGTCCCACACTTGTGAGTAGTCGTAGCGAAACCCTACAGAGAATGAACTAAAATCAGCTAAATAATCAAAGTCTCGGTAAAGGTATTCAACATGTAAACGTAAGTTTTCTGCTGGCAGCCATTCAAGAGTAAGGTTTGCGCCATTATAATTTTGCGTTTGAGCTGCTTGGTGGCCATCATCAAAGTCAAAATAACCCATTTTTACTTTATAATTTTTGCTCAGCGGATAAGCCATTGACACATCAAGCGTATGCCCATTTCTATCTATACCTAAATCCCTATTGTATTTTTTAGCCTGGTAGCCTAGGGCAAAGTAAAAACCGCTATCAAAAGAATAAGCTAAAGATCCGCCAACAATATTATTGTCACCCAATTCTTGTTCATTCTCATATATACCTTTGTTGGTATACGTTAAAGCAACATGCAAGTTATCTTTGTCGTAACTTACCCCACCATTAATAAGGTCACTTTTATTATCGCCTTGTGTGCCATTAAACTGACTAACTAACATCCATGTAAAATCGCCTTGTTTAATCTGATAAGTAAGAAGGTTATCAACAAAAAAAATACTTTCCGGATCATATGCAAAAGGACTGTTGCCGTGATTAAAAATATCGACATATTCAGCAATAAACAAATATTGAGCTGGTCGCTGCTTTCCTAGTCCAACTTTGCCGTATGGGCTGTCTATTGCAGCATATACCTGTCGTGCATTACCAAAATTGCCGTTATTTGATAAATCAATGCCCCATTCACCGTGTAAGATGCCTTGCCATTGCTGATTAAATTCCACAGTCGACTTAATTCCAGCATGAGAAAGTGCATCTTTTACGTCCCATGACGCTTCATTTCCCTCATCGATGTAGCCAAACGTTGGCCTAACTGTCGCGTATACTTTTATATCTTTTTTGGAAGGAATATTTTTAATGTTTTGATCTGTAGAAATAGATATCTGCTTTTGAGGCCGTTTATCTTCTGAATTTTGCGCCCCCACCTTTTCAAGGACTTCAATTCTCTTATTTATCGTTTCATACTGGACGGATAAAGAACTTAAAGCAGACAATTGAGTACGAATATCCGCTAATTGCGACTTTAAATCCTGTAACTCATCTTGTTCATTTTGTGCCTGCACCAAAGGAGCGCATAATGCAGCAAACAAAAAACAAATACTTTTTTTTTGCATAAAAAGACTCAACTATTTAAACTTTTTTTAAGTGTAGACTATATTTATTTATGCATAATAAAAATAATTGCCTATTTAGCTAAAGAGTGAAACCCTATGAAAATTAGAACAAAGTTCTCAATCGCTTCCGGTATTGTAGTATTTATCGTCATTTCACTACTTGCAACAACAACATATCTACTCGTTCAACAAACGCTAAAAAAATCCACTACAGCTTATATACAAGATAATGCGTCGCTACTTTCACAAAGTATTGGCAATTGGCTTATCAGTAAATCAGCTCAGCTCAATGTTCTAAAAAAACACATTGAGTCAGACTTTTCGAAACAAAACTTTCAGTCTGGGTTAGAAAACCCAGCTTTTACAGACGATTTTTTATTAATGTTTGGCACATTAAATGACGAAAAAGAACTACGCTCAAATAATAAAAACAGAGTAAATCCGCCCGGTGTTGATTTCAAACAAAGGCCGTGGTTCAAGTTAGCTAAAGACAATGAAATGATTTCTTTTACCGCCCCTTACACTGATGCGGCAACCAATAAATTATTACTTTCGGCTGTAACCGCAATAAATACTGCAGATGGTTTTCAAGGCGTTATTGGAGGAGATCTTGGCTTAAGCGATATCGCTGATAGCGTTAATACCATAAACTTTAATGGTAATGGTTTTGCATTTGTTGTTGATGGCTCAGGTAAAATAATCACTCACCCTACAGCCAATTTAAGTAATAAGCAGACACAAGACATTTATCAACAATCCCCAAAACAGAGCAAGCAGATTTTAGAAATAGAACACGAAGGAAAAACTAAACTCTTATATTTTTACCCCATTGGTGATGAAATCGGTGTTAACTGGTCTGTAGCCATGTTATTAGATAAAGACAAGGTCTATGAATCACTTACCGTATTCACTATTCGCACATTTTTTATAGCTATCATTAGTATTACTTTTTGTGTTTTAGTATTTAGAACCTTAATTAAAATTTTGCTCAAACCACTTGACGAGTTAGAGCATGCTATTAGTGAAATTGCATCTGGTGGCGGAGATTTAACGCAGCGATTAAAAATAACCTCTGAGGATGAATGTGGTGTTGTTGCTAAAAGCTTTAATCGATTCTTATCATCCTTACAGGAGCTTGTAAGTGGTGTTATTAATAAAGCAAATAATGTTGAAGAACAAAGTGCAGCTGCTAAATCCTTATCGACAGAATCAAGTAAGTCACTTAATGACCAATATTTATTAATTGATAGCTTAGCGACTGCTATTAATCAAATGAGTACGACATCTGCAGAAATAGCATCCAGCGCACAAGAAGCGGCAACGTCAGTCACCTCTGTTAATAATTCAACAAGCTCTAGCAAAACACTTTTTGAGAAGACAACCTCGGACATTACCGATTTGTCTAATTCTATCTCGAATTCACAAGAACTAAGCAACCAACTAGCAGAGCATAGCAATAGTATTGAGCAAATATTATCTGTTATTAATAACGTTGCAGAACAAACAAACTTACTTGCCTTAAATGCAGCGATTGAAGCAGCAAGAGCTGGTGAATACGGGCGGGGGTTTGCAGTCGTTGCGGATGAAGTAAGAACACTCGCTTCAAGAACACAAAGTTCAACAACAGAAATTAAACTAATGATTGAGCAAATTCAGTTATTTTCATCTAAAGTTCAACAAGCAATGGAAAAAAGCAAAACGAAAGCGACGCTGTGCGTTGAACAAACCGAAATAGCGAATCAATCACTCAATACCATTTCGATGTCTGTAAAAGATATTATGGATAGAAATTACCAAATAGCCGCCGCAATCGAAGAGCAAAGTACTGTTATTGAAGATATAAATAAAAGCACCATTGATATTAAAGATATTAGTGTGCAAGTTGATGAATACGCTAAGGAGCAATTTGAGACAAATACTAGCTTAGCTGAAAACGTAAAAGACCAACAAGACTTACTTAAAAAGTTTATTGTTTAAGATATATTGATCTTTTAGGGTTAAATTTAATCCTGAAAGATCATTTTGATAAGCAATAACAGAGTTAACATACTGATTACCTTTTGCCACAAGAGGTCTTTGCACAAAACTCTAAAATCAAAAGGACTTAGTGATAAGCTTTTGCTAAACTGCACGCTGAAAATGCTTTGAGGAAATAATGCATGTGGCTTGAGCAGCTCAGGCGTCGGCTGGCAAAACCTAAAACATCTGTACAATTATGCTTATTAGGCGTAGTTGCCGGATTGATTGCTGCATTTTTTATTATTTTATTTCGTTTAACCATTCTATTTTTCCAAAGCCTATTTTTAGAAACGCCTGACGACTTTACTACCTTACCTACTCTTGAGCGCGTTTTAATGCCACTAATAGCGGCACTTTTAATCGCATGTTTTGCTGCATTTACTGGCTTTAAACATTACCGTTTAGGTATTCCCTTTGTTATTCATCGTATTAAACGTCATTACGGACAAATGCCACTTTATAATACTGTAAATCAGTTTGTTGGTGGCGCACTAGCCCTTATTAGTGGCTTTTCGGTCGGTCGAGAAGGTCCTTCTGTTCATATGGGTGCCACAGGCGCGAGCATTTTAGCTGATAAACTTCACTTACCTCATAATGCAATGAGGACATTGAGCGGGTGTGGTGTTGCAGCCGGTATTGCTGCATCATTTAACACGCCTCTTGCTGCCGTTATTTTTGTAATGGAAGTCGTACTTAGGGAGTATAAAGTCCATATATTTGTGCCTATTATGCTCGCTGCGGTGACCGGCGCACTAGCTACTCAGTTTGTATTTGGTGAAGGCTCTGAGCTGGCACTTATTACAATAGCGCCATTGAGTGGTTGGCATTATCCGTATTTAATATTATGTGGTATGGCATTAGGTGCTATTGCATTTAGCTTCAATCAAAATTTAATGTTAATTATTAAAACATTTAAACCTTTAAGCATGTTTCCTCGTTTACTGATTGCAGGGTGTATTGCTAGCTTAATTGCATATGCAGTACCTCAAGCAATGGGCTCAGGTATGAGTGCGATTACCATTGCGGTTGAATCTCCTGATAACGTAAAATTACTCACCACTATTTTAATTGCTAAATTACTTGCTACGCTATTTGCAATTGGTTTGGGTATTCCCGGTGGGTTAATTGGCCCTGTGATTGGGCTTGGCGTATTAGTTGGAACTCTGATGGCTTTTTGTGCGCAATTTATTAGCCCTGGCACTGATATAGCGGGTACTTATGGTGTTTTGGGAATGGCTGGATTAATGGCCGCAACCCTGCATGCTCCCCTTGCAGCCTTAACAACGGTCATGGAGCTAACATCATCACCTGAAATTATCGTACCGGCCATGCTTGTTATCACGACAGCCTATGTAACCGCATTACAGTTTTTTGGTAATCGCTCTATATTTTTACAACAACTCGATTTTCAGGGGTTGCCGTATCATGTGTCTCCCGCTACAGAGGCCCTACAAAAAGTGGGCATAATGGACGATATGGATGAAGATTTTAAATTACTGTATTCAGACGATAAAGAGCAAATAAAAAACACCCTTGATGCAATGGACAGCCAAACGCCACTGATTGTATTTGATGAGGAAAATGGTTATAGACTTGCAGAATATGACTTAAGTTTAATGTCGGACCAAGCGATTAATTTAAACTACGTTAGCCTGCAAGGCATTAGTAGCCAAGCAACCTTAGCTGATGCATTCGATATATTAAAAGATAAAAGAAGTGGTGCATTATACGTTTACAATCTTTTAGATAATCAACAAATTATGGGCCTATTACGCTGGGATCAAATTCATCATATTCTAACCATTCGTAACAGCTTACTTTAAACAATAAGGAATAGTATGAGCGCATTACTAATTTATAAAACCTTGCATATATTTTTTATGATTGCGTGGTTTGCCGGCATTTTTTATTTACCAAGATTATTTGTCTACCACGCAATGAGCGAAGAAAAATCGTGCAACTCTATGCTTAAAGTAATGGAGCGTAGGCTACTTTATTTTGTGACTCCATTCGCTGTTTTAACGGCTGTATTTGGCGTTTTAACCATTGTTGAATATGGCCGTGACTGGTTTAGATATAGTATGTGGTTACATTACAAACTCGTACTGGTGATTATTTTATATATCTACCACGGTTACTGTTTTAAGTTATTAAGCGATTTTAAGCATGATCGTAATACTAAAACCGACCGATTTTATCGAGTTTTTAACGAGCTACCGGTTATTGCGCTACTCATAATAGTGGCATTAGCCGTGATAAAGCCAAGCTTGTAAAATTGTTATTGCGCTCTAATGAGCACAAGTAACATTTTAACTTTGTTATAATATGCGCGATTGCGTGCCCCATTTTATGGATTATCGTGCCCTTTTGAAAAACTAGGAATAACCCCATGTTAAGTTTCCAAGGTGAAAACATACTCTCTGTTAGTCAACTAGACAGAGACTGCATTGAACGCATTTTTGCAGTTGCTAAAAAAATGGAGCCTTACGCTAAAAAGCAAAAGCGTACCAACGTACTTGAAGGTGCTATTTTAGCTAACTTGTTTTTTGAACCAAGCACACGTACACGTGTAAGCTTTGGTACAGCGTTTAACTTACTCGGTGGTTTAGTTCGCGAAACAACAGGTATGCAAAGCTCTGCGCTTGCTAAAGGTGAATCTCTATACGACACAGCACGTGTTATTTCAGCCTATGCAGATGCCGTTGCTATGCGCCACCCAGACTCGGGGTCAGTCAGCGAATTTGCTACGGGCTGCAGCGTACCGGTAATTAATGGCGGAGATGGTCCAAATGAGCACCCAACTCAAGCATTACTTGATTTACTTACAATCGAACGAGAACTCAGCAGGTTTGATCAAAATATCGATGGTATGCACATAGCCTTAGTAGGCGATTTAAAATACGGCCGTACCGTACACTCGCTTTCAAAACTGTTGTGCCATTATAAAAACATAAAATTTTCGATGGTTGCTCCTGATGGCTTACAAATGCCTGATTACATTTTAGATGCAGTGGATAACGCGGGTCATAAAATTGAACTAGTAAATAAAATGGAAGGTAATTTAGCCGCCGATATCGTTTACCAAACACGTATTCAAGAAGAGCGTTTCCCTTCTCAAGAAGAAGCAAATAAATACCGTGGTGGATTTAGAATTAGCCAATCAATTTACAGTGCACACTGTAAACCTAACTCTGTACTTATGCATCCTCTACCGCGCGATAGTCGCATTGAAGCCAATGAGCTCGATAACGACTTAAACACTAACGACAATTTAGCTATATTTCGCCAAGTACAAAATGGCGTATTAATTCGTATGGCACTGTTTGCTTTAACACTCGGCGTAGAAAATAAAGTCGAGAAGTATGAAGTAGACGTACCTTGGTTTAGCCGCAAACGCGATAGCTAACCCCCTTTCAAGTGACAATTTATAGGATTTTTCATGACAATTAGCCAAGACTTATTTGAACGCGCTCAAGCCTCGATTCCAGGTGGCGTAAATTCGCCAGTTCGTGCTTTTAATGGTGTAGGCGGTACGCCGCTATTTATTACTAAAGCAGAAGGTGCGTTTACATTTGACGCCGACGGTAATCGTTATATTGATTATGTGGGCTCTTGGGGTCCAATGATCATGGGCCATAACCACCCAGCCATAAAGCAAGCCGTTCATGAAGCGGTCGAAAACGGCCTTAGCTACGGTGCGCCCACTGAAGCCGAAATTTTAATGGCTGAAAAAGTAAAAGAACTAGTTCCATCAATCGAAAAAGTGCGTATGGTTAGCTCCGGTACTGAAGCGACAATGAGTGCAATTCGCTTAGCTCGTGGTTTTACGGGTCGCGACAAAATATTAAAATTTGAAGGATGTTACCACGGTCATGCTGACTCGTTATTGGTAAAAGCTGGCTCTGGCGCACTAACAATGGGCGTACCTAATTCACCAGGCATTCCTGAAGATTTTGCTAAGCATACGCTTACGGTATCATTTAATAACTTAGATGAAGTAAAAGCTATTTTTGCAAAATATGCAGACGAAATTGCCTGTATTATTGTAGAGCCAGTCGCCGGTAACATGAACTGCATTCCACCAGTACCAGGCTTTTTAGAAGGTTTGCGTGATGTCTGTAACGAATATAAATCGGTGCTTATTTTTGATGAAGTAATGACAGGTTTTCGTGTTGCACTGGGTGGTGCACAAGCCTATTACAACATTAAACCAGACCTTACATGTTTAGGTAAAGTTATTGGCGGTGGCATGCCTGTTGGTGCATTTGGTGGTAAAACCGAAATAATGGATTACATTGCGCCTGTTGGCCCTGTATATCAAGCCGGTACACTTTCAGGTAACCCTATTGCGATGGCAGCAGGTTTAAAATCACTTGAGTTATTAAGTGAACCTGGCCTGCACGATAAATTAGAAGCTATTTCTAAAGCGCTTTGTGAAGGCTTTGAAGTCGGCGCTAAAAAAGCAGGCATAGCGCTAACAACCAATTACGCTGGTGGCATGTATGGCTTCTTTTTTACTGATGCTGAAAAAGTAACAACCTACAAACAAGCTACTGAGTGCGACCTAGAACGCTTTAAACGCTTTTTCCACCTTATGCTTGAAGAAGGTGTTTACCTAGCGCCATCAGCTTTTGAGGCGGGTTTTGTATGTGCTGCACACACTGAGCAAGAAGTACAAGAAACAATAGCGGCAGCTGAACGCTCATTTGCTAAGCTTTAATATAAAAATTATTTTTTAGAGTTTTAACCACTTGTTTTTGCAGCATGTAATTAAGACTAAAGATTGAAAAAAGCCCGAAAGGGCTTTTTTTATTTGTAAAGTACTATAAATGAATGATAATTGAGGTAATCAAGGTCTACTTATCTCATCCATTACAAAATAACAAGAGAGTCTTATGTCAGGATTACGACAATTTGCAGCGCCTGCAATTAAACTAATGGCTAATTTAAAATATAAAACAAAAATAAGCCTGATGTTTGGCATACTATTACTACCTCTTGCATTGAGTTTGTTTTTTTTGGTCTCCTTACTAAGCGATAGTATTAACGTCTCAAAATTGCAGCAGCAAGGCTTAAAAGGCTACCGTGCGATTCTTAGTAATCAAATTCAAGGAACAAATGAGAAAAACATCGCTATTGCACAAAAATTAGGGTTTACAGTAAAAAATAATCAAGCTGATGATGTGCTCGAGCTTGTTTCAATTCAGTCTAACTTAGCGCTCGACAGCCAACTTGCCAGTTCTTATGTTAATCGTGCTTTAGTGACGCCCATTCCAGCATTAATAATGCAGATAAATTTAACAGCAGCAAGTGCAAATACAGTAATTAATAATAACCAGTTTACACCAGATACTTTTATAGCACTTTCAAACTTAAATAAGTCATTACCACTGTATGAAAAGCAATTAGATAAGACATTAAGTGTAGCAACCGCTTCAGAAAAATCAGTTGATAAAATATTAGCACCAGCTTTAAAGCAGTTACAAAGCGCTGTATATGCATTTAAAAATGCAATAGATAAAAAACTGCTTGAACCAGATGATCTAGAACTAAACAAAGGTGAATTTACGCAGCTAACAAATGATGTTCATAATAGTATTAATGCATTAATTGATAAAAGCATTCCAACATTAGAGTCCTTAGTAAGTGAAAAGCTACAAATCCAACAATGGACCCGTGATATCGTATTAGCCGCATCGGTTATAAGCCTACTTTTTGCTTTTTACTTAATGATTGGTTTTTATTTTGCTGTCGTAGATACAATTAACCGCTTTGCAGAAGCGGCAAATAGAGCAGCAAACGGCGACTTGAAAGCAACACTTGAATCAAATGGCAGTGATGAAATGAGTACGATTGCATTACAGTATAATGCCCTGCTTAATGCATTTTCTCACTTATTATCAAATGTAAAAACAAGCACGATAGAACTTTGTAGTGCAACTAAATCATTATCGCAAGCCAGTAGCCAAACTAGTGATGATGTTAGCAAACAACAAACTCGTGTAAACGCTATCCACAGCGCATTAAGCGATATGGCTCAAAGCGCACATACTGTTGAAGAGTCAGCGCATCAAGCAACACTTATAGCTCAAGACGCCGCAGCACACGTTAAACAGGGTTCAAGCAATACAATGGAACTCGCTAAGTATATGCAAGATTTGCAAATTGAATTTGCAGAAAGCCAACAAGCTCTTGATAAACTGGCGCAAGATAGCCAAGAAATAAGTAAAGTAAGTAAAGGGATCAGCGAAATTGCAGATCAAACAAACCTACTAGCCCTTAACGCCGCCATTGAAGCGGCAAGAGCCGGTGAATACGGACGAGGCTTTGCCGTTGTTGCTGATGAAGTAAGAACACTTGCTCAGCGAACACAAACTCAGACTCAAGAAATTCATCAAATTATTACCTCTTTACAGCAAGCATCTGACGACACACAACAGAAAATGCGTTCCAGCGTAGACAAAATGGAACAATCAGTAAAAGCGGCCACTGAAACCAATACGGCATTACAAAGCGCCGAACAAAGCATGGGCAATATAAAACACCAAGGTGAAGTGATCTCTGAACGTGTTAAGCAGCAGTCAAATGCGACAACACAGGCACTTAGAGACTCACAAGAAGTAAGCAATTTAGCGGATCAAACATTAAACTCGGCTCAATCAACTTTACAAGATGCACAACAATTAAGTCGCCTATCGAACGACTTAACAAAATCAATGGGCTTCTTTAAATCTTAATTAAAGTTAATTGCAATGAGGTAATAACTAACACTATTGGAATAGGGCCTGTTTATCTTTCGAGGTTAAGTTTGCAGCTGTATGCTTGGTATTTAGGCAATACAGAGCCTATGTAGTGTGGTTATTCCCCATAAATAGCCGATAACGTGGAATAAATGCCAAACATGCGCTGCCCGAAGAGTTCTGCCTAGGGGCTATTTACTCTTTGTTGCTCGGTTTTTACTTATTCTTATAGGGATGTAAGCCATTAGAGTAACGCAGGGTCAGTTACCGAATCCACTAGGTTACAAACCTCACGCCGCAATTAAATCGCCCCTAGATTGAACAAATTTTAATCCTGAAAGGTCAACAGGCCCAAACTTTACTAGTTAAGTATATTTTATCAATTGCTATAACTGGTTTTTCGAAACACAAATAGCCCTAGGGTCTGTTGATCTTTCAAGGTTAAATTTGCAGCCGTCTGTTTGGTATTTAGGCAAGGCAGAGCCTATGCAGTGTGGTTATTCCCCATAAGTGGGCGATAACGTAGCATTAATGCCAAACAGGCGCTGCCCAAAGGGTTCTTCCTAGGGGCTATTTACTCTTTGTTGCTCGGTTTTTACTTATTCTTACATGGATGTAAGTCATTAGGGTAACGCAGGAGCAGTTACCGAGCCCACTCGATTACAAATTTCGCGCCGCGATTAAATAGCCCCTAGATTGAACAAATTTTAATCCGCAAAGATCAACAGACCCTAGGGCGTGTTGACCTTTCGTGATTAATTTTGCAGCAGACTGTCTGGTATTTAGGCAAGGCAGAGTGGTTATTCCCCATAAATAGGCGATAACGCAGCATAAATGCCAAACATGCGCTGCCCTTTGGGTTCTTTCTAGGGACGATTAACTCTTTGTTGCTCGGTTTTTACTTAGCCCACTCGATTACAAACCTCGCGCCGCGATTAAATCGCCTCTAGATTGAACAAATTTCAATCCTGAAAGGTCAACAGGCCCTAAGGCTGTTTTACTTTTAGCTCGGTTTAATACCATATATGGTATTAGATAATTTTAAAGAGTTTAATTTTGAACTCCGGCAGAACTTTTTTGAGAATTTAACATTTCTCTTGCTTGAGCCTTATCTGCAACAATCTGTTCGGTTGTACGACAACGTTTTTTCTGAAACTTAGTTCCGGTGATAATTTCTTTGTCACATACATAATTTTGAGAGTTATGCTTTTTTAAATTAGATGCATCATTTTTAGAATCAACTTGTGTAGTCTCCATTTCACTTGGCGTAGATGTACATGCAGAAAGAGCAATCAGTACAATAAACAATAAAGTATTTCTCATTTTTTTTCCTATAAAAAGAACCCAAAATAAAGATTTATTTTGGGTTCTTTATTATTTAATACTGCTGAATTCAGTTTAAATAACGGGCGACTTGCTCACAATATAAAATTTATAGATCACAACCGCTTATGTACCTAAACAGAAACAGCTTCTAATACTTAGTTAAAGCTATAAGTAAAACCAGCAAATAAATACCTTCCCAGTGCATCATATGAACCTGGGAAAACATTACCATTAGCGACACCTGAAGGGCCATTAGGGATAAGCGGTGGAGTAACATCAAATAGATTATTTATCCCCGCCCTAACACTAATACTAGAGTTCACATTCCAACTACCGGCTAAGTCAAAATATGTTTGCGCATTCAAAGTGGTTGGCCCTGATACAACTTCATTTTTTGAGTCGCGAGTATATTCATCTGTATCACCAAAATAGCGAACTTTCGCGGTTAAATTTGCATCCCATGGTGTCATCCAAGTTGCACTTAGGTTTGTACGTAGTTTCGGCATAGGAGCTTCACATACAGCACGATCCCAATAGCCTACGCAATCATCTATATCACCACCAGGTAAATTTTGAACTGAGAATTTATCTAGAAAAGTACCCACCATAGTAAAACGAAGACTACCTAATTCCTCTAAAGAATGGCGATACGAAATATCAAAATCAATACCAGCCGTCTCAATTTCACCAATATTTACATCTGTCGCTGTAATTGCATTACTGCCAACCCAAAGCGAGCCAGTCTTTGGATCTCGGTTAATTAAATCACAAAACTCTTTAATATCATTTACGGCACATTCGTTATGGATTGAAGCCTCAGGAATTGCTTGAATAGCATCACTTACTGTTATATTAAAATAATCAATAGCGATATCTAAGTTATCTATTGGTGATAGTAAAATACCGAATGAATATGTATCTGATTTTTCAGGTGCTAAATCAGGATTACCACCAGTAACAGAATTATACTGTCCCGCATCATTAATTAATGCTTTTGAGCCATATTGGCTATCCGTAACACCTGTTCTCGCACATTGCTCTTTTGTTAGTGGATTTTTAGCGCCAGCACCACATGGATCTTCCCAGTTAAATAGACCTTGACTTGGCTGTCTGAATAAGTCACGGACATTACCAGCTCGTACAGCTCGTTGATAGCTAGCTCTTAAACCAACTTGTTGGTTAAAACGAACATCAAAAGCTGTTTTATACGTATTTGTCTGTTTATCTGTTGAGTAATCAGAGTAACGATATGCTAGTTCAAGTGTAATATACTCAGCATATGATGTATCTTCTACAAGCGGGACATTAAATTCTGTAAAGAACTCATTTACATCAAACTCACCTGTTACACCGCTAGTAGGGCCACCTTGACCTGCTCCATCACCAGAAGTGAAGTTACCATCCGGATTAAGAGTTAGGTATTCGTTACGATGCTCAAAACCAAATACAACGCCAACGCCCGTTGAGGTACCCGGTACAATAATTCCAGCATCAGTTAAATCACCTGTAACATAACCACTAAGTTGCTTTGTCTTTGTGTCACCACGTGAGTAAAGTGGGATAGTTAAATAATCCAATTGGCTTTTATCAATCTTACTTGGATCAAATACATTCCAAGGAACACAGCTTGGATCCGAGCCATCAACAACTGACTTACAAACAATATTCCCTTTATCATCTTCCACTGCTTGCAGCGCTCGACCAATTCGTTTGATAGATAAATCATTCTCGTAAGTTTGAACATACGCAACTGAACCAAAATTCATAAATGCGTCGTAGCTCCAGTCGTCATTTATTTCACCTCGTATACCTAATACAAAACGAGATGAAGTATGTCTTAAATCATCTTGGCGAGGCCCACCTTCAACATTACGCTTTCCAATAAACATAGAAACCGCATCATCTCGGCCTAAGCCCCTGCTATCACACAATTTATTATACTGTTGTTCAGACAATAGAGGGTTATCACATTGAATGTCGATCGATTCATTAAAAAAAGATCCCGACGGTGCGATTTGTGCAACTGTTCTATCATCCATATAACTCATTTCGGTGTATACAGTATGTGAGTCAGATAAATCATAATGACCTGTTACACCAAATGTTTTACGAGTATCTGGACGTTGAAAATAATTAAGTGGTCCATAGTTGTAAAGCAAGCCATCACGCTCAACAAATGTATTACCATTCGTTGTTAAATCTAACTCATCAAAATCAGTAAATCGACCCGTGGGTATTGTACTTGAACCTGCACAAACACGTTTACCACTCTTATCAGTATTCATTGCGCACGCACTGTAATCACGATTATTTTGTGTTACGGCATCAACTTCACGAAGTGTTGCATAGCCTGTTAAGTTACCGCGTCCATCCGCTGAATTTACACCTAATAAAACAGAAAAGTCGTGAGTATTTCCATCTGTTACATTTTTTTCTGGCGCCTCAAAACCTACATCATCCAACGCTCTTTGCATATCGCCATGATCATTCTTATGTTGATACATACTACCTTGATATTCAAATTGGAAACCTTCAAAGTCATCTTTAAGAATAAAATTAACAACCCCTGCAACAGCATCTGAACCATATGTTGCAGAAGAGCCACCTGTTAATACATCAACTCTTTCAACTAGTGCGGCTGGAATTTGATTTATATCAGCACTTATTCCTCCCGCTGATGGAGAGCCTGATGGCATGCGTCGTCCGTTAATTAGCACTAGAGTACGCGATGGGCCTAAGTTTCTTAAATCAACAGTTGCAGTCCCTGTCGCGCCATTGGCTGTACCCGATGTTTGCCCTGCAAATACGGCTGGCAGATCATTTAATAGATCCTCCACTCTCGTAATACCAGCAACTTTAATATCTTCTGAAGTAACGGTTGTAACTGGACTTGCACCTAGCATCGCAGCACGTTTAATTCGTGAACCTGTTACTTCAATACGCTCAACGCTTTCAGTAGCTCCTTTTTCTGCTGCAATGAGCATAGGAGTATAACTTGATGCGGCAATGGAGGTAGCAAATATAGAAAGCTTTATTGCATGCGATAATGATGACTGTTTCATATTAAATATCCCTAATTTAATTGTTATTTATATTATTATCACAAAAAAATTAACCCAGAAGACAATCACAGTCAACACAAATGCAACTTTTTGTTAAATATAAAGTTCAATATTCAACCAAAAAAACAGATTAATTCTAAAATAAAAGAAAACACTTATTACAAAAATAGCTTGATGCATCTCTTTTTTATAACTAAAACCATAAAAACGCTAAATCTATATCTATTCAAAAGTTCAAACGTAAATTACCATATGTTGTTAACAACTTGGTCTTGGTTCAAATTCACTAGCTCTCAAAGGTAATTGAATTACTTTTCCGCAGCCTGGTGGGGCTTGTTTTCCAGTTTGCTCGTTAACAAACGCCCAGCGAATTGATGCAGGGCGTGTATCAGCAATGGCTTGGGGGTTAAGTCGTTTTAAATAGCGAATATACGTTTCTAGTGCCCCAACACTGCCAGTTAGTCCCGTACTTTTATTATCGTCTCGACCAAGCCAAGCTACCGTTACCGTGTTTTGATCAAACCCTGCGAACCAGCTATCACGCAAATCATTACTGGTTCCCGTTTTACCTGCCAGTTGAATTGACGGAAAATGTAAATTTAAGCGTTTAGCGGTACCGTCTTTAGTTACACGCTTCATTGCGTACTTAGTCATGTAAATCGCGTCTTTATCAAATCTGGATTCTGGCTTTACAATATGCTTATAAAGCACTTTGCCTACAGAATCGGTAAGGGCCGATATTGCAGTAAGTTGTCTGTATTCGCCATCTGCAGCTATCGTTGTATATAATTGAGCAACTTCATAACTAGACATTTCAATAGCACCTAAAAGTAGCGATGGGTATTCATCTATTCTCCCCGTCGCACCGAGCCCTTTTAAAGTCTTTGCTACTTGGTCAACACCGACATCAAGCCCTAAATTAACCGCCGGAATATTAATACTATTACTAAATGCTTTATAAAGTGGGATTGCACCACGGTATTGATGATCAAAATTCTCTGGTTGCCACACATTACCCTGCTCGTTTGTCACCTGTAATGGTGAATCATCAAGCAGTGTAGCTAAATTATAATGCGGTAATTGTAGCGCCGTTAAGTACACTGCGGGTTTAACAAGCGATCCTATATTACGCTTTGTATCTAAAACACGGTTAAAGCCCGAGTAACGCACATCACGGCCTGCAACAAGCGCAGATACACCGCCTTTTTCTACGTTAACAGAAATCATCGCAGTTTCTAATTTTTCTGTTTTTGGGCGTCTTTCTAAGTACGGTAGACTATTTTTTATCGACTCTTCCATTGCTGTTTGTTTTTGTAGATCAAAATAAGTAAATACTCTCACGCCGGCATCAAGCGTTTGTTTATTTGGTAATAGCTTATTTAATTTTCGATTTACTAACTCTAAATAGCCTGGGTATGATTTTTGTAAACTTGCTTTCATTGGCGCAATATCAATAGGGCGTTTAAGCGATGCGCGATATTCCTTTGTGCTAAGCAGTTTATTTTCTACCATAAGACGCAGAACGAGATCTCGACGTTCCATTGTGCGCTCTTTGTAACGACGAGGGTTGTAATAAGAGGGTCCTTTAACCATTGCCACCAGCAGAGCAATTTGATCATATTCTAGTTCATCAACGGGTTTAGAAAAATAAAAGTCTGCAGCGAGCCCCATACCGTGCACGCCTTGGTTATAAGATTGCCCTAAATAGACTTCATTTAAATACGCTTCTAATATTTGATCCTTTGAATAGCGATAATCCAGAATAAGAGCAATAAATGCCTCATTTATTTTACGCATTAAAGAACGTTCACGCGTTAAGTAAATATTTTTAGCTAGTTGCTGAGTAAGTGTACTACCGCCTTGAACTGTACGACCTGCGCGTATATTAGTGTAAAGCGCCCGTAAAATAGAAAACACCGACACACCATGGTGCTCATAAAAATTACGATCCTCAACCACTAATAATGTGTCTTTTAACATGGCTGGAAATTTATCAAGCGGCACAAACTCTCTATCTTGTTTAGAATCATTGCCTATACGGGCTATTTGAACAGGCTCTAAGCGCGCACTATTTAAGCGTCTGCCAAACTTATCTTTAATCGTTGCGACTTTTTGCCCTGAAAAACGCAATTCAATAATATGCGACGCTTCAAATCCATCGTAAAACTCAAAATCACGACGATAAATTTTAATACTACTGGCCGTTTTAACAAACTGTCCTGTTCGGCTTAATCTATTAACTAATGAATAATTTAGACGTTCAAGTTCCCATATTACTTCTTGGCTTGATAAAAATTGTCCTGGATAAAATGCCATTGACCGCGCATAGACTTGCGCTGGAAGTTGCCATTTATTTCCTTCAAATTGACGTGTTATTTTTGAATCTAGATAAATAAAATACATTGCCATGGCAATAAAAACAGCCAAACTTAGCTTCCAAAACACTGACCATACTTTTTTCATGAAAGAGCGTTGCAGCGTTTTTTTTACTGCTTTTTTAGTGCTTTTTGAGGTTTTTTTCTTTGCAGTGCCTGATGGCTTACTCACACGTTTAGTTGCAGGTTTACTGGTAGGTATTTTTTTATTATCAGCCATTTAAGTGTAATTTATTCCAAGGTTATTCACGAGTGTGAGCTTAGCATATTGAACATACCCTAACATCCGAAAAGTTAACCCTTCCTGAAACAAAAAAAGCCCTACCGAAGTAGGGCTTTGCAGAGCACACCGTCATGTCTATTTAGAATTAGTTACTGCGAACAGAAACAAACTCTGGGTAGGCTTCAATACCACAATCGTGTTGATCCATCCCGTTTAGCTCCTCTTCTTCGGTTACACGTATACCCATTGCTTTGTTAAGCACAGTCCAAACAATAAATGATGCTACAAATACAAAGGCAAGAATACATACTAGACCTATTAGCTGATTAACATAGCTTGCGTCAGCATTGGTTAGCGGTACCAACATAATGCCTAATGCACCGCACACACCGTGTACAGAGATTGCACCTACAGGGTCATCAATCTTAACTTTATCGAGAGCAACAATACTAAATACAACCAAAGCCCCCCCTAGTAAACCTAATAAGCAAGCCATTACTGGTGATGGTGAAAGAGGGTCTGCGGTGATAACAACCAAGCCTGCTAATGCGCCATTTAATACCATAGTTAAATCTGATTTACCCCAAAGTACTTTACACACAAACAGCGCAGCAATAGCTCCCATTGCAGCTGCGGCATTAGTATTTAGTAATATTTGACCTACCGCTGTTGCATTTTCTTTATCAGAAAGCAGTAATTGAGAACCACCATTAAAGCCAAACCAGCCCATCCATAGTATGAACGTACCGAGTGTAGCAAGGGGCAAGTTTGAACCTGGAATTGGGTATATTTCACCATTTTTACCGTATTTCCCCTTACGAGCTCCCAAAATTAAAACACCTGCTAGTGCGGCGGCAGCACCTGCGCCATGCACGATTGCAGAGCCTGCAAAATCAACAAAGCCCATTTTAGATAAAAAACCACCGCCCCATGTCCAATAACCTTCAACAGGGTAAATAAAGCCAGTCAGAACAACAGCAAATGCTAAAAAGGCCCATAGTTTCATACGTTCAGCAACAGCACCTGACACAATCGACATGGCAGTTGCAACAAAAACGACTTGAAAGAAAAAATCAGACTCTAAAGAATGATTTGCATCAGCAGCTTGTGTACCAATTAAAGCACCTATTGAGGGAATTAAACCGCCTTCAATATTGTCTACATACATAATGTTGTAGCCAACTAATAAAAACATCGTACATGCTATTGAATAGAGCGCGACATTTTTAGTCAAAATTTCAGCGGTGTTTTTAGAGCGAACTAAACCCGCCTCTAACATCGCAAAACCTGCTGCCATCCACATTACTAATATACCTGATATTAAAAAATAGAAGGTATCGAGTGAGAATTTTAATTCTATTATTGTATTTTCCATGATGCCTCCTTAAATCGCTTCTTCGTCAAGTTCGCCTGTACGAATACGAACAATTTGATCTAAGTCGTATACAAAAATCTTGCCATCACCGATCTTACCTGTTGATGCGATTTTAGTAATTGCCTCTACAACACGCTGGCAGTTTTCAGTTCGAGTTGCAATTTCAAGTTTAATTTTAGGAATAAAATCAACTTGATACTCTGCACCACGGTATAACTCTGTATGACCTCGTTGACGCCCAAAACCTTTTACATCAACGACGGTCATTCCTTCAATCCCTAAATCAGCAAGTGCTTCACGCACATCATCTAATTTAAATGGTTTTATAATTGCACTAATCATTTTCATAGCGGCCCCCTCGGACTCTTTATTGTTATCCTATTGACTAATACAATCCAACCTTTATGCCAGTATTTTATATTTAATTTAAACAACAACTTAAGGATAAAAATAAAAATAAAATCAAAAAAACGCACCATTTAGGTGCGTTATATTAACAATATAGCTACATTGGTGCGTAAACTAACCTCGCACTAAAAAGCTAACTAAATATTATGCGATACAATTACGACCTTTGTTTTTAGCTTTATACAAAGCACTGTCGGCCGTTCGCATAGCATCAGTTAAACTGGTATTTTGAAACTCAGCTAAACCAATGCTTATAGTAATAGTGCAAGACTTGTCACTGATAGAAAAATCATAACTCGCCATTTTTTTTCTAAATGCTTCTAAATATTCTCTGCCCTTTGTTAGTTCGATTTCAGGTAAAATAATTGCAAACTCCTCACCGCCTACTCGCGCAACTATAAAGTTAGAGAACGTAGAACGAATAAGTGAACCTACTTGTTTTAACGCCTGATCTCCACCTTCATGACCAAATTTGTCATTAATATTTTTAAAAAGATCAACATCAAGTAAAGCGAGCGTATTATTTTGATTTCTATTTTTTAATAGCTTTTCCGCATATTGATAAAAATAACGGCGATTATACAAACCCGTTAAATCATCTCTAAAGGCACTTTCTTTTATATCTGCAATTAATGAAAGCTGCTCCATTGTTTGCAATACTCGACAGTGGAACTCTTCATTCATAAACGGTTTAGTCAAAAAGTCGTTTGCGCCATATTTAATAAATCGCGCTGATAAACCATGCTTGCCCGCACCTGACAAACCAATAATAGCTAAATCATCACGGCCTCTAAAATGACGAACCGCTTTAACAAGTTCAAAGCCATCCATTACAGGCATAGCATAGTCAGTCATTAACAACTTTATCTCTGGATCCGCTTTTAATAGATTAAGCGCTTCTTGGCCATCATTAGCTACGGTTACATCAAACAATTGTTTTTCTAACATTTGCTTCATTAATGAGCGGCTCAGCATTGAATCATCGGCAATAAGCGCTTTGCACCCTTGGTTTCTTAGCAATTGCGCCACAAGCTTTACGGCATAATGATAAGAATCACGATTATCCTTAATTACGTAATCAACAACACCAAGTTCAAGCATTTGCTGGCGTTTGTATTCGTCAATTTTAGACGTAAGTACAACTGTGGGGATTTTTTTAGTCAAGGTGTACTGCGCAACTTCACCATGAGGCGCATCTGGTAGGGTCAAATCAACTAAAGCGAGTGAATAATCATGTTTTTCTACATAGCTTTTACATTCAGCTAAAGACCAAGCAAAATCAATAGCGACATCAAGGTACTGTGCAGTTAAGTGGCGTAAAACCTGCTGTACTACTTTACTGTCTTCAACCACTAATACTCTTTGCATAGTTCTTCTCTTTACTTTGGTTAACTTTATACCGTCAGTAACAAATATAAAATAATCGCATTTCATTTTTGCAGCTAAAATAGCAAAAACTCGTGAATAATAAACATCCTGCTAAGCATTGTTATATTGCGCATTAAAATTAAAGCGAATTCCATTAGATTTGATTGGTAATAGTTTGCAAACTCTAAATACAAACTACTAGGGTCTGTTGAACTTTGCGGATTAAAATTTGTTCAAACTAGGGGCTATTTAATCGCGGCGCGAGGTTTGCAACCTAGTGGGCTAAGTAAAAACCGAGCAACAAAGAGTAAATAGCCCCTAGGAAGAACCCTTTGGGCAGCGCCTGTTTGGCATTGATGCTGCGTTATCGCCTATTTATGGGGAATAACCACACTACATAGGCGCTGTCTTGCCTAAATACCAAACAGACTGCTGCAAATTTAACCTTGAAAGTTCAACAGACCCTAATAAATATACCTGATTTTTACGATTAGCTAAATAAGTAAACAGAAAA
This sequence comes from Pseudoalteromonas aliena SW19, assembly GCF_014905615.1. NCBI lineage: Bacteria > Pseudomonadati > Pseudomonadota > Gammaproteobacteria > Alteromonadales > Pseudoalteromonadaceae > Pseudoalteromonas > Pseudoalteromonas aliena. The sequence goes on from NZ_AQGU01000025.1 coordinate 1,197,716, forward strand.
CAGCCTTTTTTAAACGTATTATCTTTACTTAACTAGTAATATCGACGACTAGTCTCAATACTTTTGTTATTTTGCTCATTATTATCTTTAATAGCTTATCAACAATAATTAGGAAACATCATGAAGCTTAATCGTATTATCAGTTTATCGATAACTGTGATTACATTAATACTCAGTACCGCCTCTCTTGCAAGTAACGAACGCCGCATCGACATTGATAGCAAAGTAATAACCCAACACAAAGCGAATATAAACGGTCAACGCTTTACCTATACAGTAGCAACTGGCACACAGCCTGTTTGGGATGATAAAGACAACGCTGTTGCAACACTGCAATACACTTATTACACGCGCGACAAAGTAGATGATAATACAACACGCCCATTACTTATTTCCTTTAATGGTGGACCGGGTTCTGCCTCAGTCTGGATGCATCTCGCTTATACTGGCCCTCGTGTCTTAAAAATCGATGATGAAGGCTACCCAATCCAACCTTATGGCGTAAAAAACAATCCTTACTCCGTACTTGATGTTGCCGATATTGTGTATGTAAACCCAGTTAATACTGGCTACTCCCGCGTACTGGAAAACGATAAAGGCGAGCTTCCTACTAAAGCAAAACAAAAAGAGCTATTTTTTGGTGTTAACGCCGATATTAAATACCTTGCAGAGTGGCTCAATACATTTGTAAACAGAGCTGAACGATGGCGTTCACCTAAATTTTTAATCGGTGAAAGCTATGGTACAACACGTGTATCAGGCCTTGCTCATGAGCTTCAAAATAGTCAATGGATGTATATAAATGGTGTTGTACTTGTATCGCCCACAGATATAGGCATAAAACGCGACGGGCCAATTAAAGCAGCTAACCGCCTGCCTTATTTTGCAGCTACGGCTTGGTACCACAAAACACTTAAAACCGATTTACAAGCTAAAGACTTAGACGAGTTACTCCCCGAAGTAGAGCAATTTACAATCAACGAATTGATCCCAGCATTAGCGAAAGGCGGGTTTATTGCCGCAGACGAAAAGCATCGCATTATAAAGAAAATGGCCGATTATGCAGGCTTGTCAGAGAAGTTTGTTAAACAAAACAACTTAGATATTCCAACTCAATTTTTCTGGAAAGAGCTACTGCGCGATCGCGGTCAAACAGTCGGTCGCCTAGACTCTCGTTATTTAGGAATAGATAAACGTGATGCGGGTGAGTCTCCAGATTATTGGGCCGAACTGACTTCGTGGTTACACTCATTTACACCAGCAATAAATCACTATTTACGTGACGAGCTAAACTATAAAACTGATGTAAAATACAATTTATTTGGTAATGTCCATCCATGGGATAGAACGGGTAACAATACTGGCGAAAACCTGCGTTTAGCAATGGCACAAAACCCATATTTAAATGTAATGATTCAATCAGGCTACTTTGATGGTGCAACTAATTACTTTGATGCTAAATATACATTGTGGCAATTAGATCCAAGCGGAAAAATGAAAGACCGTTTAAGCTTTAAAGGCTATAGAAGCGGACACATGATGTATCTTCGTCATGCAGACCTTAAGCGCTCAAATAATGACTTGCGCGACTTCATATTAAAAGCCTTGCCTAAAGAGGCTCAGGCAGCAAAATATTAATCGTCAATTTATAAATGGCTCTGCTTTGAGCCATTTTTTTTTACAGTTGATCACGTTTAAAAATTAAATATCCTGTTCTGTACAGCCGTCCCCCTATTTTTGTAAGTAATTTAAGTAAACTTGAAAATAATTCGAGGTTGTAAAACCTTGCCTACTCAGTACTTAAACATGCTCCTGCTTCAATTACAGGCTCCTTTGCTTGATACTTTTTATGGGCCAGCATATCGCGTAAATTAAAAAGGGTTTTAAAAACACTATTGAGCCCTACTTTATTGTTAACCCAAGTAGGAATAATTCCACCTGGCAATGCGTAAACCTGATAAACGATATTTAAACTACCATTGTGTTGAGTTAACAACCAATGTGCAGTTAAGGTTTCGATTCTGACCACATTTTTATAAAGTGGCAGCTCATTTAGATGCGCTTTAACAACAAGTAAACTTTGTTGCGGGGTTAATTGTGAGTAACACGAATAGGTTACAACATCTCTATTCGCTATTGGCCATGGAGAGTCAAAGTAACTATATACAATATTTTCTGAAGGGCTTAACGTTTTAATGACACGTACTTTGGAGACATTTTCTACCCAGTGCGGAGCTACATTTGTATCACTGAGTAATTCTAAAAAGTCCTTTGCAGATACGTACTCTACATCCACCTCACCTTTAACTTCAAACGTGTTATCGCTGTGACTTTGATAATGTACACTCACTCCTTGCTTATTTTTATACTCTTGCCATACAGGCTCTGAGTAAACGTAAAAGCATTGAGTTAAAAGCACAATGCCTACGCACTTTTGAATTAAGTTGATATTACAAAAGTGCGTTACTCTCATTTTTGCCAATAAGGGTCTTTATCAAAAGACGCAAGCCGGCTTTGTTCCATAGCGCTGACTAAGTATTCAGATTTTTGCTCAAGCCAAGATTGAATCTTAGCAAGCTGCTCATCTTCCTGACCCGCGCATAGCTGCTTTAAATACTCTAGCGTGCTCAGCTCATACATACCATGGGAAATATCTAACCAAGGCAGTCGAAACTCTAACCGCTCTTCATTATCAAATAAAGAGCCTAAACAATTACCGCTCAGTAGGCTATTTTCTAACTGCATTCGCAAACTCAAATAATCAGTTACGTTGAGTGTTTGCTCTTTAGGTAATAAGTGATGAAGGTTTTTCCAGTCTTTATTAAACAACCGATTTGCAATTGATAAAACCGGCTTTTCTGAAGCTTGAAGCTCAACTTGGCCCCAATCTTTACGCCATTGTTTATCTATCAGCCAAGTTGTTAGCGATAGCAGTAAACGGTTATAACGCGCACTGTGAAATAGCGCATTAATATCATCAATGCTTGGCTGTAATTCTTTTAAATCATTAATAACTTGAGCTAAGGCAGGTGCTGCATTTATCTTTTTGTAAAATGCATGACGTTTAGATGTGTATGTTTTTAATTGAATCGCATTTTCTACCCATGCTAATTCACTCAATAGCCACTTAAGTTCAGTACGTAAATACTCGGTATTTTCTTTAGAAACAATATCGTCGTATAACCAAAACGTATGGCGAATTAAGCTAATGCCGTCCGTCACTCTTTTTAGCGTTTTTAAACTTGGTTTATCGAAGTAACACTGTTCGTGTTTTTGCACAAACCGAATGCCAAAATTCATCGCTTCCATCAATGCTTTTTCTTGGCTTGATGTATTCGTTAACTGCACAAACCCAATTGACTTACTTGGTTTTAAAGGTTTATCGTCTGCAAGTCGATACCCACGAGCTGCTTTTGAATATAACCCTAAGCGGATGCAACTTTGACTTACTAACTTATCCGCTAAAGCGAATAACTCATTTCGACTACCTTCAATTAACTCAATTTCAAGTTCACTAATAACCTCTATCTGGCCGGCTGCTGCAATCTCCCCCTTGTCGAGTACCACTTCAATTTTCCCGCCAGTCTCTGTTTCAATTAGCCATGTACGACGAATAAAGTTAGTACTAAAAATAGGGTATAAATTTTGCGAGATTGAACTAACTTGCATGCCATGAGGCCATATATCAACATTGAACGCCATCAAATTAGGGCGGTTTGAGTCAATAGGCAGGTTATACTCAGGTCGTTGATGCAAACCACCAACGACCTCGCCTGCAAGCTTTATAGTTTGCTCACATTGGCTATCTGCACAACGGGTCCTGAAACCAATATCAAGGGCTCTAAGTTCACGACTCGGCGTGTCGTAGTATGCATTTTGCAAACTGCGCGAGGGCTTATTAATAACAGTTTTAGCAAATTGAGTAATTAGCGAGGGGATCAGTGGAATTACGGCATCTGATACCAAAAACTTCAGTTCTATCTCAGTATCCATTCGGTCTGCGGATTACCTTTAAAATAAATAAGTGCTCAAAATAAACAAAGCACACACACAATGCAAATTTTTTAGCCTTATTTTGCCATCAAAATAGGGGCAGAGTTACAATATCTACCTTGCTATTACGTTATTTAATCCATACTATCTAGTTACTTATGTGACATAAAATCACGTTTATAACGGACACAGCTAGATCAACAAGGTAGATAAATGCTAAAACATTGTTTATTAGGGCTACTTTTAACAGCCACCACATTCATGAGTTACGCGCAAGAAGCACAAGATACAAACTCAACGGATGAAAATACCGCCTATATTATCGATAACTTATACACTTTTATGCGCTCAGGGGCGAGTAAAGACTATAGATTACTTGGCTCTGTAGACGCGGGAACAAAATTAACTGTGTTATCTGGCGAAGAAAATGGCTTTATAAAAATTAAAGATGATAAAGAGCGTGAAGGCTGGATCGAAACTAAATTTGTGACTAAAACAGCAGGCTTAAAGCAACAATACAAGGTATTGAGTGACGAAATAAGCAATATACAAGAAAACCTGCGTACTGCTCAAATTAAATTACCGCAGTTACAAGAACAAAATCAGGCTTTAACAGATCAAAACCTACAGCTGTCTGAGCAAATTGCTCAATTAAAAGCGACGTTAGAACAAGAGCGGGCTCAAAAAGAATCTGTCAGCGCCCAAGAGAAGCGCCAATTACTGACTTATGGTAGTGCGATTGCTTTCTTAGGCTTATTTTTAGGTATCATTTTAACAATTGTACTATCGCGTCGTAAACGTTACGAAGGCTGGGCATAAAACGTAATTAATGTTCGGGGTAAAATAACCTGTATATTTTACCCCTATTAGTTACCTATCAAATATCAATTAGTAATCCCTTATCTTCTTTTATTTTTTCAATAACCATATAAGTATGGTGCGTACCTACGCCCGGAATATCGACTAAGTCACCCAAAACTTGCCTATACTCTTCCATATTAGACACTCGTATTTTTAATAAGTAATCATAGCCACCAGCAACCATGTCACATTCAACAACTTGTTTAATTCTTATAACATGCTCTCTGAACACCTTAAATACAGCGGTATTTGAGGCAACAAGTGATATTTGCACATGTGCCACTAAACTTTGGTTAAGTTTTGCTTCACTTAACTTGGCGTAGTAGCCTTCGATGTAACCATCTTGCTCTAATCGTTTTACACGATCAAGGCATGGGCTAGCGCTCAAATTAACCTGCTTTGCGAGGTTAACATTAGAAATTCTGCCGTTCTTTTGGAGAACGTCTAATATTGCTAAATCGATGCGATCTAACAGCCGTAATCTATTTGGAATTGTCATAACAGAATTTTATGCGGATAAGTTAAATTTATGCCCTGTAAATTATCGTAAAACGCGAAATTTAACCAGCATATTCTGCTGAAATTTAATTAGAATGCACACATTATATCACTGGTAATTTATTGGTAATTAATTTTACTTTAAATCTTAACACTCCTGGGAGTTGCTTATGTTATTCAAAGGCGATTTAACAACACACTGTCCTATCAGACAAAAAATTCGTGACTTTTACCGCATTGATGAAAATGCGGTTATTGATCATATTTTACCGCTTGCAGAAGTCGGTGTAAAAGCACGAAGTCGTGCATGGGAAAGAGCTCGCCAGATTGTTTTAAACATTCGTAAAGAACAAGATGGGCAAGGCGGTGTTGACGCGCTTTTAAATGAATTTTCACTATCAAGTGAAGAAGGCGTTGTATTAATGTGTTTGGCTGAAGCCTTACTTCGCGTACCAGATAAAGCAACTCAAGAAGTTCTGATCCGCGACAAGTTAGCAAAAGGTGATTGGAGCTCTCATTTAGGAAGCAGCGATTCTTTATTTGTAAATGCGTCGTCATGGGGATTATTAGTAACCGGTAAAATGGTTAACTACACAGATAAAACGAAAGAGCAGCAGTTTGGCATGCTTAAAAGAACCATTGGTCGTTTAGGTGAACCGGTTATTCGTAAATCTGTAAATTTTGCTATGAAAATTATGGGTAAGCAATTCGTTATGGGTCGTACCATTGACGAAGCAATTGAACGTGCTGCCGATACAGAGCAAAAAGGCTATGTATATTCTTACGATATGCTAGGCGAAGGCGCGCGCACAATGAAAGATGCGACGCGCTACTTTGACAGCTACATGAATGCAATACACGCAATTGGTAAAGCAGCAAACGGCCGCGGCCCAATTAAGAGCCCTGGTATTTCAGTTAAACTTTCAGCTATTCATCCACGTTATGAGTTCACTCATAAAGATCGTGTAATGGCAGAAATCGTACCTAAGTTAAAAGAGCTTGCGCTTGCTGCTAAAAAATACGATATCGGCTTTACGGTTGATGCAGAAGAAGCTGATCGCTTAGACATCTCTCTTGATGTAATTGAAGCCGTATTTAGCGATACAGACTTAGGCGATTGGCAAGGGTTTGGTTTAGCGGTTCAAGCGTATCAAAAGCGCTCTATTTTCGTTATAGAGTGGCTAACAGAACTTGCGACCCGAGTGGGTCGTAAAATGATGGTACGCCTAGTTAAGGGTGCTTATTGGGATACAGAAATCAAAACCACACAACAAGATGGTTTAGAGCATTTCCCTGTATTTACGCGAAAAGCCACAACCGATGTTTCTTACAAAGCATGTGCAATTAAAATGCTTGAAGCGCGCGGCGTGCTTTACCCGCAATTTGCAACCCACAACGCTTACACGGCAGCTACTATTTTAGAAGTTGCAAAAGGTGATAACACCGGCTTTGAATTCCAACGCCTACACGGTATGGGTGAATCATTATTCGACCAAATCGTCACCGAGGAAAAAATTCAGTGTCGCGTGTACGCACCTGTTGGCCAACACGAAGACCTACTTGCATACTTAGTACGTCGTCTCTTAGAAAACGGCGCTAACTCCTCCTTTGTAAATGCCATTGTTGATACAACAAAACCGGTTGAGTCATTACTGCCAGATCCAGTAGAAACACTGCAGGGCCTGCGTAACAAGTACAATACGCAAATCAAAATGCCGATTGATTTATACGGTGAAGAACGTGCTAACTCTAAAGGCATGGATTTAACCGATATAAACGTTATCACCCCTTTCAAAGAAAATCTTGAATGTTGGTTTAACGAACATCTCATTGAGCAAAGTCAAGTACCTGAAGGCTCACTGGCTGTTAAAAATCCAGCGAATCATAAAGAAATTATCGGTCACGTTAAATTACAAACTGGCGAAGAGATGAAAGTGCTATTGGCTAACGCTGAAGCGGCTTTTGAATCGTGGTCACAAACACCGGTGAAAGAACGTGCAAATTTACTGCGTCGTGTTGCTGATATTTTAGAGCGTCATCACGACGAACTAGTCGCTATCTGTATTAAAGAAGCAGGTAAAGTAGCACAAGATGGTATTGATGAAGTACGTGAAGCGGTTGATTTTTGTCGTTACTACGCAGCGCGTGCTGAGGAGTTATCGCAAGATGAACGCTTTGAAGCCCGTGGCGTTATTCTATGTATTAGCCCGTGGAACTTCCCGCTTGCAATATTCTTAGGGCAAGTTGCCGCTGCGATTGTTACAGGTAACACTGTAATTGCTAAGCCTGCAGAGCAAACAAGCTTAATTGCCCTTCGTGCAATTGAACTTATGCTATCAGTTGGCTTACCTGAACATGTTGTTCAACCTGTTATCGCTCGCGGTAGTGAAGTCGGTAAGGTGATTGTGCCAGATGAACGCATTCAAGCAATTATGTTTACCGGCTCGACAGAAACCGGGACGTTAATTTCGCAAACGCTGGCTGCTCGTAACGATATTCAAGTACCGCTAATTGCAGAAACTGGCGGTCAAAACTGTATGATTGTTGACTCAACAGCACTTCCTGAGCAAGTTGTTGACGATGTAATTAGTTCTGGCTTTCAAAGTGCAGGTCAACGCTGTTCGGCTCTTCGTGTTTTATTTATTCAAGAAGACGTAGCTGATGGCATAATCGATATGCTAAAAGGGGCACTTGCTGAACTGCATATTGGCGACCCATCGTTACTATCTACCGATGTAGGTCCTGTGATTGATGAAAAAGCACTTAAAAACCTAAACGATCATGTTGAGTACCTAAAAGGTAATGCGACGCTTCATTACGAGTGCAAAATTCCTGATAACACACAAAATGGTGCATTCTTTTTTGCGCCTCGCTTATACGAAATTAAAGACCTATCGGTACTTAAACGTGAAGTATTTGGCCCATGTGTTCATATTATCCGCTTTAAATCGAACGAGCTTGATAATGTGATGGATCAAATAAATAATACAGGTTACGGCTTAACAATGGGTGTGCATTCGCGTATTGAAGAGCGCTGTGAGTACTTAGCAAAAATGTCACGTGCAGGTAACGTATACATTAACCGCAACATGATTGGCGCTATCGTTGGTGTGCAACCGTTTGGTGGCCGTGGTTTATCTGGTACTGGCCCTAAAGCCGGCGGTCCTAACTATCTACAACGTTTAGTAAAAGAAAAAGCATCACCAGATAACGTGCAAATGACGAACCTAACGCCTGACGAGCTTGATTTACACCACTACAGCGGTGCAAATGAGCAAGTTAAAAAGCTAATGGCTAACTCAATGCGCGATGAAAAAATCTGGCGTGCAACACCACTAAACGACCGTGTTTCGGCTGTGCGTCAGTTACTAGCTAAAATTGCAACAGTAGAGATCATAGACGACTTAGCAGACGATTTAGCATTAACATTATCTGAAGCACGCGCTCAGCTTAATCGCCTTGAAAAGCACATGCGTAAATTTACTACTCTTCCAGGGCCTACAGGTGAGTCTAATACTCTTCATCTAGAAGCACGTGGTTGCGTAGTATGTTATGCGGATAAGAGTACATCATTTAACTTCTGGGCACTGTCTATTATTACTGCCATAGCTGCAGGTAACACAGTAATTACAGTAGCGTCTGAGTTATTTTATGATGAAGCCGTTGCCTTTAAAGATAAGTTTATCTCGACTGGCGTTGCTGAGGGCGTTTTCCAAGTAGCCAAACCTAATCAGTTACAAGCTATCTTGGCGCACCCTCATTTAGCAGGTGCCGTAGTGGCTGCTCGTTCGTCTCGTTTTGGCTACTTTAGCCAACAACTTGCACAACGCAAAGGCGCTATTTTACCCGTGATTAGCTCAGAGTATTACGATACGCTAATTAAGCGTCTTATCACTGAAAAAACGATCAGTATTGATACAACGGCATCAGGTGGTAATACATCACTAATGACGCTTGTTGAAGACGATGAATAATTAGCTTAAAGCTAGGGCGTGTTGCTCTTTGTGGATTGAAATTTGTTCAATCTAGGGGCGGTTGAATCGCGGCGCGAGGTTTGTAACCTAGTGGGCTAAGTAAAAACCGAGCAACAAATAGTCAACCGCCCCTAGAAAGAACCCAAAGGGCAGCGCATGTTTGGCACTTACGCTGCGTTATCGCCTATTCATGGGGAACACCACACATCATAGGCTCTGCCTTGCTTAAATACCAAACAGTCTGCTGTAAACTCAACCACCAAAGATCAACACGCCCTCATCCATAACCATTAAAAAAGGCATCATTTGATGCCTTTTACTATATAAAAGTATTATTCTTTGCTATTTTATATATAAATAAACCATTGAGTTGTTAATTTGAAAATTGTTCCTATTTCACAGTTACTCCCTGGTATGTTTGTACAAAGTGTCACTAAACAAACAGGTCGTATTAAAATAAAAAACCAAGGCTGGGTTAAAACTCAAGCCGGCATTGATAAACTTAAAAAAGCAGGTATTTTAGAAGTCGAAATAGACCCTGATAAAACACTCACCGAGTCAGTCCCCGAAAAACAACCACTTGATATCCCTACTCCAATTAAAAAACGCGATCCTTGGCAAAAAGTACACAGTGCAGAACAAGAAATGGGGAAGGCCAAAAAACTATACGACGAAGCTAGAACGCTACAAACTAAAGCGTTTAAAGACATAAAAGCAGGTCGTGATATAGACATAACCCCTTTTAGAGAACTTGCCAGTGGCTTTATAGATTCTGTATTTAGGAATCAAGATGCGCTTGCATGCCTTACGCAAATGCGCCAAAAAGATGCTTACTTACTTGAGCACTCTATTAATGTTTCAATTTTAATGAGTATCTTTGCAAAACATTTAAATATAGAAAAGGACATAATAGAAGAGCTAACTACTGGCGCACTTTTGCACGATATAGGAAAAATAAAAATTCCTGATGAAGTACTTAATAAGCCAGGACGTTTTACTGAAGCTGAGTTTGAGATAATGAAAAACCACTCACTGTTTAGCAAAGAAATTTTAGAAGAAGCAGGACTAACAGGTATTGCTGTTGATATTGCAGGTATGCATCATGAGCGGCTAGATGGTAAAGGTTATCCATTTGGTAAAAAAGGCGAAGAGATAAGCCAATATGTACGAATGGCTTCTATTGTTGATGTGTATGATGCACTCACTGCAGAGCGAGTATATAAAGCAGGAATGGAGCCAATAAAAGCATTTAAAATATTAAAAGACGGCTGCCCTGATAGCTTTGACCCTGTATTACTGAATAAATTTATTCAGTGTATTGGCATCCATCCTGTAGGTACTCTGGTGAGGTTATCAAGCCAAAAAATTGGGTTAGTTACCGAAAGCAACCCTGCGACACCTTTAAAGCCCGTCGTTAAAACGTTCTACAGTGCTAAACATAGTCGCTACACTGAAATAAAAGATATAGATTTAGCAAGTAAAAGGACCTTGGATTCACTTGAGTCTGCGGTTAAGGCTAAAGAATATAATATTGATATAGAACGTTTTTATAAAAATACGATTCTATCTTAAATTAATTTTGCTACTTCAAAGTAAAAACATCTATGAAGTAGCATACAGCCATTATACTAATTGTATTAAATTAGTGAACTATTATAGCGATACGAAAATAGCTCAATAACAAGACTAAAATTATGACATAGTGTTGTTATCAATAATTGCTCCGCGCATTGCTCCCCCTCCTGCATCCATACAGTCGGCAATAAATAATTTTTAACATAATTAGTGAGTTATTTAAGACGCCATAATGATCATGTTTTTAATAAAATTGATATTATTCAGGCCAATCTTGCAATGCTTTTAAGCTAAACTCATATCCATCAAAATCTAGAACACTTTGCTCAGGTGTAATTTCGCGAACAGTGAGCGCACCGATACTTTCACCTTCGTGAAGTTCTCGCCCATTAAGCTTTATCCAGCGCTTATCGGCACTTGATGAATAAATATGTGCTTGATATTTTATTGGAGGCAAAATAACCTGCAATCCATCAGGCAATAACTCAACAGGATCAACGCGAGAAGAATGACGGGTTCCTTGCGTTACTTCGTAATCTTGATTTTTTTCTGCATCTTGCACTGCTTGAGCAAACGCATTTTTTAAAGTAGTGGGTACTGCATCAAGCTCTGGATCAGTGATTTGCGGTTGCTCAGTGCTGCCATTTATTGGCTTGCCAAGAACTTTATACTTACTCATATCAAGTTGCGCCGATGCCGTATTTTGATTTTGCCCAAATACCGACGAATTTTGTGCATTACTCGGATTATAATTAGTTTGTGGATTAAATGCTTGCTGATTATAATTTTGAACAGGCATGACCTGCTGCACAAACTGTTGCTGATTATAACCAGTGGCACTCAAGGGGGTATTTGATGGCATAGGAATATATTGTCCGCTCGGTGTTAGTAGCATTTGCTGCACACCATTAGGTGTTTGCACATGTACCAACTGCCCTTCTATTGTGGCGGTATTTGTTGCCGCGACTTTATTGGCTGACTCTAACTTAGCTAATTGCTGCTTTTGAAGCTCAGCATCCTCTGTATCAGGCTTTATTTCAGGCGCTGGTATTTTACTTTCAACCACTTTAAGTTCATCAGCTAGCGAGGCTTTTAATAAAGGGCTCACTTGCAGCCATTTACCTGTTGTAAAACCCGTTGCAACGGCAATAAACGCGACCAAACTTCCGCCAAATATCAATGCTAATCGTCTGTAACGTTTAAGTGCTTGCTGCTGTTTTAATTGTTCTGACTGTAAATCATATTGCTCAGCACTCATATCAGCTTGTTCTGACTGTTTTAATGCATCTAATAAATAAGACATAACTACCTAACTATAAAATAAATGAAAGCCCAATACCGACTGTAAATAAAGCAGCGAACGCAATGCCATATGACCAAAAAGAAATAGAGTTTTGCGGTTTTTTATTGGTTGAGGCAATAAAATCCATAGGAAGTGATTCATGGGCTGACTTTTTTATTATATCGCCATCAACAACTAACTGCTGTTTTGCAAAAGTGCCCACTAAAGCTCGCTCACATACTAAGTTCATTAGGCGGGGCACCCCACCCGTTAATTGATGCACAGCTTGCATAGCATCCATTGAAAATATTCCTTTATCACACCCAGCTATATGTAGCCGATGTTTAATATAGGCTACGGTTTGTCCTTGCGTAAGTGGCAATAAATGGTAACGAGCTGTTATTCGCTGAGCCAGTTGCCTCAGCTCATTTCGCTTTAAAAGCTCTTGTAGTTCAGGTTGACCCACGAGCACTATTTGTAATAGTTTTTTATGATCGGTTTCTATATTTGTCAGCAAACGCAATTGTTCAAGCACATTGGGTGCAAGCAACTGCGCTTCATCAATAATTAGTATGGTATGCCCACCCGATTTATTATTTGTCTCTAAATGCTTTTTTATAATATCGGTAAGGCTTTTTAGCGTTGCGTTTTGTGTATCATCACTAATTTTTAACTCGTCACAAATACTGGCTAATAATTCAAGCTCTGAAAGTGCTGGGTTATGGATCATAGCCACTTGTGTATTTTCAGGAAGCTGCTCTAGCATACTGCGGGTAATTGTCGTTTTTCCTGTACCTACTTCACCCGTTAATAATACAAATCCTCCATCTTCACCCAATCCGTAGGTAAGGTGTGCTAAGGCTTCTTTATGTCGTTCACTTAAAAATAAGTAGTGAGGGTTAGGCGAGATAGAAAATGGTTTTTCGTTCAGGCCAAAATAGCTTAAATACACCGTGATGTTCCTTCGTCAATAAATCACGGCCTATAATGGCAAAAAAACGCTTGCAGTGACAACACTGTAAGCGCTTTATTATTGAAATAACGTAAATTTATGTAAAATAAAGTGCACATTACAAAAAAGAGTCTAAGTATTTACTTTTCGTAGCGCACTAAACGTAAATACACATCACTGGTTTTAGCATGCAGGCTATTTAAACCACTATCAAATTGATAAACCCAAGCTGAGCTCATGTTGCTGACCCCTGAGGTACTAGACCAATAATTTTGTAGCTTAGTGCCAAAAAAAACAGTTTCATTAATACTTGGCTCTGTACAGCTATGCTCTAAAATACTTGCCAGCTCTTTAATATTGGGCACTTGCCAATCATTATGCTTTGCGGTTGCATCGTTAACCGCTACCTTTAATGCTTCTTGCCAAGTAAGTGATGGTGTAGATCCATCACAATTATTAGTCTGCGCATTGTATACTTGTCCATAGCTACAACGTTGCCACATTAAACCTGTTTGTGGATCCGATACAGTGCCATCCGTGTTTATAACAAATCGGTCAGTTGGCGTTGTTGTATCGGTTGATGAGTAACAAGTTTGTTCGGCGGCAAGATTAAAGCTCAGAGCCATTATCGTTAATGCGTAAAATGATGTTATTTTCATAATTTTCTCCTAACGGCTTCTGACTAAGCGGACATAAGCCGTTTTATCTTTAGGGTAGGCAAGATCATTACCACTACTCATATCTATTATATAAGCTTGCGATAAACTCGTTCCATCAGCCGCCGTTTGCGACGTCCAATAAGGCAAGCTGACCCCACTTATAGCTCCAGCTAAGGGAATATGAGGAAAAATGCTCGTATCTATTAGTACTCTTTGTCCTTGCTTACCGTAATCAATTAAGCCTAATAACTCTGTATAAGTAGGTACTCGCCAATTTGTACCACCACAAAAATCAACAGCGTTAACTTCATTAATATACGTTTGTAAGCCGCAGTCGGTATCACTTGGACATGTGGTGTTAGCACCACCTGTAGTTGCAGCACCGGAATCTGCATCACTTAAATTCCAAGTGTAATGATTTTGACCGTCACGTAACGGGGTATTTGGTAAAGAACCCGATATTCCGCTTTTCACTTCCCAAACCAAGCCCGTTACATTATCGCGAATACAACTAAAGTTAGTGCTGTCGTCAGCAACTTCATCTGCAAACTCATTCAGCTTTGTATAATCAAACGCTAAGTTACCTTGGCCCACTTTATCTAGACGATTAGCAAAGCTATCACGACCAAGCTCTGCATCTTGACCCGGAAAGTCATCATTATCGCAATTTATGCGCAGAGTATTGTTGTAACATTCACCAACACCACTGTCATTTATAAGCCCCAGTGATTTTGGTGATACATCAATAAATAACGCATCTGTATCGGTGCGTCCTTTCGAATCAGTTACCGTTACCTCAAAGCTTAATATTGTATCTGTATCTACATCGGAGGCAAAAAATGTTGTTATACATTGGCTACTATCAGTCAGTGCCTCAGCACTTCCGGTAAGTTGTTGCCATTTACACTGATATGTATCAGTAACTGTTTCACTGCTAGTTGCATCTAAAGTTACTTGTTCGAACTCTTCAATATTTTGATCCTCTCCAGCATTTGCATCTACTAACTCATTCGTTTTATTAAGTGTCATAGTATATTGCGTGCTGGCCTCACCGCCTTCATCATCTGTGACTGTTAATTGCCACAATAAATTCTCACTACTTTCCAATAAAGGATGTGAAAAACTAAGGGTAGCCTCATTGAAAGTAGTAATATTTAAATCTGGACCTGATAACAGCTGCCATAAATAGCTATTAATTTGACCGTTTTCATCTGGTTCACTTGATTCGAGGCCACTTAAAGTTACAGTGTCTTTGTATACAGAAGGGGGAGTTACTGGTAACGTTTGTGTAATAACAGCGAGGGGGAGTTGATTATTAGAACTAACTGAAATAGAAATATCGTCACTTACGGCGCTACTACCTGAGCTTTGATAACTAACTCGTAAAACGATATTGCTGTCGGTTTTAATATCAGGTGCCGTAAGTGTTTGCTCTGCACCATCAAGCGGAAAACCGTCTAAACTTGGGCCACTTACTTGTTGCCACGTAAATGTACCATCGGCGGGAGAGCCCTGTGCAGTAATGGTAAATTCAGTTTTTTCGATAACACTTAAATCAGCTCCTGCATTAACCGATGTCTCTACAGCTAAATTATCATCACTACCACCACCTCCACATGCACTCAGTAAGCTGCAAGAAATGAGAGGAATTAAAGCAAACGCTTTCATGCGCAGCACCTTCTATGTTAAATAATTACTATAGTGTAATCACAAGCAATAAAGATGCCATTAAAATTTACATATAAGTATCTTGATGAATGCGTACAAACAACTTCGTACCTACTTTACTGTAATCTACTTTGTATTCACGCCCATCTAAAGCTTGAATAAACAGAAGTTGTTTTTCTTCGCCAAACAAATCAGCACTTCCAACATACACGACTTCTAAGTATCGCTCTTTCGCATCGCGGCGATTTTTTGGCAGTTCTTCTTTAAATGGTTCTAAACCACTTTGCGTCACTTTAATCCGAGGGTGTGATTCCGAATTTACAATAACTAAATCAAGTTTTCGATCTTTATGTATTATGGTATTTCGACCACTTTTTAAAAAGGCTCTTTCTTGGCTCATTACGATTCCTACTATCGCAGTTTAATCTCTTACTTGCGATGCTATAAACTGACTGGGTTGATGCTTCCATTTATTCAAGTTAGCACTGAAATCCCAAACATCTCTATCTAATACACTGGCAGGCAATAATAAATCATAACCTGTTAGCAGTTGAAGGAACTTAGCTCTGTTTGCAAACATAGCTATAAGTCCATTATAGCAAATCCCTTTTTGGGATTTATATTGTGTGTCTTCTATTAACCATTCTGATGGGCAATTACCATTTTTGCAATGTTTTTGAACAGCTTGCATAAATAAATATCGTTGCTCTATAAGTAGTTTGCCTGCGATTCGAGGAGCAATATCTGCTAAAAACTCATCTATATCATTTACTTTCACTCCCACAGCATTCAATTCTATGTATTCAAAACTATCTTTTACTTTAGGTATGCCACTGTGATGAAAATTAGCATGAGGCAAACGCCAAGAACCATATTTATGGTTATAAACAAGTGTTGCTTCATCTAACACTAAACTATAAAAAGGCTCTTGAGTTTTTAAAAAACCAACAAAAATGGCAACTAGGCAAACACTCACTAAAAAAATTTCTAAAATACTGATTTCACCTGGGCGTAATAAATTAAATGCCATAATAAATGCCAATCCAACAGCACCTACTATTAATATTTCAATACCATTGCGCGTGCCTTGCGCTCTATATTTTATATTATTTTTACCCATGTTGATAAAACACCATATAAAATATAAACATAATAATAGCCCATGCAATGACTTTTCTGGCCCTTATACAAGCCTTGCAGGATGTTTTAAAATTCATATATTTACCTCTTTAATTGCAACAAAACAGGTACGCACTATTATTCTCATCAACTTTTACGCTTAACGCACAAATTTATGAGACACATAACCGTCTTTCTCCGGTCTTATTTCGTACAATAGTTACAATTAATTTTCAGGTATGAAAACGATGTACTCAAGACAATCAGGCAAAGCTCTTTTCCCATTTATTATTACGCTATTGCTAATATTTAGCGTCTACTTATATTTACCGTCTAGCCATGGCGAACAAACAGATTTCTCTAAAATGTCTACTCAGGTATCTGCGCATACTGTTACCTCACAAGAAAATGCTGTCATGATTGAGGCCATCGGCAGTGCACGTGCAAATCAAGCCATTTATATAAAAAGCGCACAAAACGATTATGTCACAGATATTTACTTTAAAGATGGTGACTTAGTCAGTAAAGGCCAAAAGTTAGTACAGCTGCAAAGTAAGCAAGAACAACTTGCTGTTAAAGAGTTAAGTATTAATCTACAAGAAGAAAAACGCCAGCTCAATCGACTAACCGAACTTTCACGCTCGCAATCAACTGCAAAGTCGTTATTAGAAGAACAGCTATCTCGTGTTGATGCAACTAAAGCGCAGCTAGAAAGCGCTACGGTAAAACTAAATGAAATGACAATAACCGCACCATTTTCTGGTCTTTTAGGTAAGCGTGAAATATCGGTGGGTGCTTATGTTAGCAACGCAACAATAATAACTACGCTTGATGATATTAGTATTATTAAGGTTGATTTTAAAGTACCTGAAAAATACTTGGCGCAACTTAGCGTGGGTATGAAAGTACTTACTCAAAACGACGCTTACCCAGATAAAACCTTTACCGGTAAAGTAACACATATTAGCTCACGTATTGACTTTGTAACACGTAGTGTTGAAGTAACAGCAAGTTTTGCTAATAAATCAGGGTTATTACGCCCAGGTATGCTACTTAACACCGCACTCGAGCTTAGTAGCAATCAAGCTTTAATGGTGCCAGAAAAAGCGGTGATACCTTTGCAAGACAAACACTTTGTTTTTCAAATTAAAGACGGTATAGCTAATCGCATAGAAGTACATGTTGCTAGCAGAAACAACGGCTGGGTTGCTATTGATGAAGGCTTAACAGACGGCCAGCAAATTGTTACCGAAGGGCTGATAAAAATTCGCTCTGGAAGTAAAGTAAGCGTAAAGGGGTAATATGTGAAGATTACAGATACTAGCGTCAAACGCCCCGTTTTTGCCATTGTAATAAATTTACTGCTCCTGACTTTTGGAGTGGTTGCATTTACCATGCTGCCACTTCGAGAATACCCTGATATTGAAACACCTATTGTAAACATCAGTACTGAATATACCGGCGCTTCTGCGGAAATTATAGAAACCAAAATCACTCAAGTTATCGAAAACCGTATCTCGGGTATTGAAGGTATTAAAAGTATTAATTCGTCGAGTCGTAATGGACGTTCAAACATTACTATTGAGTTTGATATAAACCGCGACATAGACGCCGCATCTAACGATGTACGCGAGCGCGTAGCCCGTGCACTTGATAGTTTGCCCGATCAAGTTCGACCGCCAGAAGTCTCTAAATCTAATAGTGATGAAAGCCCAATAGCATGGTTTGTATTAAACAGCGAAACAATGGACTCATTACAACTATCTGACTATGCACAGCGTTTTATAGTTGACCGTTTAGCCGTAGTAGATGGTGTATCTAATGTACGCATTGGTGGTGAACGCCAATATGCCATGAAAATTTGGCTAAATCGCCAAGCAATGGCCGCACGGGGTATTACCTCAAGCGACATAGAAAACACACTTCGTACAGAGAACGTTGAGTTACCGGCTGGCGAAATAGAATCAATAGACCGTGACTTCACCGTGCGAACAGCACGCAGCTATAAAGATCAACGCGATTTTGAAAATCTGGTTATTAAACGCGGTGAAGAAGGTTATTTAGTGCGTTTAGGTGAAGTCGCCGATGTTCACCTTGAAGCCGCCGATGACGAAAGCTTGTTTCGTGGTAACGGTCGTAACATGATTGGTTTGGGTATTGTAAAACAAGCTAAAGCAAACACACTTACCGTAGTCGATAACGCACGTAGCGAACTTGAAAAAATCAAACGAAACTTGCCTGAAGGGACCACTATTCAAGATAGCTATGATTCGTCTGTATTTATTAAAGAATCAATTAGTGAAGTTTACAGCACGCTTGCTATCTCTATGGGTTTAGTCGTGCTCGTTATATTTTTGTTTTTAGGCAATATAAGGGCAACACTTATACCAGCGGTGACTGTACCTGTCGCATTGGTTGGTAGCTTTATGTTTTTATTAGCTATGGGTTACTCAATCAACTTACTTACCCTACTAGCGCTAGTACTCGCTATCGGTTTAGTGGTAGATGATGCCATTGTCATGCTTGAAAACATTCACCGTCGTATTGAACTGGGTGAGCCGCCGTTACTAGCTGCATTTAGAGGCGCGCGTGAAGTCGGTTTTGCTATAGTAGCAACCACGCTTGTACTTATATCTGTGTTTGTACCACTGGTATTTATGGATGGTCGAATCGGTGCATTATTTACAGAATTCGCTATGGCGGTAAGTGCTGCCGTGTTTTTCTCAAGTGTTACGGCACTGACACTGGCACCTGCGCTATGCTCTAAAGTACTTAAAGTATCAGATAAACCAAACAAATTTAGCCAATGGATGGACCGTCAATTTACTAAAATTGAAGTCAGTTACCGCAAGTCACTCTCTACTAATATAACCCGTAAATGGGGCTTAATGGTGAGCTTATTATTAGCGGGCTTTGTTAGTTACTCACTGTTTTTACAAGTTCCCTCTGAGCTAACACCAAAAGAAGACCGTGGTACATTCTTTATCATGATGAGCGGCCCTGAAGGGGCAAGCTACGAAAACAACGCTGCTAATATGGCTAAAATAGAAGAGCGCTTAATGCCTTATTCTGAAGCAGGTGAACTGAGTCGCGTACTTGTTAGAGTACCTGGTTGGGGTGGCAGTGGCGGTGTTGCGATTGTGGGTATGGCCGATTGGGATAAACGCAAACGCTCAACGTGGGAAGTAATGGATGAAATAAGCGGTAAAATGCAAGAAGTGACTGATGTTCGTGCATTTGCCATTATGCGCCGTGGTATTGGCGGTGGTGGCTCATCTCGCCCTATTGAGTTTGTATTGCAAGGTAATGATTACGCACAACTTGCCGACTGGCGTGACCGTATAATTAAGCGTGCTGAGCAAAACCCTGGTCTTGTAAGAATTGACCATGATTACAAAGAAACTTTCC
The DNA here is from genome assembly GCF_014905615.1 of Pseudoalteromonas aliena SW19. Classification (NCBI taxonomy): domain Bacteria; kingdom Pseudomonadati; phylum Pseudomonadota; class Gammaproteobacteria; order Alteromonadales; family Pseudoalteromonadaceae; genus Pseudoalteromonas; species Pseudoalteromonas aliena. The sequence continues at coordinate 1,217,705 of NZ_AQGU01000025.1, forward strand.
CGCAATTTTTAGTCAGCATAGATAAAAACAAAGCGGCTGATTTAGGCGTGTCGGTATCAGATGTAGGCCGTACGCTCGAAACAATGCTTGGTCAACGCCGCGTGACTACCTTTATTGATCGTGGTGAAGAATATGATGTGATTTTAAAAGGAACGAAAGAAGACTTTGCTAACCCGACCGACATTTCGAATATATACCTAAAATCACGTAGCGGTGAACTAGTGCCACTTGATAGCCTTATCAGCTTAAAAGAGGAAGCAACAGCCTCACGCTTAAACCGTTACAACCGTATGCGCGCAATAACGCTAAGCGCCAACTTAGCAGATGGCTATACGCTTGAAGAAGCACTTAACTTTTTAAACGAAGTCGCTGCTGAGGAAAACGATATAGACGGTGCAGTAGACTACAAAGGTGAGTCGCAACTTTATTACGAAGGCGCATCAGCAATGACCTACGTATTTATACTCGCGTTAACCGTGACCTTTTTAGTACTTGCGGCGCAGTTTGAAAGCTTTATGCACCCGTTTGTAATTATGCTTACCGTACCACTTGGTTTAATGGGTGCTATGTTTGGCCTTTGGGCTACAGGGCTTACCTTAAATATTTACAGCCAAATAGGTATTGTTATGCTCATCGGGTTAAGCGCTAAAAATGGTATTTTGATTGTTGAATTTACTAACCAATTACGCGATAAAGGCGTTGAATTTAGTGAAGCAATATTACAAGCTGCTACACAGCGCTTGCGCCCAATCATTATGACGTCATTAACAACCGTTATGAGCGCAGTGCCTTTAGTACTTGCCTCAGGCCCAGGTGCTGAAAGCCGTATGGTCATTGGTGTAGTCGTATTTACCGGTGTTATTGTATCAACCCTGCTAACTCTTTTTGTTGTACCAGCTGCATATTATGCACTTGCACGTAACACTCAATCACCTGAGTTTTTGCAGCAAAAATTAGACAAACAAGCCGCTGAAAAACCACTAGAAGAGATCTAGCTTCTTAATTGCGCCGTAACCTTGTTGTTACGGCGCATACAATTTATGCTCGCCTTTAAACCCCATATACATTTTAGGAATACTTATGAGCTCAACAACGCAAGTAGCAACATTTGGTGGCGGCTGTTTTTGGTGTATAGATGCTGCATTTAGACGTGTAAATGGCGTACTAACCGTAAGTTCTGGCTACACCGGCGGCGAAACTACTAACCCAACATATGATTCTGTATGCTCAGGCACAACCGGTCACGCTGAGGTCGTTGAAATTGACTTTGACTCGACTGTAGTTAGCTTTGAAACACTGTTAGCAATGTTTTTCACACTGCATGATGCAACACAATTGAATCGCCAAGGTAACGATATAGGCACACAGTATAGAAGCGTTGTGTATTATCATGATGACACCCAGCTAAAACAAACCAATGAGATAATAGCTCAACTGCAAAGTCATGTAAGTAATCCAATTGTTACTGAGGTAAGCCCTGCTAGCACTTATTACCCAGCTGAGCACTATCATCAAGACTATTACAATGAAAACCCACAGCAGGGTTATTGCAGTATTTTAATCGCGCCAAAATTACATAAGTTTGAAACCGTGTTCGAAGAGTTTTTAACTGAGTGAATAAATTTAGTCGTACAGTAAAAAGCCCAATTTAAATCGGGCTTTTGTATTTTTTACTCTTTAACGATTAAAACTGGTAACTTGCGCCTGCAAAAAAGCGACGCTCTGGCGTGTTATAGTAGTACACTTTACCTGTTGTAGCATCTACGTGCGAATCAACAGCGTTATACTCTTTATCAAATAAGTTTTCTACACGAAGCGAAACTTCAATATGTTCATTTACTTGATAATTACCCGCTAAGTTCCAAAGTGTATATGAGCCTAAGCGCGCCTTAGCACCTTGGCGATCGCTACGATATTGCATATCTAAGCTTGCATCAAATGCACCAAACTGCTTTGCAAGTTCCCAGTTAAATGTGCGTTTAGCAACATTGCGTAGCTCTGCGCCAGTTTCTTTATTTTCAGCACTTAAATAAGCAAAGTTAAGGTTGCTATCAAATCCAAAAATATGTTGAGAAAGGCTAAACTCAACGCCTTCATAACGCGCTTCATTAATATTAGCTAACGCAAAACTTGTATTATAATCAATTTTATCTTCAATATCGTTTCTGAAAACTGCAACATCAACTTGCGCAAAATCAAAATCGATATTTAATCCAAGTTCACGGTTTACTGATTTTTCTGGCTGTAAACTAGGATTACCAAAAGCTGGAAAATATAAATCGTTAAATGTAGGGGCTTTAAAACCAGTACTTTGATTTATACGAAACGTTGCATCTTTAGATAAACGATAACCAGCAGCTGCGGTATATGTTATTTCGTCACCAAATTGCTCGTCATCATCTTGGCGAACAGTTAAATTAGCCAGCACTTTATCTGCATCGTAGTAAGCTCCTACAAACACAGCCAGTACGTCACGTTCTTGCACTTCAAATATAGTAGAACTTTGCGATACATCGTCGTTATACCAGTTAATACCCCCACTAATATTAAAATTATTAGATAGTCGGTATTGGCCGTTATAATCGACCTGTGTGCGTTTAGTTATAAATGTACTTGTTATTGGCATACCAGTAGAAAAATTAACATAAGTGTTATCAGAGTTATCCGTTGCAAGCGCTAAATCAATGCTGTGCGATTGGTTCGTGTAGTTTTTACTCCAACCTGCAGAAAGCTGATAGTTTTTAAAATCACCTATTTCTACAGTACTTGTGGCAGGGCTAAAGCGACTGTCGTAATCTGCAAAACCTTCACTGTATTGACCTAATAACTTAAAGTTACCGTAGTGTGCATCTGTGTAATTTACTTTAAAACCAAGATTTTTATTTTCATAGCCATCTTCATCTGGTGCTACGCTTTGCAGTACGTCAAAGTTATCTGTTTTTTCAAAGCCTGCGTTAAATGCTGTAGTTATATCATCTGATTTTACAGAGCCTGCAACTTGATAATTTTGATAAGAGTCTGAACCAAATGTAGCGCTTAGAGATAAGTTATCTGATTCACGCGTAATAATATTAATAACACCAGCGAGTGCATCAGAGCCATAAACAGCTGCGCGAGAACCTTTAATAATTTCTATGCGTTCAATACTATTTAGAGGGATATTACTTAATGCTTTTATACCAAGGGTTGCAGAACCTGTACGTACACCGTCAATCAAAATCAACGTATCGCCAGAGCCCGTACCACGCAGTGAAACACCTGTATTTTGACCAAAACCACCGTTTGGGTTAACTTGAAAACCCACCTGTTTACTTAGTAATGCTGGTAAATCGCGTACGTTACTTGATTCTATTTCAGCACGTTCAATAACATTTACGCTCGCTAAAACATCATTAATTGATTGCTCAAACTTATTAGCTGTAACGGTTATTTTTTCAATTGATTGTTCTGCACCAGACGCAGAAAATGAAAGCGCAGCAGAAATTGCAACGCCAAGGGTTGTTTTGTTTAGCATGAGATCCCCTACCTTTGCCCACCGCAAAGATTTAAGTAAGTAAGATTGCATCAAGGCCGGTCTCCGGACTCAGTAAGCACATAAAAACATGCCGCACTTTACCGTTGCGGGGGCAGTGTTGGGTTTGTAGTCATCATGAAAACGCACCAACTTCCCGATTATCCTGCTAAAAACTTATTAACTTGAAGCGTTTAGCAAGCACCTTGAAAATATGCCGCTATTGTGAGTATTTTGTTGATAAATGTCAATGGACGTCTATATAGCTAAATACAGATTTACCAATGTGAGTTATGAAAGAGCAAGCCCATATAACAAAAAAGCCAAACACTGCTGTTTGGCTTTTAATTAACCCCCTAGCTGGTTAGCTAGATTTTTGAAGGTGTTTTAATCACGGAAATTTTTAAATTGGAAAGGCTGGCCTAAATCGGCGCTGCGCACAACCTGCATTGCTTCTTGAAGGTCGTCGCGTTTTTTACCTGTTACACGTACTTCTTCACCTTGAATCGCCGCTTGCACTTTAACTTTCGAGTCTTTAATGGCTTTTACAACTTTTTTAGCCATGTCTTTTTCGATGCCTTGCTTTAACCCTACATTACGAAAAACATTTTTGCCTGCACGACTAATATCTTGTAGCTCTAAACTTGATACGTCCATGCCACGCTTAGATATTTTGTTCGCCAAAATATCAAATAACTGCATAACCTGAGAGTCTGCTTCGGCTTTTAATTTAATTGTTTTATCGTTTAACTCTATAGATGCATCAACGCCTCTAAAGTCAAAGCGTGTTTCTAGTTCACGATTTGCGTTATCGACTGCGTTTTTAGCTTCGTTCATTTCTACTTCAGATACAATATCAAATGAAGGCACTGGCTTCTCCTAACGGTCTAATACCAATTTTATTAAAAACATGATTATTCTAGCGTATTAAATAACTCACTAACGACGTTAAAAATTATTTATATAGAACAACTATGTATCATAATTTTAGCCTTATTATTGAGCTGTTTTCTTATCGCTATAATAGATCACTAATTTAATGCAATTGGTGTAATCTTAATTTATGCCGCAATTATAACGCTAAAATAATAAATCTTTACATTTTTCTGCATCTTGTTCAGGTGCGATACTAAATTAGTTTGATATACTTCGGTCTCTTTTTTAAGCGATTTTAGGATTTGTCGTGACAAGGCGTGTTTATCAAGCAATTTTTTTGATCAGTATCGTAGCGTTTACCTTTTTATTTGCCAAAGAAATAAAAGGAGGGGTTACAAGTTTATTCCCTCATATTGATAAAGTAGCCCACTTTGGGATTTTTTTCGTACTTGCCATAATAATGGATAAGGCATTTAAGCTACCTTTATACGCACAAATATTGTTACTAGCAGGTTATGGCGCTTGCATCGAAATAATGCAAGATGCCCTTCCTTACAGGCAAGCATCTATAGGTGATTTTATTGCCGATTTTGCAGGTGCAGCTAGCTATTTTTTACTCAGAGTGATTTTTACTCCTCGCAAAAAGAATCCTTATGACTAATATTCTTGTTGTTGGTGATGGTGCAATTGGTTTACTTTTAAGTCATTTTTTAAGTAACCAACACAACGTTTATGTTTTAACACGTAAAGCTACAAATAATACGCGCTTTTATAGTCGTAAAAACAGTGCCTCACAAAAAATAAATGCCCGCTTCATCTCACTAAATCAACTAGCTGCACAACCAAAATTTGACGTGATATTAATGACTGTGAAAGCTTTTCAAGTGCAAAGCGCGTTTGAGCAGGTAAAGCCTTACTTAACTGAGCACACAAATATAGTACTTTCACATAATGGCATGGGTAATGTTGAAGAATTAAAGTCAGAATTAATCCCAAGCCAAGCTCTCTACTTTTTAACAACAAGTATGGCAGGCTTTAAATCGAATCAATACATTGTGCAACATACCGGTGAAGGCCAAAGTGTAATTGGTGGCTGCAATAGTTTAGCACTTAAAAACATATCAACTATGGCTAACACTTTAAAAAGTATTCCAAAGCTACACGCTACAAGCAACATACAACAACTACGATTCGAGAAACTATTCGTTAATATTGCCATAAATCCATTAAGTGCATTACATAACGTTAAAAATGGCCAACTTCGCGATCCCCAATACAATTCAATGATCATCAATTTACTCACTGAAGCATGTAACATTGCAAAAGCACAAGGCCTTAATATTCCTTTAATTAATGCACTAACTACAGCCTATAACGTAATGGAACTAACAGCGCAAAATTACTCTTCCATGCAACAAGATGTGATTAACGAGAGGCCAACTGAAATAACAGCAATGTGTGGTTATATTAATGAACAGGGTAAAGTTTATAATATTAAAACCCCCTATAATAATCAGTTATTAGCTAAAATTCAGGCAAAAAAAAGCGTGGTATAAACCACGCTTATATCAATTTTTAACTTTTATGGACGATAAACCTTTACAGTATCAAAGCCTTGCTCTTGCAACATAAGTGCCTGTAGCTGACTCATTACGCCTCTATCACAATATAAATAATAGTCCGTATTTTTTGGTAAATCACCAAACTTAGTTGCTAAGCGAAAAAATGGTAAGTGTATAACTTCAACTCCGTCTATCTCAAGTGGCGATGCGTCTTCTTCCTCTGGAGAGCGAATATCAACAACAACCGCGCCCGCAGGTAAATCAGCAACTGACTCAGCTTCTTTTAGCTCTTGCTTAGCCTCAACATCGATATCGCGCACATCCATTATACGTGCATTATCTACAACCGTATCAAGCACATCAAAGTCGAACTTTTCTTCTTCGGCTTCTATTACTTCAATTTTGGCTTTAACAGTCGGTTTTTTAGAAATAACACCACAGTATTCTGGCATCGTTTCGGCCATTTCGGCGGTACCAATTTGGCGAGCTAGGTTGATAATTTCTTGTTTGTCGTTTTGAATAAGCGGGCGTAAAATAAGCGTTTCAGTAACACGGTCAATCACGCTTAAATTAGCTAATGTTTGACTAGATACTTGCCCAATACTTTCTCCGGTAACAAGTGCTTGAATGTTTAGCTTTTGCGCTACAACACTCCCCGCGCGCATCATCATACGCTTAAGCACGACACCCATTTGGCTGTTTTCAACGTTTTCTAAAATTTCAGCGACAACGGGTTCAAAATCAATAGTTATAAATTTAACTTTGTGTGTTGAACTGTATTTTTTCCATAAAAAATAGCTTGCTTGTTTAACACCAATTTCGTGCGCTGCGCCACCTAAATTAAAGAATAAAAAGTGTGTACGCGCGCCTTTTCGAATCATTTGATAGCTTGCTACGCCAGAATCAAAGCCACCAGACATCAGCGAAAGTACATCTTCTTGAGTTGGCAACGGGAAGCCCGCCATACCAAAATGCGTTTGCGAAACAATGTAAGCTTTATCGTCTTTTACTTCTAGGCGTATTGTCACTTCTGGGCGGCTAAGTTTAACGCTTGCGCCTTCAATGTGCTGATTTAACCCGCCGCCAACATAGCGTTCTAAATCAGTTGAGGTAAAGTCGTGTTGCCCTATACGCTTAGCACGTACGCAAAAGGTTTTACCTACAATAGTATGACCAACTAAAGCGATGGTTTTTTGATAGATATCATCGAGTGTTTCAAATTGCGTTTCGGTTACTTCAATAAACTGAACAATACCAGGTATGCGCTTAAGGCTGTCGATAAACTCAAGGCGAACTTGTGCATCTTCAAGCTTGGTAACAACTGAAATATTATCCCAGTTATTTCTTACTTGTACTTTTTCGTCAACACGACGCAATACAATCTTAATGTTATTTTCTAACACTTTGGTAAAGCGTTTACGGACTGAACGGCTTTTAATGGCTATTTCAGGGTGTAGTTTGACGATAAATTTAAGCATAGTTCACTCTTAGACTGCGGGAATTCGCGCTCCCAGACATTTGGCGCGCGATTATAACAAAAAATTCAGCGTCTAGGAAATAACCAAAACTTAATCGTTAGATATCACTTTGGGCATGTTGTGCTAACTCAGTGTATTTATCTCTTAACTGATTAAGCTTATTAATACTTTTATCCGTACTGTAAGCTCTAAATAATGTCAGTACTTTTAAAATACCATGATAAATATCTTGCTCTAACAGTGTCCCACTTAATCTACGCGCTTTAATATAAGGCGTCCAAAAACTTACTGTAAGCTTTAGTGTGTGAGCCAGCTCAATAGCATCTTCTTCATCTATAGCAATCATTTCACTATCACGTAAACCAATAATAATCTTACGCACCTGCTCTAATAACTCTAATTGAAAGTCAATATAGGCCTGCTTTAAATAGGCATCTCGCGATAAAATATCACCTAGATTGTCGTAAAAAAAATGATATCGCCACATCAATTCAAATAACGAGTCCAAGTAGGCTGTTAAATGGCTAAAAGCATCATCGTCTTTATTAATTGGTTTAAAGTGAGTGCTTAAATGATCACGATAAAGTGCAAATATATGACGAATAATGTCTTCTTTATTTTTAAAATGATAGTAAAGATTACCAGGGCTCATCCCTAAATGCGACGCAATATGATTGGTCGATATTGCACGTTCACCTTGTTCGTTAAATAACGAAATACTGGTGTGTATTATTTTGTCCTTGGTATTCATATGCTAATACTCAAATTATCTAAGGGCTACGTTACACTAAAAAAGAGGCTATGCAGTATAAACAAATATCTACCATATAACACTCCTACCCCACATATTCCCTTTGAAGCATTGCTATTTGCAATTGCTGATTTGTGCAAAAAACACTGTTAAACTAACGTTAAAATAATAAATAGTGAATATTATGAACATAACTGCAATTTACCCTGGCACTTTTGATCCGCTGACAAACGGTCATACTGACCTTATTCAGCGTGCTGCAAAAATGTTTGATACCGTATTAGTCGCTATTGCGCATAACCCGAGTAAAAAACCTTGTTTTAGTCTTGAGGAACGTGTGGAGCTGGCCAACACCATTTTAAGTCATTTAGATAACGTGAAAGTAATTGGTTTTTCAGGGCTGCTGGCAGATTTAGCAAGAGATAATAATGCCAATGTATTGATTCGTGGAATTAGAGCGGTATCTGACTTTGATTACGAGTTTCAACTCGCTAATATGAATCGCCGCCTCAACCCAGATTTAGAAAGCGTATTTTTAACCCCAGCAGAGAGAAACTCATTTATTTCCTCAACACTTGTTAAAGAAGTGGCGCGTCACAATGGTGATGTCAGCGAATTTGTAGACCCTGTTATAGTAAAGGCTTTAAAAACCAAATTAGGCTGTGACTCTTAATAGCCATTGACCGCATTAGCGCATTATAAGCATGCGCTAATTAAGTGCTTTTCTGCTCTAGATAATATAGTCAGATATGACTACAAAACACCTTAATGAGATTACCCAAGGTAATAAGTTTTCATCGTGAGTTATTGCAAGTTAGCTAAAAAATACAAACACAACCTATACTTATAGTTATAGCCTTTTGTAGTTTTTTTTAGGTTTTAAAAGGCTAACGAATTTACTTTTAAGTATGTGAAGGCCTAAAAAATCTCTATCTGTTATTAGAGCTACAATCATCATCAAGTCAATTATATTTACTGAAAATGTGTATATATTCCAAAGAAACCAAGGTTCTTGGTTTTTGTATATATACATATCTATATACATAGATAAAAATAAAGAGGAGTTAATTGTTAAACCTACAATTAAATATAAAAATGAGGGAGTTGATTTCTTAATAATTAAAAAAGCCACAGTAAGAATGGCAATAGTGATTAAATCATATATAGCCCAATCTAATAAAACAGTTGTTTTTATCGATAACCATGTAAAGAAGTAATCTGACACTGTATATGAGAGCATCATAACAAATGAACTGAGTAATAAGGTTGTATTTCTTTTTACACTAAGGGAATAAACAAAGGCATTAAAGAAGAACGCCATTAGAAAACCCCACATTGTGAGAGCAGATAACGAAAAAAAGCCAAAAAACTCAGTTAAAAACATCCATAGCCTTTATATATCATTTAGGTTTAATAGGTATTATTCCACCACCACGTTGAAGTTCAGTTCCAGCTGCAGCCATGGCTTCTTGAGAGATACTTACTGTATCAGACTGTAAGGTTTTAGGGCTAGTAGTTTGTTCCATTGCAGGCTTTAATTGTTGCGTTTTATTGTATGCTTGCATCTGTACTTGGCTATTGTTTGAAATTTGCATGTGATTGTTCCTTATAAAGTTATATTTGGCGCAACTTTTAATCACACCATTGTACCGGTAAACACGTTACCTATTTTAGTCCAAGTAGCCACTTTTGCTACTTGGTTTATATTAAAGCAACCAGTGTGCCAATTTTTTTTGACGCTAAAAAATTAAGGATCAAAATTGCTGTCACACGCATAAATACCTACTTGCAGTAATACTGAATCAATTTAAAGGACTAAGCTTGGCGTTAATTGCGTTAAAATTGCTGGTAAATGAATGCAGAGCAATTACCGAGAACAACCAAATAACGAAACTTTGCCTTGTAATTAACAAGATTTTCTTACTTCAAAATAGACCACTTAATTAAGCGAATTGGAATAAAAGCGCACAGGGATAACCGTACGCTTTTGTATCTAGGGAATTTAAGCTACGTATTTACACGGGATCTCCGCACTTTTACTTAACTTTAAAATATATTCCATTGCGACTTCGTCACAATTATCTTTACGAAGACAAAGCTCACAGTCTTTCATTACTTTTTCAGGCAAACTCTCTTTTGTACAAAATGTAAAACACTGTTTTTCAAAAAACTCTGGTACACGCGTTAGCACTATGACTCTATTTAGTGCCAATTTTTTGGCTTTTATTAATAGATGGTCAACTAGCTGCCTTCCTTGTCCCGTTACTGTACTGTGTGGATCTATTCCTAATGAGCGTATTTCAGCAAGTCCCGTATCGTAAATATATAAAGAAGCGCAACCTGTTACCCTACCGTTAATTTCAGTAACCGCAAATTCATTTATAGAATGCACCATGTCACTTTTTGCACGCGGTAAGTTTTCACCTACTGTAGCCCAGTGCTGAATGAGCTTAGCTATTGACTCAACATCATCTAGATTTGCATCACGAACCGTTATTTGCTGTTTTTTTTTGGCGGCTTTAATTGCCCCCGTTACTTGCTCTATCGATGTGCCGCCAAAAGCTTGACGGGCTTTTATACATGCGTCTATTTCTAAAACCGGATATACATCGTCTTCAAAAACATCATTTACTGATTTGTACTGTTCAAGCGAAAGTGCTTCTAATGTTTTATTTTCACTAATAGCTAGCTGCACTAAAACACCTACAATGTGATGCCCCTCCCTAAAGGGTATGCCCTTAGCCACAAGGTAGTCAGCCAGCTCTGTTGCATTAGCATGACCCCCTTTAGCAGCCGCAAGCGTACGCTCGCCTTTTACTTTTATACCTTTAATACATGCTTGAGCCATATGAATACACGCAAGCCATGTTGGCATCGCGTCGAAAATGCCTTCTTTATCTTCTTGCATGTCTTTGTTGTAAGCCAATGGAAGTGCTTTTAGCGTCATCATCATTGCACTAAATGCACCAAATACACGACCCGTTTTACCGCGAATAAGTTCGAGTGCGTCTGGATTCTTTTTTTGTGGCATTAAAGACGAACCAGACGTCACATTATCTGCAAGTTCTATAAAGCCGGCTTCACCCGAGTTATAAAATATTAAATCTTCAGACATACGCGATAAATGAATCATCGAAATTGACGCACAGCTTAATAACTCTACAACAAAATCGCGATCGGATACGCCATCAAGACTATTTTTAGTCGCACCAGTAAAACCCAAACCTTGCGCAAGTGCTTGACGATCAATTGGATAAGCAGTGCCAGCCAACGCGCCACTGCCTAGCGGGCAATAGTTCATACGGGCTTTAGCGTCTTGTAAACGGCTTTCGTCGCGTTCCAGCATTTCAACGTATGCCATACACCAGTGACTAAATAGTACTGGTTGAGCGCGCTGTAAATGAGTGTAACCTGGCAAAATAGTACCGAGTTCTCGCTCAGCAAGCGCTACAAATTCACCTTTTAATTGTGCGATTGCTTTTAAAATATGCTCGGCTGTATCTCTACACCATAATCTAAAGTCTGTCGCTACTTGGTCATTACGGCTTCTGCCTGTATGTAATTTTTTAGCTAAATCACCTACTTTTTCGATTAATGCAGCCTCAACATGTGAATGAATATCCTCTGCGCCTGATGTTGCTACAGCGAGTGGATCACCTTTTACTTCTTCAAGTAACTCATACAATGCCGCAACGAGTTTTTTGTGTTCATCATTTGATAACACATTGACTTGCTCAAGTGCGCCAGCCCATGCCACAGAGCCGATAATATCTTGCTCTGCTAACTGATAATCGAAGGGAAGAGAGTCGTTAAATTGCTTAAACGCCTCATCTGGACCCGTAGAAAAACGTCCGCCCCATAATGCCATGAAATATCTCCAAACCCTTTAGTGCCCCTTTTACAGGGGCGTAATAATTTACTTTTTAGCGAGTGCTGAAATTCTACTTGAAAGCGAAAATAAACGAATAAAGCCTTCAGCGTGTGATTGGTCGTACACATCGTCTTCGCCAAATGTAGCAAATGCTTCGCTATATAAACTATTTGGTGACTGCTTTTGAACCGCAGTTACTTGACCTTTATATAGCTTAAGTACCACTTCACCTGTTGCCACTTTAGAAAGCGCTTCTGCACCGGCTAAAATAGAATCTTTAAGTGGTGTAAACCAACGGCCGTCGTATACTAAATGAGAAAATTCACCACCCAATACTTCTTTCCATTTACGGCTTGCTTTATCAAGTACTAGCTCATCAATTGCTTGAAGTGCAGCCATAATAACTGTGCCGCCTGGCGTTTCGTAACAACCGCGTGACTTCATGCCCACTAAACGGTTTTCTACAATATCAACACGTCCAACACCATGAGGTGATGCAATATCGTTTAATTTAACTAGGCAATCGTATGGTTTAAGCTCGACGCCATTTACAGCAACCACTTCGCCTTCAACAACTTTTAATGTTACTAATTCTGATTTGTCTGGTGCTTGCTCTGGAGAGTTAGTCCAAGTCCATACTTGCTCTGTGGGTTGACACCATGGATCTTCAAGTTCGCCACCTTCGTGCGAAATATGCCATGCATTGGCATCACGACTATAAATTTTTGTAGCTGACGCTGAACAGGGAATATCACGCTCAGCTAAGTAATCGAGTAATGATTCACGACTGGATAAATCCCACTCACGCCATGGCGCAATTACTTTTAAATCAGGGGCAAGGGCCGCAAAACATGATTCAAAACGAACTTGATCATTACCTTTACCTGTACAACCATGAGAAAGTGCATCAGCACCTACTTTACGTGCAATTTCAACCTGTGCTTTAGCAATAATAGGACGCGCCATAGACGTACCTAATAAATAAGTACCTTCGTAAATTGAACCGGTTTTAAGTGTTGGGTAAATGTAATCACTTACCATTTCATCTTTTAAGTCAACTACGTAACATTCAGATGCACCAGAGGCGATTGCTTTAGCTTCTACGCCTTCAAGTTCTTCTGCGCCTTGGCCTACATCAGCTACAAACGCGATTACTTCGCAGCCGTAGTTTTCTTTTAACCATGGCACAATAGCCGACGTATCAAGACCTCCAGAATAGGCTAAAACGACTTTTTTAATTGAACTCATAGGTGTTCCTTAACAAAATTTGGATTTAGTAATGTCACTAACAGAGCATTTTGCGCATGCATGCGATTCTCTGCTTGTTGAATAATTCTTGATGCTGGACCATCCATTACCTCAGAGGTAATTTCAAATTCACGGTGTGCCGGTTGGCAATGTAAAACCGTAGTTGCACCGGTTTGATTTAGTAATGCCTGATTTAATTGATAAGGCATATATTTTTCTTTAACTTGCTCAAGCGGTGTTGTATCACCCATTGATACCCATGTATCTGCGTATACAACGTTTGCACCAACAGCTGCTTCAACACGGTCGCTTACCATCACTGATGCACCATTCATTGCTGCAATTTGCTCTGCTTTTTTAAGTATTTGTGAATCAGGCGAACACCCTTTTGGTGTTACAGCAACAAAGTCAGTACCTAAAGTAGCAGCTAGTAACATCAATGAATGAGTCACGTTATTACCTTCACCTAAGTAAGCAACTTTAAGCTGACTCACATCGCCATGTACTTCTTGAAGCGTTAAAAAATCAGCCAGTGCTTGGCATGGGTGATACAAATCACACAAACTATTTACTACAGGTACCGATGAGAACTCACCTAACGTAGCTAATGTACTGTGCTGATTTACACGCGCCACAATACCGTCAGCCCAAGTAGAAATATTAAGTGCGAAATCTTTAATTGATTCACGTGCGCCCATAGCACCATTTTGCTGATCTAAATAAACTGCATGACCACCTAAACGATTTATACCAATATCAAATGATAAACGAGTACGTAAACTTTGTTTTTCAAACAATGTAACGATTGATTTTCCCGCTAATACATTGCTGTATTTTTCTGGCTTTGCTTTTATATCTTGCGCTAGCTTTAATAAATTAAGTGCGCTTTCTTGGTCTAACTCTAAACCCGTTAAAAAATTCTCAAACATAATAAACCTATGGTGTAATTTTAGTTCCTACGTGCTTGCCCTCAAGCAAAGCAATTAAATTTTCTGGCTTTTGCCAGCTGGAAATATACACACCGCGTCGTAAGTGTTGGGCAGCGTCAAGACTGGTCTTAACTTTGACCTCCATCCCGCCCACAATTACTCCATCCGTAATTAAAGTATCAATGTGTTTTGTGTCAAGTTGATGTAACGGCTGCTTATTAGCATCAAGCACCGCTTCTACATCAGTCATAAATATAAGTTCTGCATTTAAATTACCCGCAATAGCTGCTGCAGCTTCATCAGCATTTACGTTGTACCAAAGCCCTTGTTCATCAAAACCAATAGAACTAACGATGGGTAAGCGGCCAAGTTTAAGTAAATCGTTAACAATAGAATCGTCATTGCTTGTGCATTTACCCACTAAGCAAAGCGCTTTTAACTTTTGTGTAGCGCTAACACCCGCCTCGAAAAGACTCAAACCAACAGGCTTATGACCAGTACGAATAGCTTGAGCCATTAATTGTTTATTTGCACAACCAGCAAGGGCACCCACTATATAAGGCATTTGCTCTGCGGGGCTGATACGCAAACCTTGGTGTTTAGCACTAGCAAAGCCAGCCCCTTTTAACCAAGTATCAACAAGTACACCACCGCCATGCACAATGACAAACTCATCATTTGTTTGCTCATTGAGTACATCAAACAACGCTTTTGCTGCATTTTCTGTATTAAGTACTGCACCACCGAGTTTAATAACCCACGTTTTTTTACTCATTTAAAACGCTCCTTTTAAGCCCGTAGTGTGATCTAAGTTCATTGATAAATTGATGCACTGCAAAGCTTGTCCAGCAGCGCCTTTTAATAAATTATCAATTGCAGCTATTACAATGAGCTGCTGCCCTTGTTGCTGCCAACCAATATCAACATAGGGCTGCTTTGTTACGCCTTTAATGGATGGAATCTTATCGCCGAGTAAACGAATAAGAGGTTCATTAGCAAGAACTTGATACGCTTGATTTACCTGAACACTTGTTACATTTGGTTTTAATTGCACATAAATAGTTTCTAAAATACCACGAGGAAAGTTGCCTAAGTGCGGCGTAAATAACACTTGGTGACCAAGGTGTTGCTCAATTTCAGGACCGTGACGGTGGTTAAATAAACCATAAGGAGCAAGTGATACCTCACAAAAATGAGTACCTACACTGGCTTTACGCCCAGCACCAGTTACACCCGACACCGCATTAATGATAATACGTTGCTCGCTTAACAAACCTGCTTGTTGTAGGGGTTTCAATGCATTAAGTGCAGCTGTAGGGTAACACCCTGCCACAGCAACTAATTGAGCTTCAGCAATTGCATCGCCATTCCATTCAGCTAAACCATAAGCAGCTTTATTTAATAACTCAGGATGTTTGTGCTCAAAACCATAGTAGGTAACGTAATCATCATTGCTCGCAAGGCGATAACCGCCAGATAAATCAAAGACCTTTTTACTCATTGCTAAAAAACGCGGTGCTAAATCAACACTCACTTTATGATCAGTACATAAACACACATAATCAGCACCAATTTGAATGTCATGAAAAGCTGATTCACTAAGAGGAAGTAATGGTAGGTCAAGCAAGCCGAGATGCTCTGGGTATAAATCACTCAGCAATTTTTTTTTATCTAAGCTACCCTCAGATACATAACAGCCTGTTAACGTTAAGTTTGGGTGTTTAACAACTAAACTTGCTAACTCTGCGCCGCTGTATCCACTTGCGCCAATAATCACTACATTCATTTGTATCTCGTTATCTTAAAATTAGTTATTACTTACCTATAATGTTCGCTTAAACTAGCCTTGGCGCTAATTCAGCCTTTTATTAATGAATTTTGATTATCGTCGCACTGTTTTCATAACGTTACTTTTAATATATTTATGCTTAAAAAGTGAATTGATATTCATCATAAATACTTTTATATTGTTATGCAATTAAATTGAATACTTATTTTGGATTTTTTATGCCTTTGCCATCGTTTATTTCTATGTATCAACAACTGATTGCAGCTCCTTCTATCAGTGCAATTGAAGACAGCCAGTGTATGAGTAATAAAAGCGTCATTGAGTTACTTACACAATGGTGCGAAACACTTGGTTTTACGTGTGAAATTATTGAACTAGAAGGCGCTAAGGGTCGCTATAATTTATTAGCCAGACGCGGAAAAGGCGATGGAGGACTAATGCTTGCGGGTCATACCGATACAGTACCGTTTGATGATAGCCGCTGGAATCACAACCCATTTAAACTTACCGAACTCGATAATAAATTATACGGGCTGGGAAGCATTGATATGAAAGGTTTTTTTGCTTTTGTGCTACAAGCTATTAGTGAGCTTGATGAAAAACAGCAAACTCAACCTATTTTAATACTCGCCACTGCCGACGAAGAAACTACAATGGCCGGTGCACAACAAATTTGTAGGCACCCAAATTTAAAACCTGCGCGCTGTATCATTGGCGAACCGACTGATATGACTCCAGTATTTACACATAAAGGACATATGAGTACAGCAATTAGAGTAATTGGACGTTCAGGGCATAGCTCCGATCCCGAACGTGGTATTAACGCCATCGAAGTAATGCATAAAATCATTTCAAAGTTACTGATCTTAAAAGAGCAATTAAAGCATAAATATTCATTAGAACATTTTAAAATACCTTACCCTACATTGAATTTTGGTAATATTCATGGTGGTGACAACGCGAATAGAATTTGTGGTTGCTGCGAAATGCATATAGATATGCGACCGCTTCCAGGGCTAAGTGTGAAAGAGTTGCAAGCATTAGTACTTGACGCAACTAAAGAGATTAATCAGCAATACCCTAATGCGGTCAGCGTCATTGATCTACACGAGCCGATCCCCGCTTTTACTGGCAGCACCGACAGTGCTTTGGTGATATTAGCTGAAAAAATAGCAGGGCAAAAAGCCATTGCAGTAAATTACTGTACCGAAGCACCTTTTATTCAGCAACTAGGGTGTGAAACTATTGTAATGGGGCCAGGCTCAATTAACCAAGCACATCAACCTGACGAATTTTTAGCAATGGAAAAAATAAAACCATCACAACAAATAATCACCGATATTATTAAAGTAAGTTGTTTTGGCGATCAAAATTACTAATTAACCTGAACTCTGGTTAATAACTTAAAATAACAAAGGCGCCAATTGACGCCTTTGTTATAGGTACATAATTAAATATTTATCTTTAATTAGCTTGGTTAACTACCTTTAACTTCTAAGTTAATAAACTTAACCAGCTCTTCAGGTTGGCCCATTAACATCATTATTTGTTGATTCACTTCTATCATCGTTTTACCTTCAGGTAATTTTGCTGACACAGAAAATGAGTTTAGCCCTTTCACAAAACCAATGATTGCTTGTGCTATTTCTGGGGTTACAGGGGCCTGTTGTAGCTGCTGTTCAACCATCATCTGCATTTGCTCTAACGTCATGCCCTGCTTTTTAAGTTCGCTTTCTAATAGAGCTTTAAGATCACCTTGATCATTTAAGACGAAATTCATACTGCGAGGCTCTAGCTTACTGATAGCTTGCATAATTAGCGTTTGTTCTTGTAACTGTTGCTCATAAGAAAACGATTCATTATCTGCTTCTTGCTGTGTTTTATTGATCGCAAGAGATGCATCCATTAGCGCTTTAGAATTCGCCAATCCAACATCCATATTAAAACTAACAATATCTTTTGCATCAAGCTTAATAACGATATCACTGTCGCCTGAGTTTTCATCATAATCTAATGACGAGTGTAAATCGTAACTTGCCGATGCTAACATCGTATTTGTATCTGCTGGTAGCTTCGCTACGAAGTCTTTATTAAATTGAAAGCTTTTTACATCCAGTGATGTATACGGTGAAACTTTATCTGTTTCATAACCAGTCAATTCAATGCTTTGAATATGCGCCACGTTATCACCCTCTGGGCTCGTAACTTCCATATTAATAATTTCCACACTTTTAGAAATGACACTGGCCGACAGCTCTGTATACTTAAACGTAGCACCTGTTTGTTCAGTAACTAAAGCTAGTTGTTTATCTACTTCTGTGCGAACTTCTTGCGTTGCCACGTAATTTGCGTAACTTACGCCACCAATACCGGCTGCAATAATAGCGACAGCTATAACTAATTTTTTCATTTTATTTCCTTATTCTATTCTTTATATAAACCGACTCAGCTCAAGAATAACATTGAGAACATTATCGGTTAAGTGTTAATTAATCAGGCTAAGTAGCTCATGCACTGTTTTTACTGGGGTGATTTTAGCCCCCAGTCCTTCCATCGATTTATGATAATTACGAAATGGAATAAATATTTCAGTAAACCCATGCTGCGCCGCTTCCTTAACTCGCGGTACACCGCTATCAATTGGGCGTACATCGCCATTTAAGCTAAGCTCGCCCATAATACACGTAGTACGAGGCACAACAAATTCATTCAAGCTACTAAGCAGTGCGGTAACTAGCGCTAAATCAATACAAGTTTCTGTTTCATCAATTCTTAAACCACCCACAATATTAAAAAATGTATCATGAAATATTTTAGTTTTAGTGTGCTTGCGTAATATACCAGTCAGCATTTTTATGCGGTTCATATTTAAACCAACGCACACACGCTGTGGAAATTCCGCCTCGGTTTCGGTGGTTAAACATTGAATTTCGAGCAATAAATTACGATTACCTTTACGAATACAGGTAATTGTGGAGCCTGGTGAGTCGGTCGTTGATCCTGATAAGAAAATTTCACTTGGGTTATCAACGCTTAACATACCGCGTTCACACATTTTAAAAATGCCCACCGTATCAATATCACCAAAGCGGTTTTTATTTGCACGAAGCGTTCGAATTTGCCCATCATTGGTGTCAATATGTAAAAGCGCATCTACTATGTGCACCAGCGTTTGCGGGCCGGCTATTTCATTATTTTTATTTACATGAGCAATGATGAACATAGTGACATCATTTTGCTTACAGTATTGAGTTAATGCCTGAGCAGCGCTTTTCACTTGTGAAGGCGAGCCTGGACTACCATTTGCAGTATCCGTTACAACCGCTTGAATAGAGTCAATAACTGCAAATTTAATTTTATTTTTATCGAGCTCTTCAATTATCGTTTCAACGCTAGTTTCTGAAAGTAAATAAAGTTCATCAGCGTTATAATTTAGTTTTAAACGATTTACTCTGTTTTTAAACTGCGATAAAGACTCCTCAGCCGTACAGTAAAGAGACGGCATACGTTGTGACATTCTGGCAACTAAATCTGATAGTAAGGTTGTTTTACCTGCACCAGGATCGCCCGATATAATATTAACCGATCCCGTTGTTACACCTCCGCTTAAAACACGATCGAGTTCACCTATTTCAGTTAGCTGTTTTTCAGCTTCAGATGTCGCAATATCATTAATTTTTTTAGAGCCGCCACCAATTCCACCAGCGTAACCTGCAACACTGGCTCTTACTGATGATTTTTTACTTTGCCCTGCTGAGGGTTTAAATTCTGCTAATGTATTCCATGCACCACAACGGCATTGCCCTTGCCACCGCTGGTAATTCATACCACATTCAGTACAAACAAACTCTACTTTTGCCGCTTTTGCCATTAATAACCTTACCTACTATTTTTTAAATTTTTAAATATTTACTATTAAATACCTACTTTAGCATTTCAAACTCTTGCTTAGTAACATACTCTTGTTGTTACAAGACTCAACACAACAATTATTGCATGCAAATGCTGTTTTCTTTTTTTCTCTAATTTAGGGCATACTTATTGCTTTAGAAATGGTTTAAAGTAACTTGCCAATAAAATGGCGCATAACACATAATAACAAGAGCTAAATTACAATTACTCAAATAATCATACCTGTATTAATAAAGGTGCGATTTACGTTAATTAATTTTCTAATAAATTAGCTTCTCAGTATACCTACTTTTAAATTAGACGGTGATGGTTTTATAAATGGCTGATGACATATTACTCAAGCACGAAGACCTTGTGAATGAGCTGAAACAATATTTAGGTAATACTAAGTTCGACCTAATTTTCAAATCGAAAACAACAGGGCTAACCAAACCTGAACAGTTTTTAATTAAAATGGAAATGTCGCGTTTATCTCAGCCTGTTGCCCGCTTTATTGACTTACGAGGTTCGGTTAGCGGGTTAGTAAAACCTTACGAGCATAATGGTAAACAGCACTTCATGGATGATGCTGCTATTGAAGCGTTTGAAAAAGCCTTAAAACAATACGGTGAATATACTTTGGCTGTTTACGAGGCGGTACTGAGCACAAGAAACCACAATCGGGATATACAAGATAAAGAACAACAGCAAGTACTAGATAGCCTGCTAAGCACCGATGTAGTTAAATTTGCCTCTTACGAAAGCCGTTGCGAAGAGCGGATGAATTATTCAATTAAAGTTACGATTGAATATAATGATAAGAAAAATATTTCTGCTAGTACCTCTGATATATCCTTAAGTGGCTGTAAGGTAAAGCTTGCCACTGAAAATATTATAAGAAAAGGTCAGCTTATAGCAATGCGCCTGGTTGGCCTTGAACAAGATTTTGAGCTAGGTTTAAAAAATGGCATCCAATATGAAGTTGTTGCTATTGAAAATACCTCTCCTGAATTTAATCATGTTCGATTAAAGCGTACCTATATAGAAAAAAACGATACCTTCGATAACTTTTTAAACAGCTTTATCAACGGAAATAAACGTCGCTATAAAGTTAATCTAGATAACACACTTGATGCGGTAGTTTCTAAAGGCTATGAGCAGTTTTATATTCCACGTGTAACGTCGTTATATGTATTTTTAAGTAAAAAAGATGAACAGTATTACCCAAGCCTGAGTTTAACCACTGAAAACAACATTTTTATTCAACGATACTTTACTGACGAAAGAAAAGCGTCATGTTTGTATAGCGTGCTTAACCACAAGCGCATTAAAAAACTGCTTACTCAACCTACGGCTATAAAAGAAGATTATCTTTACACTTTTACGCATATCGTATCTGGGAAAATTTATTATTACTCTGCCACCCGCAGCGAACTTAATACTAATTCTGAACTAAAAAAATTATTTTTTGGCCTAGGTAGTCAAAAAGAAAATTGGCAATGCTTTAAAATTCAAATAATGCCAAGTCATCCAAGCGACTCATATATCCCTTTATCTCTGCCAAATAGCGTAAGCGCAAACATTGCAAAACTAAATCGTCCACCTATCCCACGTGTTGAGGGCCTTATAAAAAACGTTAAATATTTAGTTGTGTTAACAAGTGTTGGTAATACCATTGAAAAACATAATTACCAAAGAACGGATTACGATAAGTCTCTTGTTAATCAACTAAAGTTATTTGGGCATACTAAACACAAAGTTCCTCCACATTTAGATACCGTCGCCCTGGAGTATATAAATTTGCGCTCACAAAAACGCTATCTATACAAAACGTCTGTGGAAGTAAATATTAATGGTGTGACAATTGATGGCCATACTCGGGATTTTTCAGTGATGGGTTTGCAGCTAGAGTGCAAGCAATCGACCACGTTTAGTAAAGGTGATATTGCGCTACTCTCATTTCCTGAACTACAAAAAATAACGAAAAACTATAATCTAAAAGAATTAAAATATGAAGTTATGGCCGTTGGAAAAACACTCGTCACATTAAATTTAAAAGCAAATGAGGAGGCTGATGCAGAGCATACTGGGGTTGGCTTTTTCACCCAGCTAATTGAAAAAAATAAAGATAAGTTAAAAATATCCGAAGAAGCTCCTGAAGTGGAAGGCATTTCTACCGCCTTAAGAAATATGGTGACAAAAAGTATTTGCCAATTCCCGTTATATCTAAATAAAGAAGCAGCTCATTTTAAAATTGGCGCTGTAGGTTTTGGCTTATACGCAAGCCCACTACATACAATTTTGCAAAATTTTGGTCTATTAAATAATAAAACAGACTTTTCGAGCATATTAAGTAAAGAAGATCTTTTTAATGTTATTACCCCCAATATAAAAGATCGCAGCCGAAAAGATCCGCCTTTACCATTTACCCTTGTTATTAATTTTAATCCTCGCGTTAGCAACATTGAAGATGCAATTACAAGCCAGTGTATACTCGGCGATGATTATCAAAAAAGCTTAAAGCAGATAAAAAGTGGCATTAAATCTGAGCTTATTTTCGTTATGCGCTTATTTATATCTCGCACCGGTCGTCCCGATACTGATTATTTATCTAATGAGCTTAAGTATGTAACTCATTACGCTATTCACAAAGCAAAGGAATTAGAGGATGCATTATGGTCTGTGACTGGTGTAGGTGACATAGTAGATATTACGGAGGAAGCGCTTGGCCATTTAGACCTTAATCAGCAAGAAGTTGAACAAATGGGACGTCGTAAACTCATGTGGTTAAACCGCTTACGCTAAGCGGTTTAACACTTTTAGCAAAACATGCTGGCCTTGTTTATTTTTCCACACCAATACTTTTCAGTGGATACAAAGCTAATTTATTTAATCTAAAATCTCGTTAAGATATTTACTATTAAGGGCTGAGATCAGTCTAAATTTTTGGCTCTTCATTAAGCGGAATCGCCAACATATACAACAGTTGTAATAACGATCCTTGGCAAATAGCCGCTTGAGCTTGTTCAACTACTTTAGCCTTGCCATGCACTGCAACACCTAAACCCGCTTTAGCCATCATCACTAAATCGTTCGCGCCGTCACCAATAGCCACGGTTTGCGTTTTTATAAGCCCTAGCTTTTGCTGCAATGACTCTAAAATCACCGCTTTTTGCTGCGCATCCACAATTGTGCCAAGCACTTTACCCGTTAATTTATTATTCTTAAACTCAAGTATATTTGCATGTACTTCATCTAAGCTAATCAACTCTTGCACTCGCTCTGCAAACGGTACAAAACCACCAGATGCTATTGCTAAATACCAGTTGTGCTGCTTTAAAATTTGGCATAATGCTTTAATACCGGGCATTAAAGGGAGTGAGTCTTTTAATTCTTCAATTAAGCTTTTTTCAATACCCTCAAGCTTAGCCACTCGTTGATTTAAGCTTTCGCTAAAATCAAGCTTACCCGCCATTGCAAGCGCAGTAACTGACGCAACGTCATCGTATACATTTGCCAAGCGTGCTATTTCATCAATGCACTCAATCGTAATCGCTGTTGAATCCATATCCATAACCAATAAGCCAGGCTCATATAAGTTAGGCGGTGTATTAACTTGTACAAGCTGACACTCTAAGGTTTTTGAGAGCGCTTGTAGCACTAATGGGTTTATAGCTTGATTTGCATCTTGGCTATAAAAGCACAATGCGGGTGCTAACTCTAAATCAGGCTGATATTGGCATAGTGCTGTAACACCTTGATTATGCTTAGCTAAAAACGCTGCAATCAATTGGATTTTTTCACTATTAAAATCCCCTGCGAATGCAATACTAAATAGCCCACGCTGCCTATTTGGAGTACCATTGAGTGGCAAAAAGGTGGTGTCTTGATAACTAAACCATTGATTTAATGTGAGCGTTGATAGTGATTGCTCAGCATTGGGCTGTGCCATGCTTGTTTTCGACATGGGATCTCCGTGTTTATTTTTATTATCCTGATATAAAACTAATTGATGTTAGGTATTATTAGCGCTAAATTCGCCATCAGGTAGGATTTAAGGTTATAGTAGTAGTTGTAACATCAAATTAAAATCCTGTCAGTAGCATATACGGTGACTATGAAAAATAACCATCTTAAAAATCCAATCTCGGCATCTCAAAAAAAGCGACTTGTGCGTTTATTTCTTGCGGCTGCCTGTTTTGTATTACTAAGCTGGGTGGGTGTAAACAGTAGTTTTCAAAGCCATCAGTTACTTTACGATAGCGCCGATAGCACAGCCAAAAGCCTGACTCAATTTATGGCCTTAAATGTTAAAACACCTCTTATCGAAAAAAACAAACCACAGCTTAATGCTATTTGTAACGATATAAGCAAAGACGAGTTTGTACTTTCAGCCACTATTTACGATCAGCAAGGCATTTTAATAGCCAGTAGCGATAATTGGCAATCGCACCATATTTTTGGCCAACTTCCTGATTCAACCCCTGGCATTAGTAAATTAAAAACCCCTTTTGTAGAGCCCGTAGTTAGCGATGACGACCGTCCACTTGGATTTGTGTCAGTCACTTATTTAACCCGCTCAGCCATAGCGCAAAGTCATAGCCATTTTCATGACTTAGGTCGCCAAGTACTATTAATGCTAGTGATTGCCTGTATTTTTACGTGGCAATTAGGGCGTGGATTAAAAAGTTGGCAGGTAAGTCGTTATATCCGAAAAACATCTGAGCAAGAATCATAAAGGCATTTTGCAAGCGTATCTCTCTTACTGAGTGACTTTAAATCACACAATGCATTAAACACATCGGGTATATGCAATGGCGTGTTAACTTCACCTTGATAGCCGCTTAAGGGCATTGAGGGAGAATCTGTTTCTAGCACTAAATTCTCTGGCTCGATAGCAGCAATAACAGCCCGTGTTTTAACTGCGCGCTCATAGGTAATAACACCGCCTACTCCTAGCTTAAAGCCCTGTTTGATATAGTACTGCGCTTGTTGGATTGAACCTGAAAATGCATGAATCACTCCCCCATTTTTTGGCTTACAACGTTTAAACGATTGCGCAATTAAATCATGGCTTTGCCTATGGTGCACAATGATTGGCAAGTTAAGCTTGTTTGATAGCTCTATTTGCTGCTCAAACAAAAAAGTTTGTTTAGCCAAGTTTTCAATACTTCTATCAAGCCCACATTCTCCAATAGCCACAAGCTGATGCTTATTTGCAGTCGCGAATTCATATAGCGCTTCAATGTGCGATTCTTGATGTTGTTCTAAAAAATAAGGATGTAACCCTGCGGCTATTTTTATACTTGGATAGGTTGCTTTGAGCTTTATGAGAGTACGCGATTGAGCAAGCGTAATACCTGGCACAATAAACTGATTAACTCCCTTTGCTACACACTCGTTTATGAGCGATTCACGATTCGAATCAAACTCGCTAAAGTCGAGGTGGCAATGAGAGTCAATAAATTGCACGGTTACTTACTCATCGATTTATTAAGGGTTTAAGCGTGTAATTTGCCAGCTATTATCTGCTTGGCGCTGATACATAAAACGGTCGTGCAAACGATGCGCCCCACCTTGCCAAAACTCGATTTTAGTGGGTACTACACAATATCCGCCCCAAAAATCAGGGAGTGGAATTTCACCCTTAGCAAATTTATTTTTCATATTGGCAAAGGTTTCCATTAGTACTTTACGTGATGACACCGGACGACTTTGCGCTGATGCCCACGCGGCTAATTGGCTTTCTTTAGGACGAGATAAAAAGTACTTTGCCACAGCAGATGTAGGTAATGGTTTAGCCTCGCCATAGACAATAACTTGGCGTTCCATGTGGTGCCACGGAAAGTGCAAGGAAATTTTATTATTACCTTTAAGCTCTTGCGCTTTACGCGAGCCGGTATTAGTAAAAAACACAAACCCGTTATCATCTAAATGTTTTAAAAGCACAATACGCTGTGAAGGTTGACCAGTTTCATCAACGGTTGCTACAACCATTGCAGTAGGATCGGGTAGTTTGCTTGCTACCGCATGCTCAAGCCACGTTTCAAACTGCTTAAACGGATCATCTTGCAAGTTATCTTCGCTTAACGCGTCTTGCAGGTATTCACGACGGATATCTTCGAGTTTCATAACAAGTCCTTTAAATAAAGCCTTAGAGAAGAGCTTAGAGTAGCGAGCTTAAAACATTAGATGTTGAGTAATAACAAATATCGAGTCTCAGATGTATCGTTGGGTTTCGTTTCACTCAACCCAACCTACAACGTAAACTACACAGCTCAGATATCTGCAAGTGTAGGAATGCTAGCAAGGCAAGAAGTTTATTTATGCCAAGGAGCATACAGTTTGTATGTAACTTAGGCTAAATAAACTTCTTAACGCAGCTAAAGCGAACTACACAACTCAGATATCTGCAAGTGTAGAAGTGCTGACAAGACAGAGTGCTTTTTTATGCCAAGGAGTATACATTTAGTATGTGACTTAGGCTAAATAGTTTTACCAACGCAGCTAAAGCGAACTACACAACTCAGATATCTGCAAGTGTAGAAGTGCTGACAAGACGGAGTGCTTTTTTATGCCAAGGAGCATACATTTAGTATGTGACTTAGGCTAAAAAAGCACGACAACGCAGTCAAAGCGAACTACACGCTGCAGAAGGTGATTACATTTGATCCATGACTTCGATGCCTAGTAAGTCTAATCCCGTTTCTAGTGTTTTAGAAACCAAATTACACAGCACTAAGCGGCTATCACGTACATTTGGCTCTACACCCTCTTTTAGTACTGGGCAGGCTTCATAAAATGTCATGTATAAGCTTGCTAGCTCATATAAGTAACCACATAGTACGTGCGGTGTTGCTTCACTGATCATTAAATCAAGTACTTCTTCAAGCTGTAGTAGCTTAAGTGCTAGCGCTTTTTCTTGAGGCTCAACAATTGTAACGTCTGAATTTAATGTAGCTGCATCAACGCCTGACTTACGGAAAATACTGCGTATACGTGTATAAGCATATTGTAAGTAAGGAGCGGTTGCGCCTTCAAAGCTTAGCATGCTGTCCCAGTTAAAAATGTAATCGCTGGTACGGTGCTTAGAAAGGTCAGCGTATTTAACTGCGCCAATACCTACTTTACGGGCAATTTCGCTGCGCTCAGAATCACTTAAATCAGACTCACGTTCAGCTAGTTTTGTTGCGGCACGGTTAATTGATTCTTCTAATAAGTCAGCAAGTTTTACTGTGCCGCCAGTACGTGTTTTAAATGGTTTATTATCGGCGCCCATCATGGTGCCAAACGGGCAAAACTCGTAACTTGTTTCGTCTCGTAATAAACCCGCTTTACGCGCTGTTAGCTCTACTTGATTAAAGTGTAGATTTTGACGTGCATCTACAAAAATTAAGATGCGATCAGCACCTAATTTATTTGAACGATAATCACATGCTGCTAAATCGGTAGTTGCATATAAAAAACCACCGCCAGATTTTTGTACGATAAACGCTGATGGCTCGCCAT
The DNA here is from genome assembly GCF_014905615.1 of Pseudoalteromonas aliena SW19. Lineage (NCBI taxonomy): Bacteria > Pseudomonadati > Pseudomonadota > Gammaproteobacteria > Alteromonadales > Pseudoalteromonadaceae > Pseudoalteromonas > Pseudoalteromonas aliena. The sequence continues at coordinate 1,245,120 of NZ_AQGU01000025.1, forward strand.
CTTTGTTAGCTAGCTCTTCTAAAAATACAACTTGCGCGCCTTGTGACTCTACAGCAATGTTTTTATCTTTAAGTAGGCTAATAATATCGTTAAGTTCTGCGTTGTATGCGCTTTCAGCCATAATATCGGCTTGAGTAAGCGTTACATTTAAACGTTTGTATACTTCTTCAGAGTGCTTAACTGAGGTTGCTATAAATAGTTTCCACAGTTTTTCACAATGCGCATCGCCACCTTGTAATTTAACAACGTAGTCACGTGCTTTATCTGCAAAGCCTTCTTCGTCGTCAAAGCGTTTTTTAGCGTCGCGGTAAAACGTTTCTAAATCAGCAAGTGCTACAGAATCTAAATCAACGCCTTGGCTAATTTGATCTTCTAAATGCGCGATTAACATACCAAATTGTGTGCCCCAATCACCCATGTGATTTTGACGTACAACCGTGTCGCCTCTAAATTCAAGCGCACGTACAATTGAGTCACCAATAATGGTTGAACGTAAATGACCTACGTGCATTTCTTTAGCAAGGTTTGGAGATGAGTAATCAACAACCACTTTTTGTGGGTTGGCGTGCTCATTTACAGCAAGCTTTGCATCACTGTTAGCTGCTTTAACGCTTTGTGCTAAAAACTCAGGCTTTAAATGAATATTAATAAAACCAGGGCCCGCTATTTCAGTCTTTTGAGCAATATCGCTTACATCAAGGTTATCTATAATTTTTTGTGCAAGTTCACGTGGGTTGCTTTTCATTTTTTTAGCCGCGCCCATAGCTGCATTAATTTGGTAATCACCAAATTGTGGACGTGTGCTTTGCGTTACTGCTGGGTTTGTATCTTCGGGTAAGCCTGCACCCGCCATAGCAGCAATGGCTTTTTCGATTAAAATAGTACGAATATTCATATTTTTACCTTTTTAAGCCCGCCAAAGCAGGCTTTCTTTAATTCTGATAAGTTAATTCTAGTTTTCGCGAGTGTGGTTAAATGTTACCTCAGGGTAACGCTCCACTGATAAGTTAAGATTTACACGGCTCGGCGCAATGTAAGTTAAGTTATCGCCACCATCGAGCGCTAAATTACTTTCGCACTTACGCTTAAAGTCTTCAAACTTTTTAACATCGTCACAGCTTACCCAACGCGCTGTATTTACGTTTACACCTTCGTAAATAGCATCTACGTTATATTCGGCTTTTAAGCGCGCTACAACTACATCAAACTGAAGTACACCTACCGCGCCTACAATTAAATCGTTGTTTATAAGCGGTCTAAATACCTGCACAGCCCCTTCTTCAGAAAGCTGTACTAAGCCTTTTAATAATTGCTTTTGCTTAAGTGGATCGCGAAGACGAATACGACGAAACAATTCAGGCGCGAAGTTAGGAATACCACTAAACTTAAGTTTTTCGCCTTGCGTGAACGTATCACCAATTTGAATGGTACCGTGGTTATGCAAACCAATAATGTCGCCCGCGTAAGCATCAGCTGCGCGTTCACGGTCGCCCGCCATAAAGGTTACCGCATCAGAAATACTCACTTGCTTGCCAATTCGCACATGATTCATTTTCATGCCTTGGCTGTACTTACCCGATACAATACGCATAAATGCAATACGGTCACGGTGTTTAGGGTCCATGTTGGCCTGAATTTTAAATACAAAACCAGTAAAGTTTTCTTCGGTTGCAACAATAAGTCTGTCTTCTGTTTCGCGAGGCAGTGGCGTTGGTGCCCATTTAGTTAAACCATCTAACACGTGGTCAACGCCAAAGTTACCTAGTGCAGTACCGTAATAAACAGGTGAAAGTTCACCCGCTAAAAACAGCTCTAAATCAAATTCGTTTGATGCGCCAATCACAAGTTCTAGCTCATCACGTAATTGCACAGCCAAATCTTCGCCAATAGCAATATCTAGCTCAGGGTTATCAAGGCCCTTAATGGTACGTACTTCTTGTATTTTATGACCTTGGCCTGATTTGTATAAAATCGCTTCATCGTTATGGATGTGATAAACACCTTTAAAGTCCTTACCACAGCCTATTGGCCAAGTAATTGGAGCACAGGCAATATTTAGCTCCGTTTCAACTTCGTCTAGCACTTCCATCGGGTCGCGAATTTCACGGTCACATTTATTCATAAACGTAACAATTGGTGTTGTACGTAGGCGTGTTACTTCCATTAACTTACGAGTACGGTCTTCTACACCCTTTGCCGCATCAATAACCATTAAACATGAATCAACCGCAGTGAGTGTGCGGTATGTATCTTCAGAAAAGTCTTCATGCCCTGGCGTATCAAGTAAATTAACCAAAGCGTTGTTATATGGAAACTGCATTACAGAAGTAGTAACCGATATACCACGCTCTTTTTCCATTTCCATCCAGTCAGATTTTGCATGCTGGTTAGAACCACGGCCTTTTACAGTACCGGCTCGTTGAATAGCTTGCCCAAATAACAATACTTTTTCGGTAATGGTTGTTTTACCCGCATCTGGGTGAGAGATGATAGCAAAGGTGCGTCGTTTATTAATTTCACTAAGGAGATTTTGATCTGCCATTAAAAAGTTCTTTTAGTTTGTATACGGATATTATCCACTTTAAGTATGCTGAGCTTTCAAGGCTTAACTAATACCAATTGCATTAAATCAGTGTTCTATTATAGCGATAAAAAATAGCACAATAACACGGCGAAATTACACATAGAGTTGTTTTCTATGAATAATTTTTAACGTAGTTAGTGAGTTATTTAATACCCTAAAATAATCATGTTTTTAATAAAATTGCTAAATTGCAACCACGAAAGCTCAACATACCATCAGAAAAGCCCCAAATTGGCTCTTCACATGCGATCCGTTATGTTAATCGTAATTGAAGACTATTTTCGCTGATCTTGGCCTTATAAACAATCAATGGTTAGTTATTAGCTGATCTTTTTATTCAAGGCCTCTGAGTTCTAAAATAAAATGCCAAAGTTCACCTCACAGCTCCCTATTATTTATACACAAGCTTCTTTAATTTGTTATAGAAATTAGCCATCAAGACACCTACAGACTTGTGTAATATAGCGGTTACGCATATTATTGATAAATTGCATGGAGGATAAGTAGTTTGGTCATGAAAACCAGTAAGTTAAGCATTCGATTATTATGGTATATAACGCCACTTGTTATATTGCCTTTATTATTTTTAGGTGGCTTTACACTTACTAATGTGACTAACTCAACACAAAAGCAAGCTGATCTTATTATGAGCCGCTTTGTTGAGCAGCAACAGCAAAAAGTATTTAATTACATTGATTCTTTTCACTCCACTACCAAATTACTTTCAACCTCCCCTGTACTGAGTGATTTTTTAGCAAATGATGTGCATGTCAATGGAAATTATACGCGTAGACTAGGCGCATTAATGGATGTATTTGCCAGTTACAGTGAAGCCTATCCCGATATAATAAGTATTAATTTGGTTTCGGCCAGCGGAAAAAGTGACGCCTACTATTCTAATAATTTAACCACAGCGCCTAAAAGCTATCCCTTTATGGATAAAGTGTTGCAGAGTAATTTAAGCCAGCAACAATTTATGGAACAAGAATCCGACGGCACCACTAACCTGTACTTTATTCAGCGCATTTACAGCGTTGATTACTACTTAAAACGCCCACAACAGCTAGGTTTTATTGTTTTACATGTTGAGCCTTCAATCCTTAACACCAGTATTTTAGAAGCACCTTATAACAATACGCTTAATTTACTGCTCACCAAAGACGGTAAAATATTATTTAGTTCTGATTACAGTATGCGTGGCCAATACATTAGTGAATATGAGTTAAATAAAATTCATGATTTAGCTGATATAGGCACACTTTCGACTATCGAGCTATCCAGCATTGATAAAATAGAACGTATGATTTTTGCGGTGCAAATGAGTGGAGGATATTATTATGTTTCAACCATTCCAAAAGCCCTACTTTATCAATCGGGTAAAGCCATTAGTTTAATTACCGGTTTAATTGTTATTATTTCGGTGATCACCTTACCTATATTAATTTTTGTGGTTGTTCGTAATTTACTGTTAAATCCTATTGAGCTTTTAGGTGCGGCCAGTCATCGCGTCGGTGACGGTGATTTAGCAGTCGTTTTACCCGCGCATACGAACGATGAAGTGGGTGTGTTATTTAACGATTTTAATCACATGGTTAGTCAAATAAGGCACTATCAAGAACAAGTAGAAGAATACAAACATCACCTAGAAGATAAAGTAGAAAGCCGAACTAAAGCACTTGAGGCAATGAATAGTCAACTTGAAGTTGCAATTACACAAGCAGAGCAAGCAAATCAACTTAAAAGCCGCTTTTTGGCAAATATGAGCCATGAAATACGCACACCATTGACTGCTATTATGGGCTTTACAGAGCAACTATTGCATAACGATAAAATAACCAACGACAAGCAATACTTAAGCACTATTTTACGTAACTCTAAGCACTTATTAGAGCTAATTAATAACATTTTAGATTTATCAAAAATAGAAGCAGAAAAGCTCGCTGTAGATCAAGCGCCTATAAACGTCGTGCAACTAGTGCACGATATTAAATCGATTATTGAACCATTAGCACAAGAAAAACAACTCACCCTAACCATAAATTATAACCTCCCCTTACCTTGCACTATATACAGCGATATTACTCGTTTAAAACAAATACTCATAAATATAGCTAATAACGCAGTGAAATTTACCGAACAAGGTAACGTCTCCATTTGTGTGCACTATCATCCACGAAAGAAAGCACTCGAATTTGTAGTAACAGATACGGGTATAGGCATGTCGGAGCATCAAATAGAGCGCGTTTTTAAGCCTTTTGAACAAGCTGATGCAACCACAACACGTCGCTTTGGTGGCACGGGACTTGGATTGTGTATTTCTAAAAACTTAGCGCAATTACTTGGTGGCGATGTCGTTTTAAAAAGTGAAGTTGGTGTAGGGAGTCGATTTGCAATTAGCGTGGCATGCCATTTAAGCGGGAAAAAGCCTGAACTTGAATTACTAACAGAGCATAGCCAACTGACTCCTGAAAAAGACCCGCTGCTATCATTTGCAAGCAATCATTTTGATGCCAATATTTTAGTTGCCGAAGACAACCCTGATAATCAACTATTAATAAAACTACTCTTACAAACGTGGGGCCTTGAACCTGATATTGCCAGCAATGGTGCCCAAGCAGTTGAAATGGCATTAGTTAACGACTATCAACTCATTATTATGGACATGCAGATGCCGGTTATGGGCGGATTAGAAGCCACTAAAATGCTGCGCCATGCCGCTTATGATGGCCCTATCATCGCGTTAACTGCAAATGTAATGAACCATGATATAGACACTTATTTAAATGCAGGCTGCGATAAAGCCCTAGGTAAACCCATAGACAAAGACGCACTAGAGAGCGTATTGGTAAGCTACCTACATCTTGAAAAAGATAACCAAAACAAATGGGATAGTTTATTAAAAAGTGAAAAATTCCAACAAATTGCAGATAACTATTTAGCTAACTTGCCAACCTATTTAAATGAAGTAAAAGCACTGCAACACTCTGATGACTGGGAAGCACTACGCAGCGTTGCGCATAGTATAAAAGGCAGTGCGGGGTGTTTTAATTTTGACGACATCTATCAAACTGCAGGGGCGCTCGAGGATAACCTAAAAAGCAATAACAAGGTCCCTCGAAATGAGTTAGTTAATAATTTAATAGCCGCAATAGAGCATTCAATAGATACAAATAACAAGCTGCTGTAAGCCAAAAAATAGTATTATTGAAAACCTAAACTTAATGCCATACCCATTAAAATAGCGTCTTCAAAGCCATTTTTTGCAGGGTTGTCGCTTGGGTAATAGTTTTTACGCACTGACATTTCAATAAAGCCTGCGCGTTCATACAGGGCAATTGCGCGCGTGTTAGATTCGCGTACCTCTAAAAATAAGTTTTCAGCGTTTTGTTGCTCACCGTATTCAATAAACTGAGCTAACAACTGCTTAGCAATACCCTTACCTTGTTGGCTTGGCATTACACAAATATCCATAAGCGTAAAATCAGGTCCTGCTTTTTCGCCAATATAAAAACCAACCATATTCTCATCTTCAAACGCGGCTACATTAAAGTACCTTCCGCCTATACATGACTCCATGGTATTTAATGTCCACGGGTGGCTATGACATGCTGTTTCGATAGTCATTAATTGAGATATTGCGGTTTTGTCTACTGATTTAAAGTTTATCAAGGTGTTCACTCATTAAAGCCCATAAAGCGCGCTTATCGGCCGTGCTGAGCTGTGGTGTTGTAAGTACTAGCTGATCGCCTTTTAATTGCACCTCAGCGCTTTGCACAACGCTATTAATAGCAATAGGGACTGCTGCACGTTTAATATCTGCAAGTAACTGACTAGAAAGCTCTATAGGCTCAAGCACATTATTTTGTGATACTGTGTCAGGTGCATGACTATCTGTTAAAAGATTATCTGTAGAAAAACTATCTGCTAGAAATGTATCGGCTGGTTTAAAGTGTTTATTTAACTCGAGGTTTTCAATACCAAAAACAGCTGCGTACCGTGAATGCATAACGACTCGATGAAATTAGTAAGTAAGGTAATATAAGAATTAATAAATACGATGTAAAGAAGAAATGGCAGGGGCGGAGAGACTCGAACTCCCAACCATCGGTTTTGGAGACCGCTGTTCTACCAATTGGAACTACGCCCCTGCAATGACGACGAATTATAGAGAAGTTTCGCCAAAGGTAAAGAGAAAAATCACACTTTTAGTTCAACTGCTTTTTAAATAAACAAAACGGCGAATTAGCATGCTAATTCGCCGTTTTTTAATCACTTAAAATTAGTTAATTAAAACTAAAATTAATTATTCCCATTCGATAGTTGCAGGTGGTTTACCTGAAATATCGTAAACAACACGAGAAATACCATCAATTTCGTTAATGATACGGTTTGATACCACACCTAAAAACTCATACGGTAAATGTGACCAACGCGCTGTCATAAAGTCGATTGTTTCTACACAACGAAGTGATACAACCCAATCGTACTTACGTGCATCGCCCATAACCCCTACCGATTTAACCGGTAAGAATACCGTAAACGCTTGGCTTACTTTATGATAAAGCTCAGCTTTGTGTAGCTCTTCGATGAAAATCGCATCAGCGCGGCGTAATAAATCACAGTATTCTTTTTTGATCTCGCCAAGTACACGCACACCTAAACCAGGCCCTGGAAATGGGTGGCGGTATAACATGTCGTACGGTAAACCAAGCTCTAGGCCAATTTTACGCACTTCATCTTTGAATAACTCACGTAATGGTTCAACAAGCCCCATTTTCATGTCATCTGGTAATCCGCCCACATTGTGGTGAGATTTAATAACATGCGCTTTACCGGTTGCAGATGCCGCTGATTCAATTACATCTGGGTAGATTGTACCTTGCGCTAACCATTTCGCATTTTTAAGCTTTTTGGCTTGCTCATCAAACACATTAATAAACGTATGGCCAATGGCTTTACGTTTATCTTCTGGATCTGACTTACCAGCAAGATCATTTAAAAACTGCTCTTCAGCTTCAACTTTAACAATATTTAAGCCAAATTTATTACCAAACATGTCCATTACTTGTTGGCCTTCGTTTAAACGAAGTAAACCATTATCAACAAATACACATGTTAGCCTTTCGCCAATTGCACGGTGAATAAGCATAGCTACAACCGATGAGTCAACGCCACCAGATAAGCCTAAAATAACTTCGTCATCGCCAACGGTTTCTTTAATTCGTTCGATAGCATCATCGATAATTTTTGCCGCAGTCCATAATTTTTCACAGCCACAAATATCAATAGCAAAACGCTCTAATAAACGCTGACCTTGATGTGTGTGCGTTACTTCTGGGTGAAACTGTACGCCGTAGAAACGTTTAGCTTCGTTAGACATTGCTGCATGTGGGCAAGTAGATGTTTTAGCTGTTGTTGTAAAATCAGCTGGAATATCCATTACTTTGTCGCCATGGCTCATCCAAACGTCAAGTATGCCGTTGCCGCCATCAGTAATGTGGTCTTCAATTGCATCAAACAATGCACAACTGCCTACTTTTTCAACTTGTGCGTAACCAAACTCTTTTTTATCAGAGCTGTGTACATTTCCGCCAAGTTGAGTTGCCATTGTTTGCATACCGTAACAAATACCTAATACAGGCACGCCTGCATTAAATACATACTCAGGAGCGCGCGGGCTGTTTTCAAGCGTTGTTGATTCTGGGCCACCAGAAAGAATGATACCTTGTGGGTTAAACTCGCGGATTTGCTCTTCAGTTACATCCCATGCCCACAGCTCACAATAAACACCAATTTCGCGTATACGGCGCGCGATTAGTTGCGTGTATTGTGAACCAAAGTCTAAAATGAGAATTCGTGAATCGTGAATATCTTTGCTCATGGAGTATCTCGTAAAGTAGATGCTAATGCTAAATGCCGTTTGTTAATGTAAACGACTAAAAAGAGGGCTTGCAAAGCAAGCCCAGTATATTAAATTAATTACGCTGCTTAACCTAAGCGGTAATTTGGTGCTTCTTTAGTGATTTGCACATCATGAACATGCGACTCACCCATACCTGCAGATGTAACACGTACAAACTGTGGTTTTGTATTTAGCTCTTCAATTGTTGCACAACCCGTTAAGCCCATAGCACTTCGTAGGCCGCCCACTTGCTGATGAATAATCGTTGCAATAGGACCTTTGTACGCTACGCGACCTTCAATACCTTCTGGTACTAGCTTGTCTGCTTCGTTTGATTTTTGGAAGTAACGATCTGATGAACCTTCTTTTTGATCCATCGCGCCCAATGAGCCCATACCACGGTAAGATTTGTAGTAACGCCCTTGGTATAGCTCAACTTCACCTGGTGCTTCTTCAGTACCAGCAAGAAGAGAACCCACCATTACACACGATGCACCAGCAACAAGTGCTTTAACAATGTCACCAGAAAAACGAATGCCACCATCAGCAATAACAGGAATGTCGCGACCTTTTAAGCCTTCAACAGCATCTGAAATAGCTGTAATTTGTGGAACGCCACACCCTGTAACAATACGTGTAGTACAAATAGAACCTGGGCCGATACCTACTTTAACTGCATCCGCTCCCGCATCAGCTAGTGCAATCGCACCTTCAGCTGTTGCAATGTTACCTGCAATAATTTGTAAGTCTGGGTACTCTTTGCGAGTTTTAGTAACACGGTCAATAACGCCTTGAGAGTGACCATGCGATGTATCGATAAGTAAAACATCAATACCCGCTTCTACTAATGCAGCAATGCGCTCATCAGTACCTGCGCCAACACTTACAGCAGCACCTACACGTAAACGACCTTGGTCATCTTTACATGCGTCAGGTTTGTCTTGGGCTTTTTGGTAATCTTTTACTGTGATCATGCCTTTGAGTTTAAATTCATCATCAACAACTAAGATTTTTTCAATGCGGTGTTCGTGCATTAAGCCTAAAATTTCTTCGCGGGCCGCACCTTCTTTAACGGTAACAAGCTTTTCTTTTTTAGTCATAACGGTAGAAACAGGCTGTTCAAGCTTAGTTTCAAAACGCATATCACGGCTAGTAACAATGCCTACAAGCACATTATTGCTATCGGTAACCGGAAAGCCTGAAAAACCTTTTTCATGCGAAAGCTCAACTGCATCAGCAATTGTTAAATCGGCAGTAACCGTTACAGGATAAGAAACAATACCTGCTTCGTAGGTTTTAACTTTACGTACGTTTTTCGCTTGTTCTTCAATAGTCATGTTTTTATGAATAAAACCAAGACCACCTTCTTGCGCAAGGGCAATAGCTAAACGAGCTTCTGTAACAGTATCCATAGATGCTGAAATAAGCGGCAAGTTAAGTTTGATACCACGCGTTAAGCGAGTTGAAATATTTGCCGTGTGTGGCAAAACAGTAGAATGACCAGGTACTAAAAGTACGTCATCAAAGGTAAGAGCTTCTTTAGCGATTCTAAGCATTTTGGCAACTTCTCACATGTGGATCTAAGATAAGGAATTGCGGCCAAATTTTAACAGCGTTGTTGGCGTGAGTAAATAATATTTCGCAAATATTTATGATAAACTTATCTTATAACTTGCCTCATAAATAATTTTAGGTTGTTTTTTATGTTTTCGAAGCCTTCGCAGACGGTTTACACCGTTTCACGCCTTAATAGAGAAATTCGCACATTACTTGAGCAAGGCTTTGCCTCATTAGTATTAACAGGTGAAATTTCTAATTTTATTACCCCAGCATCCGGCCATTGGTACTTTTCGTTAAAAGACGACAAAGCACAAATTAAAGCCGCAATGTGGCGCGGAAACAATCGCAACCAAAGCTACCGCCCTGCAAATGGCGCGCAAGTTACAGTAAAAGCGCGTGTATCACTTTATGAACCTCGCGGTGACTACCAGCTTATTGTTGAGCATATGGAGCCGGCCGGCGAAGGTCAGCTAAAACAAGAATTTGATGCGCTTAAAATGCGCTTAGCCGCCGAAGGATTATTTAGCTCTGCTCACAAGCAGCCATTACCGCAAAATATTAATCGTATTGGCGTTATTACCTCAGCAACCGGCGCTGCTATAAAAGATATTTTAACGGTACTCAAACGCCGCGCGCCGCAATTAGAAGTCATTATTTACCCTGCGATGGTGCAAGGCAAGGAAGCACACCTGCATTTAATTAAGCAAATAGAATTAGCCAATGCCCGTGATGAAGTAGACGTAATTATTTTGGGGCGCGGCGGCGGATCACTTGAAGATTTATGGTGCTTTAACCACGAACAACTTGCCCGTGCTATTTATCAAAGCGATTTACCGATTATAAGCGCCGTGGGTCATGAAGTTGACACTACTATTAGTGACTACGTGGCCGATATGCGTGCGGCTACTCCATCAGCCGCTGCTGAGTTGGTAAGCCCTAACACGCAAGAGCTACACAACAATGTTACGCAACTCATTAACCGTTTAAACAATGCCTTTAAACACGATATTGCTGATAAGCGCGCGCTTGCTACACATCTACAGCATCGCCTCAACCTATGCCACCCACGTAATCAGCTTAATCAAAAATCACAACGTTTGGATGAGCTAAGCATTGCACTGCAACAAGCTATGCAACATCGTTTATACCAGCAAGAACGCACACTTAATAACTTAACGCCGCGTTTAATGCGCCAATCGCCTGATAAAAAACTCGCTTCAGCAGGCCATCAACTTTCGCAATTACAAGCTAGGCTAAACCAAGCTATACAGCATCAGTTACAGCAGGCGAATAATAGCTTAGCACTGCAAGCAAGCAGGTTAGATTCGGTAAGTCCGCTTAATGTTTTAGCTCGCGGTTATAGCATCACTAAAACACAACAAGGCAAAGTGGTTAAATCTGTGGGTCAAATTAAAACAGGCGATGTTTTAATTACAGAGCTGGCGGATGGCGTAATAAAATCAACAGCGTCGTAAAACGTTCACTTAATTGCTGGTGTTACTTCTTTACTTTTTGGATGCAGAGCATAAGGTTTTTGCTGCTTTGCATTACTTTGCTATAACTTAGTTGGCTCTGAATCACTTGAAGCTAAATTAAAGTAGCCCCAAGTTAAACCAACACCAGCAATAAAGCCAATTCCTAGCACCAACAAGCTATTGTTGTTCATTTTAATTCCTTTTATTTTTATTTTTACTTTTGCTTATAACATTGAGCTAGTGTGTGATTCATTTTCAGGTTCTGGATTTGCTAAAAAATTTTGGTTCATACTTTGCGCTGGACACTCACAATCCGGTCGACCAATAATTTTAGCCGGTACGCCAACAGCCGTTGTATGCGGTGGTACATTACTAAGTACAACAGAGCCTGCACCAATTCGCGCTCCCTCACCTACTTCAATATTACCAAGCACCTTAGCGCCTGCACCAATTAATACACCCGCTCTAATTTTAGGATGACGATCACCCTGCTCGTTGCCTGTACCGCCAAGCGTTACCGATTGAAGTATTGATACGTTATCTTCAATTACCGCTGTTTCACCAATAACAATCCCAGTTGCGTGGTCAAACATAATGCCTTTACCTACTTTACATGCTGGGTGAATGTCGACCCCAAATACTTCAGATGTACGGCTTTGAATAAAACGCGCTAACTCTTTACGGTTTTGTTGCCATAAGCAGTTAGCTAAGCGGTGCGCTTGAATAGCATGAAAACCCTTAAGATTTAATATAACCGTAAGGTAGGTTTCGGCAGCGGGATCCCTGTCTTTCACCGCCTTAATATCCTCTGCAACAAACGAGAGCATTCGGTCACACTTTACAAACGATTGATCAAACAACTCCCGAATAGTAAATGCAGATACCACCGCATCGGCCAATTTATTAGCAACAATAAAGCTTAATGCCGAACCTAAACAATCATGATTCAAAATGCATGAATACACATGACTCGCTAATAGTGGTTCTCGTTTTACTACATCGTTCGCTTCACCGCGAAGCTGTTGCCAAATTGCATGACGCATAATACTGCACTGCCTTAAGTTGATATAAAATAGCCTTTCCCAAGTCTAACGGATTTAAAGCTTAAGGTGTTAACCCCTTAGTTATTTGTTCTAGTTATTAGGTATAACCGTTTATTAAGTTTCATTATTAGATAACTTGAACTGTGGATAATAAATCTATTTCAAGCAGCTATTTTCAGCGCTAACTGCGTTGAATTTACTTGTAATAGGCCAGCATTGACGCGTAAATTCGCCTTGTTTTCACTGAAAATCTCTCAACCAGAGTTCAGGTTAAATAATAAAAAGCCCCAATACTTTAAGCATTGAGGCTTTTTTCTAACATTTAAAAACCGCTTAGATTATTGAAATACTTTATCGACTTTCATCACTTCAATATTTTTTGCAGGAATTGCTAATTTGTAATCAGCAATTACTTCATCCTCAGCAACTAGCTCAGCCGGTTTATTGGTATTGTAGACCATTGGTGAGGTTTGCTCAGACGCTAAACGTTTTTGCATATCAGCGCCGTCACCAGTAATAAACACATATTGAACATTGTCTGTTTGTAAGTTGTCTTTAATAACGCGGTTTACATCAGCAACGCTTAGCGTTTTAAGTTTGTTAGTTACGTAACTTACAAAGCTATCTGTATTGTAAAATTCGCTATCAAGTGCGTAACCTAATTGGCGGTTTTGACTTGCCACCATTTGCGGCACAAAGTTAATTAAAAAGTTACGCGTTGCTTCAAAGTCCTCTTCGCTCATACCATTTTTAATTAGCTTATCTAGCTCAAACAAGGCGGTACGTGTTGCAAAGTGCGCATCGTTATTAGAGCGAAGTGGGCGTAACCACACTTGAAATATTTGCTCAGAGCGTCCTAGGTTTGCATCAGGTTTAGTTTGAAACATACCACGAGGAAAATATTCAATGTAGGCGTAATCGCCATAGTTCATGCCGCGAGTTTCACGAATGCGCTCATATAAAAAGCTGTTAGAACTACGGTGCTCACCAAAGTACGAACGCACAAGCCATAATGCAGTCCAGTCTTCACTGCTTCTAATCGTATCAATAGGGAAACCAAACGATACCGCAGTCGATTGCGCCGACTTTTCTACTATTGTTGCATGATGACCTTTGAGCGCTGGCGCATCAGGAATACTTAAACGGCTTTGCTCACCTTTTGGTAGCGTTGCAAAATCGCTCATCATTTTAGCTTTAAGGTTTGCAGGCACAGCCCCAATTAAGCCAACCGTGAGTTTAGATTGCGTAAGCTCGCTGTTATAAAACGCTTTAACATCATCCAGCGTCAACGCTTCTAAATCCGAAATATCACCATAGTTGTAGCTTTCGTAAGGGTGATTTTTGTAAAGCGCACTGTATAGCACTTCTTTGCCTAGCTCTTCATCGTTAGATGCTTTTAAGCCTGACTTAATGCCGTCGATCATTTCTTTTTTAAGGCGCTTAAAGTCGTCATCTCTAAAGCCTGGGTTTAGTAGTTGATCGCTCACAAGTGCATACCACTGCGGTGCATTATCTTTATGGATACGCCCTTGGAACGACAACATTTCTTTATCTATTTGATAACCAAAGCTACCCGCAAGCGGATAAAGTGCTTTTTGGATATCTTTATAGCTTGTCGCCTGCGAGCCACCTTGTGCAAGCATAGCCGCAGTGAGCGCAGCAACACCTTTTTTGCCTTGTGGGTCGGCAGCAGCACCGGTATTGAATAAAAAGTTAACATCAATTAATGGCGAGCTATTGGTTTTATCAAGTACTTTAAATACAGGCGCTGCAGGTGCTTGTTCAAGCTTTGCAGTAAGCGCGTTTAAATCAGTTTCTTGCTCAAACCCAAGCGCTTTATCAAGTGCCGACATAGTGACTGTTGTACGGGCGTTATCAGTAAAGTATTTATTAGCAACGGCTTTAATATCTTGCGCTGTAATGTTGTCTGCAGATTTGTAAAGCTGGTTTATAACCTCAGGATCGCGCTCAAAATGCATGTAACTCGCAAGTGTTGAAGCAATTGCTTGCGATGAGTCTAAACCATTAATAAAGCTGTATTTAAGATTTGATTTTAAATCACTGAGCTTTTGCTCATCAACCAATTCGGTGCGTGCTTTTGCATAAGTTCGGTTAATTGCATCGCGCGCAGTGGCTAAATCGTCTGCGTTTTCTACTTTAACAAATACGTGTAATAAACCCGGATCTTTAGTCTCTGGGTTATAGGTAAACATTTGGCTGGCAATTTGTTTGTCGACTACTAACTCTTGATATAAATCTGAATTACTAGAAAAATAAAGCTGTGAGATTAAATCAAGTGCCGCTCTGTCTTTTTTAGCCGGCTCCCATGCAGCGCCTTTGTACGATACAAGTAACCAATGCCCTGGTAGCGCTTTATCTTGCTGGTGCAAATATTTTGGTGCTTGTTGAACAGGCTCTGCTTTAATGTCAGCAACATAGTTACCTTTTTTCCAGCTTCCCCAATGCTTTTTAACCATTGCCATTGTAGCTTGTGGGTCTACATCGCCCACAATAACAAGTGACACATACTCAGGCTTATAAAACTTAGCAAAAAATTCTTTCCCGTACGCCATTTGATCAGGCATGGCTTCTATGTCTTCAAAAAAGCCCATCGTGGTGTGTTTATACGTGTGCTTATCAAACGCTTCTTCGCGTACAGCGCTTAATAATTTACGAATTGGGCTCGCGTTGTTTTTTAAGTACTCACCTTTTACCGTTTGTGCTTCTGTTCTAAATTGCTCTTCGGTGTAGGTTAAGTTTTGAAAAATATCAGCTTCAAGCTCAAGTACTTTATCAAGGTGCTGCTTTGAAAAATTTAGATGATAGTTTGTGTAATCGTTTGTTGTATACGCGCGGTTATCTACACCTGAATTTTTTAAAATGTCTGAATATACGTCTTCTGGGTATTTTTGTGAGCCTTTGAACATCATGTGTTCAAAAAAGTGAGCAAAGCCTGTTTTGCCTTCTTCAACTTCGTTACGCGATCCAACCGATACCGGAATTTGCAGCGAGACTACATCAGGGTAATCAGTTTTAACAACCATGACACGTAAGCCGTTTTCTAGCTCTTCAATTAAATAGTCTTGCGAAAAAACACGGTCATCAGCTTTATTTACTTGTTCTTGTTGTGCTGTTGTTTGCGTGCTTTGGTTTTGTTGCATGGCGCAACCCGTTAACGCCAGCGATACCGCTAAGCTGGTTGCTAATAATTTAAATTTCATTGTTGTCCCTTTTTAAATTGAGCAAATTTGTTGTCAGATTTAACTCTTTAATTATGCCCCAAAGCCAATAAATATAAGAGTCCCAAGGGGATTTATTATGTAAACAACTGTGTCAATTACACATTATGGGAACAAGCACTATGAATAAACATCATGTTAGTTGAAAAACTTTCATTAAATAAATCTATCTAGACGTCTAAATGGCTGCTATATTAAATCCATCAGAACAAACTTAGCTGGAATGAGGATTATGGCTTTATCACTAAAAGAGAAGATAGTGGACACCAAACAAGGTGTTTACCTTATTGGTACTACCCCGCCTAAAATCGGCACCGATAAAGCGCAATTGAAAGTCATTGCAGAAAAGCTACTAGGTCGCTTACACGAAATTGAATACGACGGCGTAATAATTTACGACATTCAAGACGAAAGCAGCAGAACTAATCAAGCTCGTCCATTTGCGTTTAAACAAACCGTTGATCCGCGTGAATACAGTCATTTACTACGTAATTTATCTGCACAAGATGTGATTACTTATAAAAGTGTGGCACAGCGTGGCGTAGGCGAATTTAAGGATTGGCTAAGTGAAACTAAAAACGACTATGATTTACAAAATGTTGTTTTAGTAGGTAGCCCATCATCGATAGGTGATATAAAGCTAAGCCTGCCAGATGCGTATAAAGCATTGGCTGAGCAATCAGATGATTTCTTTTTAGGTGGCGTTACTATTGCTGAACGCCATTCAAGTAAACGAAATGAGCACGAACGATTAATAGAAAAAACAGCACAAGGTTGTCAGTTTTTTATATCGCAAGCTGTTTACGACGCACAAGCCACTATAGAGCTAATTACTAGCTACGCACGTACGTGTAAAGCACAGGGTATTATACCTCAACGTATTATATTAACGTTTACCCCGTGCGGCGGCGAAAAAACCTTAGAGTTTATGCAATGGCTGGGTATCTCAGTGCCAGAGGCAACTAAATGGCGCATGCTTGATGCAGACAATACATTAAGCGAATCAGTCCGTATTTGCCGCGAAAATCTCGACTTAATACTTAAAAGCTGTGCGCATTTAGATGTACCGCTGGGCTTAAATATTGAAAGCTTAACAAACCGTAAAGAAGAAATTGACGCGTCAATTAACTTATATCGTTTATTAAAGGCAATAATGGAATTAAACCTAGCCGAAAAGCAAATAGCTTAGGGCTGTTGATTTTTCAGGATTAGAATCAGTTCAACCTAGAAGGGGCTAAAAAGGTAGCGCGCTTGGCAGTTATGCATCGTTATCGCCTGCTTATGGGGAACAACCATTCGACACAGGCTATGTTTTTTCTAAAACAAACATATAACTGCTTGAGATAGATTTATGATCCTGAGCTCAGCTTATACACGTACCCATTTTGCAATCACTTCAAACATACTTTCGACTGCAATAGGTTTTGAAATATAACCATTCATGCCACTAGTTTGTGCTTTTAAAAGATCTGCTTCCATAGTATTTGCAGTCATCGCAATAATAGGTAAATCTTTAAATTTCGACTGTTTTTTTATTTCTATAGCTGCCGTATATCCATCCATTCTAGGCATTTGGCAATCCATTAACACACCATGGTAAGCTTTATGCTTTAGCGCTTCGAGTGCTTCAATACCATCAGCGGCTATATCAACTAACAAGCCATTTGAACGAAGAATTTGTGACGCAACTTGCTGGTTAAGTGGATTATCTTCGACTAATAAAATATGTGCGCCTTGTAATTTTTTTAGTGACGCATTCGTTGCAGGTTTGGTTTGTACTGTCGATTTTTTTAGCGGTTGTTTATGCAAAACCTGTAAAAGTAAGTTATAAACATTACTTTTTATAATCGGCTTTATAAGAATTCTATAGGTATTTTCAGTAAACCCATGCAAGCTTTCATTAAGATCCTGGTTTTCGTATGGCGCAATAATAATGAGTTTTTTTGCATTTATTTTTAGCTTATTTCGTAGTGACTCAGCGGTATCTACGTGTTTAAGCTTTAAAATTCGCCAATCTATAAAAATAAAGTCATAAGTTGATGAGTTAGTCAGCGTATCTAAAGCTTCACCTGCATTGTTAACTACACTTATATTAACTTTAAAACTGTTCAGTAACCTCTGCAATGAACATAATTTACTATCCGTACTCTCAATAATGAGTGCACGTTTATTTTGTAATAACGCTAAATCAAAACTTGCCTGTTTAGTTGCGTTACCTAATGGTATTTGAAAAGTAAAACAGCTCCCTTTTTTAATTTCACTTTTTACAGTAATTTCACCTTGCATTAGTTCAACGAGCGTTTTACTAATAACTAAACCTAAACCTGTACCTCCAAATTTACGCGTTGTTGATACATCAGCTTGAGTAAAAGGTGTAAATAATGATTCAACTTGTGGCGGGGTCATCCCTATGCCGTTGTCGGTTACCGAAAAAACAACGTGAGTGCATTTGCTACTTTTACTAATTAAATTAATAGCTAATGTAACAGTCCCACGCATTGAGAATTTAAGCGCATTGTTGAGTAAATTTAATATGACCTGATTTAATCTTAAGGCGTCACCAGTAAAATAATCTGGCAGCTTAGGATCAACATCAAATATCACTTCAATGTTTCTTTCACAGGCTAAGCCGCTAATTAAATTAACAAGGTTTTCTAGAAAATGATTAAAGTTAAATTGTTTATTTTCAAGTTCTAACTTGCCCGCTTCTACCTTTGAAAAATCCAAAATATCGTTAATGATCCCCAGTAAAGACTGAGCCGAATAATGAATTTTCTCAACGTAGTCTCGCTGTTTTTCAGATAATTGCGTATCAAGGGCAAGGTAAGCCATACCAATAATTGCATTCATGGGAGTACGAATTTCATGGCTCATATTCGCTAAAAATCCGGATTTAGCTTGATTTGCAGAGTCAGCCTCTTGTTTTGCCAACATAAGTTCATGCGTTCTACTGGCTACCTCTCGTTCTAAATTTTCAGCAGCATTTTTAAGCACTTCGTTTGCTTCATAAAGTTGTAGCGATTTTTGCTCTAATAATTTTTCAGCTTCTTTGCGTGCAAGCCGCTCTCTCTCAAACCGTCTTTGTAAAAGTGCTACATCCATACTTAATCTACCAACGTTAAATTAAAAGTAGCTACTTGATGATTTTCACTGATATCACTGTTTACGTGTATATTTTCACCAAAATGATTAGCAGCCCCTTCAATTAACCCCTCAGCTAAAAGCGCAAATGGATTACTTGAGTGATAAAACATTTGCATTTTAGTACTGCTCAAACGCTTAGTTTGAAAGTTTGGTAAATCGGCATCACGATATAACTTTTTAACCTCAACATGCACATGCCTGTCGATGGTATCTAAAAAATCAAATGTTGTAGTTAGGTCTTGAAAAAACTGCGGGTAGTAAATTAAAAAATGGCTTAAAAGGTATTTTCCATATTCTTTAAGCAGTACGCCAACTGGCAGGTTAACGCATTCACTAAGTGATGTGATTAGCTTTATAAGCTCTTGTTTATCGTAATTACCAACACTCGTATAAGCACCTTTAGAGTCGAGATCATTTTGCTCTATTATTTGGTCGGCCACTTCTACAGAAAAGTGACTTTCAACCATTTCTAAAAATTCAGTGAAAATAATACCTTTCATCAAACTACCTTTTTATTAGCGATGAATTAAGTATAGTTTTAAACTGTAAAAGTTCACGTTTATAAGTCCTCCGGCTAAGGCGTATTAGTCGAGGGGCGAGCTAGGCAAGCTAAAGAGTTAGGTAACTACTTATGCCATATACTTACATTTACTCAATCAACAAAGAGTCTGCTTTTAATAAAAATACACTCCAACTGCCTTCGTTTTTCATCACTTATCTCGTTTTTTGCTAAGTTTATTTTTATACATTGCTTGATCAGCACTATTCAGTAAGGTTTCAAACGATTGTTTTTTGGATTCGGTAAAACTATAACCAATGCTTAGCGATAAATCACAAATGTCGCTTTTAACCAAGGCTTTTGAATATTCAGTCGAAATTTTATTAGTAATACCGTTGAGTTTATTTTTATCATTTACTTGCATTACAGCAACAAATTCATCGCCACCTAAACGACCAACTATATCGGCATCTCGTAAATGTGCCTTTAATGTAACTGCTAATATAATTAAAGCTTTGTCGCCCACTTCATGTCCGCATGTGTCGTTTAATTTTTTAAAGTCGTTTACATCAATAAATAAGCAACACACATCAAAACCTAGCCGAAAAGCTAAGCTTAGCTTTTGTTGAGCTAGCAAAATCAGGGCCCGGCGATTATAAATATTAGTCAGTGCATCCAGCATGGCTACTTCGCGCATTTGCTCAAAGCTATTTATAAGTGCTAAATCGTCTTCAATTAAGTCACGTAGCTGCTCTATCAGTTCAAAATATTCATCGGTATAGCTTGTTTTTTTAGTATCTTTTAAACACAAGGTGCCAAATATTTGGCCTTGTGGCCAATGAATAGGTAAACCTAAGTAGGATTCAACACCGTCTTCAACTACTTCTGGTAGGGTGTTCCACGCTTCGCTCTTACTTGCAGCATTGACGTAAACAATATTATTACTTTGGACTACGTATTTACAAAAAAGAGGGGTATGAGGAGAGAGTATAGGGTTTGTCTCAAAATGAGAGCCGCCTTCATTACTTTTTATTACAACACGATAGCCTTTACTTGTAGCCTGAACTATATAACCAGACGGGGCTGAAAAAAGCCCCGTGATAAGGTCGATTATTTTTTGCCATTTGTGTAATGATATTTTGCCATCAACACCTGAAAATGCCCATTGATCAGTTTCAAACATTACGTTACCTCGGCTATGTATTAGCTCCAGTATAGGCAAAAAAACAGAGCAAAAGCTATTACTTACGGCGTCTACTTGGCTCTCTTTTACCTGTAATGCGTTTTTTATCACGATCTTTTCGCGACTTATTAGTATTTTTACGATTATCTTTTGGCTTTTTATTTGGATCAGGCTCGTAGCCTTCTAACCACTGTGGAGTTAAACGCGTATCTAATAGCACTTCAATTTCTTCTAGCAACCATTGCTCATCAAGACTTACTAGTGACATAGCAAGGCCTTGTTCGCCCGCTCGACCGGTACGGCCAATACGATGCACATAGTCTTCTGCTATGTATGGCAGCTCAAAGTTAATGACGTATCTAAGTGTAGAAATATCTAAACCACGTGCAGCTACATCAGTAGCAACAAGTACACGAGTAACGCCTTCTTTAAAGTTTTGTAGTGCGCGGTCGCGTGCGCCTTGCGATTTATTACCATGTATTGATTCGGTTTTTAAACCGTCTTTACACATTTCTTTAGCGAGTTGGTCGGCCATTTGTTTTGTGCGAGTAAAAATAAGTACTTGGCGCCAGTTTTTCATGCCAATCATGTGCGATACAAGTTCACGCTTACGATCTTCATCTACAGCGTAAATAACTTGCTCTACCTCAACCGCTGCTGAGTTGCGCTTATCAACTTCAATTAGCTCTGGGTTTTTAAGTAGTTTTTTACTGAGTTCAAATACGCTGTCATCAAACGTAGCTGAAAAGAGTAAAGTTTGACGATCACCTGGAATATGACGCAATATACGTCTAATTTCATCAATAAAGCCCATATCAAGCATACGGTCTGCTTCATCAAATACGAGCGAATCTACACTTGAAAGTACAACGCTGCCTTTAACTATATGATCGAGCAGACGCCCTGGTGTGGCCACGATAACTTGTGCTGTTTTAAGCGCTTTTATTTGTGGGCCAATACTTACGCCACCATACGCCAAAGCACCATTGATATTAGTGCCTTGTGCGTATTTTTCAAAGCTGGCAAATACTTGCTGAGCAAGCTCTCGCGTTGGCGTTAAAATTACAACGCGGGCAAGTCCTGACTCATCTTTTTTGGGGGTATTTAAAAGCTTATGTAGCAAGGGTAAAACAAACGCGGCGGTTTTACCTGTGCCTGTTTGCGCACTGCCCATTACATCACTTCCCGCTAAAATAGGCGGAATAGTTTTAACCTGAATTGCGGTAGGTAGCGTGTAATTATTTTGCTCAATCGCTGTTAATAATAACGGGTCGAGATTAAGTGATGAGAACGTAGTGGCAGACATAGGCTTAGCTTTAAAATAACAAAGAGCGCTATTGTACGCATATTAACGCACTGCGTAAATTAACCAATAAAAAAGGCGTTAAATACAGCTGTATTTAACGCCTACTATAATTTGCTTTAATTTTAAGCTGGTTTTAGCGTTGTTTTTCGTTCGTTGTAAAACGCTATTAAATTGTCAACCGTTGCTTGGCAGTATTCGCGTATACCCGAAACCACCATATGCTTTTCACCACACCCTACTTTAACGCCGTTTTCTAACAGGTTAAAACGTAGTGTAATTTTCCCGCGCTTACCGGCGTACTCAAAACTTGGCTCTGCAAACTCAAGTACTGGCGCTGTAATATCAAGATTATCAAGATTAATAAGCATTGATTCGTAAATAATCATCGGACGTGCAGGGTTAATCATTACCTCTTGCTTGCCCATTAACGGAATAATCACATGCGGAAAGGTAGTACCCGAAAACTCTACATAATTTTTTATTAGGCTATTAGTCAATGTTGGGCATTGGCTGGTTTTACCTTTGCGCTTTACCTTTAAAATAACTTTTTCGCCATTGGTTACATCAAACTCATCTGCTCCCTCAGGAAAATGTAGCTTGGTGTTTTCATCAACCATACCGGCAAAGGTAAATTCCATTTGTTCACTAATACCATAGCGATCTAGTACCAATGAAAAAAGTAAGTCTCCTGGCGCGCAAAACTTTTTGGCATCTTTGTCATGAAGTGGATTAAAATCATCAGCTACGCATTTAGCGAATCGACAACCTTGCTCACGAGAAATAGAAACGTAATCAGCGTGCTGCTGAAAAAAAGGACTTAACATAGTGTGTTCACTGCTTAAACTGCTTATAACCTGCCTATACTACCAGAAAAAAAATACAGAGAGGTCGAATCTGTTCAATTATACCAATCTGCTTATATATGGGGTCTATTTAACGTTAAGAAAATCACGCTAGGGCCTGTTTATCTTTCGAGGTTAAATTTGCAGCAGGCACCTGCTAATATTTTAAAAAGGGACTGGAGAAAGAGCCAATCCCGCCAACTTATTTTCTTAGAACGTATTTATTACAAACGCTCTATCAATTGATCTACTTTTGCCACAACAGGCCATGCTGAAGATTGAAAGTTACCTAATACTACTAAAATGTAGCCTTTGTCTTGATACATATTTAGTCTGGCTGTCATACCTAAATGAGCACCATTATGACCCACTATTTTGTTATTATCAGCGCCTCTCACTGAAAATCCATACCCCCAGTTTTCTGCACCAAGTTCGGGCTTCGAAGTAAGAGCTTCTTGGGAAAGTTTACGACTAATCAAAGTTCCATTTTGCATTGCTAAAGCGAACTTATGTAAATCGCCTACTGTCGAATACCCACCTCCAGCGGGACCCCCTTTAACTGATTGAAACATTAAGTTTTCAGTAATTTCTCCAGTTTCAACTGAAAACCAATAGTTACGCGCAGTGTTCCTAATAGGTACATCCAAATCAAAACTACCACTATGTTGCATATTAGCTTTCTGATAGATGTTTTTATCAATGTATGTAAAATAACTTTCCTTAGTAACAGATTCAATCACCTGACCAAGTAATAACATACCTGTATTACTATATCGCCATTGAGAGCCTGGTTTAAACGTTGTTTCAATGGAGCTGTATAAGTGTTGAATATCTTCAAGTGAACGTACTTTATACTGTATTTCGTCAACCCCAGCTATATTACTAATACCTGATGTATGACTCAGTAAGTGGTGAATATGGATTTTATCAAAGTCTCCCTTACCTAACAGGGTTTTATCAATGAACTTAGTAATCGGATCATCAAGCAATACTTTTCCTGCTTCAACAAGTTGCAAAATAGCGACGCTAGTAAACATCTTATTCATCGAACCTATTTGAAATTTAGTATCTAAATTATTTTTAACGTCATAGCGTCGAGAGGCTAAGCCATGCGCTTTAGTAAATAAAACTTTGTTACCTTTGGCAAGCAGTATTGTTCCTGAAAAAATGCCATTTTTAGCAAGTAGATTGCTATAATTTTTTACCTCATTAACTAATTGTGGCTCAGTTAAAGAAATTATATCAAGGCTTTTGGGGGGTTCTCCAACAAACCAGCCTGTAACGGCTTGTTCTTCGTTAAAATCGATAACCATTTCGTACTGCATGTCGGTATTTTTTGAATACACTTTACTAATGTGCTGTATGCGGTTATTGGAAGTATCAAGCTCTGTTGAAAGTAGGCTTAATGATCCATGAAAAAGTGCTACGTTCATCGAATAACCAACATAACGATCTTTTCCTGTATTATCCCAACGAGAAAGTGCATCAGGCGAAAAGTTTTTTACAATAAAACCTTCGACCTGTTTTAAATCTTTGCTGTTTAAAACAGATATAAACTCATTAGCTAGCTTATTGTAGTTTAGCTTATCTGCTGCTAGCGCTTGATTGCAGATAATTGTTATTAAAAATAATAGTGTTACTAAATATCGCTTCATTATGTATTCCTTTTGTAATTTATTTATTAATATAGCGCTGACTTTTCGATTCCTTTTTAACTGTTGTTACCAAGAGAAAGCGATGAATTAGTAATTAAGAAAACGTTAAGAAAAGCTTAAGGGATATATATCTATTAATAACAGTGGGATGGGAAAGGTTTGAGCGTAAACGAACTACCAAATAAATTTTATATTGATGATTTTTTAATTAATATCAAAACCGGTGAGGTTATATATGAAGAAAAATCTCAGGTAATTGAACCAAAAGTAATGGCGCTTTTGAAGACGTTGGCACAAAACCCCAAAAGAGTTATTGCAGCTGAAACGCTTTTTGAAATTGTTTGGCCTCAAGCAATTTACAGTCCAAACTCAGTTCGTAGAAATATAGCCTTGTTAAGGCAAGCGTTATCTGATGACGACAAACGCATTATCAAAACACATCCTAAACGAGGCTACAGCCTAGACTCCGAAGTTCGCTTTCCAGAAAAAAAAGCAAAGGCATTATCAAAAAAAAGCCCCCTTATAAAGTATTTAAAATTATCTTTACTCCTCATTCCTGTTTTCATCCTAATTAGCGTGTTTTTTAGTTTATCAGATACAAGTAAACAGGTTTCTTTGTTAAACCTAAAACCAATAACGGCAAGCAATGAACAAGAGCGCTATATGCAAATCAGTCCTGATGGACGATTTATGGCGTATATTCAAAATACCAATCAACCAAACAAGAGAAAAATATTAATTAAAGATCTAGTAACTGGCTCAAGCTGGCCCTTAAAGGATACTTTAAACGCATATACCTACCTTGCATGGGATTCTCACAAAAATGCCTTGGTGTATTCATGCCAAGATGAGAAAGGTATTTCATTTAATCGCTTGCTACTCGACGCACAATTAAAAGTAGTAAGTGAAGAGCTACTTTTTTCGCGTAGCGATATAACTTGGAATAGTTTATTTTTTATAGATAAGCGCCAACAACTTTATTATTTGGCCAATCAAAACAGTTCGGAGCATAGCCGAAACGTTAGTTTATATCGGCATAATTTGGAGTCAGGACAAACTGAAAAATTACTTAAACCAAATGACTACTTTAAACCTTATAAACTTGCTTTGTCTCCGACTCAAACACAATTAGCGTTAGTCGGTTTTAATAAACAAGCATTATCAGAAGTAAAGTTGTTAAACTTAGATAGTAATGATGTTGTCTCAATCGGACAAATAGATCATAACTGGTACTTCTTAACTTGGTTTGAAAACAATAAATCTTTATTACTTAGTAATGGCAGTGAATTAAAGCAACTCTCATTAAATGGTGACCTCACAACGCTTAACTACAAAAGCTATAACTTTTTAGTTTATCCGCAAATTATTAAAGATAAAGTGTACTTTATTGAAGCCAAGTCAGATCAAGACATTTTACTGAGTAAATTAAAACAGCTTTCACCTCCCCAAAAAATAATAAACTCAAATACAATTGATAAAGCTGCAGCGCTTTCAGCAGATGAAAAACACATAGCCTATGTATCAATAAAAAATGGCTATCCTCAGATTTTTGTCAAACATATTGAGACAGGCAAAGAGCGAATATTATTCGAAAATTCAAAGCAAGAATTTGCTTTAACCAAACCAGTTTGGCACTGGTCAGGAAAGCGTATAGCGAGCAGTGTAAATAACAAACCGTTTATTATTGAGTTGGAGTCAAACCGATTCTCGATAAAATGGTTAAACATGATTATTGGTGAGCCTATAGTTTGGTACAACAAATCTGACGCTATATTGTATGTTGATAAAAAAACTCACAATGATGAACTAGTAAAGTTTAATCTTACAACTGATGAAAGAACAACATTAAAAATAAAACGAGTGCATGATACATTCTTTTTAAACCATAAAGACGAACTACTGAGCTTTGTAAAAGGTCAAGTCATACGCCATGATTCAGATAACACTTTACTCAAAAGCCCCTATTTATTTACTCAAATATATCCCGAAAAAAATGGTTTTTATTATCAATACACACAAAATGGCAAGCCATTAATAAACTATTACGATTACGAGTTAGGTGTACAAAATTTAAGTAGTAAAACCGAAGAGTTTTGTGCGAAATTTTGTGATCAAATAACCGCAGTAAGTGACAATATAATCTTACTCAAAAGCAAACATAAATCGGCAGACATTTTGGTTTTAGATATTACTTCAAAAAGCACAAAAGTGAGGGGGAGTTTATAGTTTCATAGCAACCAATCCTTAATCGGGGATTGCGTTGCCCTCGCCCACTGGACTCACAATTATTTGCGACAAGCATGGATTGCCCCCCTTTAGCTGCACAGGATACAGGGCCATAGTATTTTTAATATATGATTAACAAACTTATACTCTTTATCAGCTAATAAGTTAAGATGAGTGAAATAAATAACCAAATGATCCATTTTTATAAAAACAATGCGTTATAAATTTAATAATTTTGAATTTGATAGTACAAGCTGTGTACTAAAAAAAAATGGTGATGACTTAGCCATTCGACACAATGAAGCCAAAGTACTAAAACTATTACTAGAGCATTCGAATCATGTCTTTAGTAAAGAAGATATTTTATCTCATGTCTGGAAAAATAAAGTTGTATCGGAACAAGCCGTTTTTCAAAGTATTAGCAATCTAAGGAGGCTGTTGGGTAACCACGCAATTAAAACCTTTTCAAAACGAGGTTATCAGTGGCAACTCCAAATTGATTCTAAACATTCTGATGTTGAGGCACACTGCAACATCAGTCAAAATAAACCACTGCAGCATGAAAATACTTTATCAAAACCAAAAAGCCGAAACCATTGGATAACCATTGCACTTAGCGGTATTGCCCTTCTTGTATTTACTATCATTAATAACAATACTGACCAACCTCAAACAGATGAGAGCTCAGTTATTAATATTTCTTATATAGCAATAAGCAATCAACGAGGGACGGAAACCTTTAAGCTCAATGATACTGAACTCTTTAGCTTTACCGAATTACCTCAGCTAAATACGGCGCATTTTCAGGTTTCAGCGGAGTTTGAATACCCACTTTTAGCAAAAGAACACCCATTGATTTTATCTGGCACTATTCGCACACATCATAATTTGACATATATTGATTTTATATTAAAAGGCCCATTTGCAGATTGGCAAGGGCAATTATCTGGAGTAAGTCAACAAGCCGCTTTAAATCAGTTACAACAACATTTACAGCAGCCAGTTATTTTAAAATTGCTTAATAAAGCCCAAACACTCGAACTCAAGCAAGCAAATTTATCCATTGCTCATCAGCAAGCGCCACATGATCTCATTATCCTTGGTCATCTAGCTAATACTTATATAATGATGGGGGAACTTGATAAAGCGATGGTGATGGCAAATAAACTAGAAAAAATAGCTATTTCACAAAATAAGACACACCATGTAGGCAATGCTTTGCTCTTTCAAAGTGAGGTATTAATCCGTAAAGAGCTATTTGATTTAAGTAAATATAAGCTCAGTAATGCTATTAAGCAGTTTCAAAGTATTAATGATTTACACAGACAAGCAGACGCGTGGTTTACGCAATCTTGGATAGACCATAACCAAGACAATTACCAAGCAATTAAACAAAGCCTACTTAATTCAGTGCAATTAGCTTTTGATGCACAAGATAAACGACGAGAGCTAAGCGCCTTAACTTACCTATCTGTATTAGCCCATAAGCATCAGCAAGAGGATGATAAATACCTTTATTTACAACAAGCAGAAAATAAAATGAAGGCCTATCAAATACCTAACTATCACTTTGCTATAGTGCCGTATCACTATGCCATTTTTGCTAAAAGCCTACAAGATAAAGAGCCTCATTTAAAACAAGTACTAGAGCTTGCAACGTTAACACCTGATTTTTGGGCTGCACAAAGCAGTCGTCAGCAATTGATGGAATATTATATAAATCAAAATAATCTGGCAGAAGCACAAAATCTTATTAATGATATTACTACGGATAATGCCAAGAACTCCTACTTAAAAACATTGTTAGCTCAAGCACTGAAAAATGATGATGCATTTACAACTCATGCACAGCGTACTTTTGAGCAAGCTGAGTTGGCGGGTGACCTTTATCTCAGCTTAGATATGGCGTTACTAATTTGTAGCTCCCAAAGTATGCAAGATAATTATGATTTTTATTCTCAATATATTGATAAAAAAGGGACTGACTACTGGCGACGTAATAATGAAAAAAAACTGTTAGCATTAAATTTATAATGTTATCCAAAACTGGATTTAAAATAGTAAGAGACAGCAATACCACGGCCTCTTATTTTGTACTTTACAGAAACTAATTTGGGTTAAAGCTTACCCAATTTAATTTCCAGTTTTTATCAAGTGATTTTAGGGTCAGCTTATTTTCACCTTGTTTCAGATAAAAATAAGTGGATCCTCTTTGTGTTTGCCATTTTTTATAACCACCTGTACTCGTTATTTTTTCTACTGCTAATTCCTTACCATTGATTACAACTGCAAAACCTTTTGTATCTCTAGGAGCCGCTACACGGTAGCTAAGGTTATAATTTCCTGAGTGTGCGACTTTAAGCTGATAGCTTATTATCGCATTATCACTAATTCCCTCCCCTCCAGTTAAATTAAATTTGCCATCAATATCAGAGGTTCTTCCGATGCTAGCGTTACTAAACTTAATGGCAGATTCTGCTTCCACTCTGCCAGGTGCATGCACCCATGATGTCGGCGTTTTTACGACATTACTGTAATCACCTTGTTGATTATGCCTTACCGCAACAACAGTATATTCATATTGATGGTTATCTATATTGGCATCTTTAAATGTAGTTTCAATTATATTTGCAGCTAATAGTTTAAACACGCCGCCAGTAGCTGCATTTCTATAGATTCGATAACTTTCAATATCACTTTGGGAACTTTTATCCCACTTTAAGGTAATAATACCCGCTTCTTTATCTAGTTTTAAGTTTGTTACAGTGGCAGGGTAAGGTAAAACAGCATCACGTCTTAATTGTTCGCTGCGTTGAGCTGTTTTGAGTGCTTTGATAAATTTTACAGTGTTGCTAGATATAGCTGGAGCAGCTCCATCTAGTGCAATTCGAAACCCCTCTACTGCCCCTACAAAGTCCTCACCCACGACGCCCCTCTGGCTTACGGGAAAAGTATTCCAATGCCAACTACCTCCTCGTGCTACCCTGTATTTACAATCATTATCTATCCAAGCCTGACCATCATTGTGCGCGTTTTTATAATTATCTTTATAACAATCAGTAATGAACTCAACCACATTACTAACGATATCGTGTAATCCAAAGGGATTAGGTTTGTACATTCCAACGATACTTGCATAAGCCGCGTGGTCAACACAGTTCGATTTGCCATTAAAAAAATTGACATAACTCGTACTCGAGTCCCGTTGTAAAATATTCTCACCGGTTAAGTCGGCGGTGTTTTCGTATTCACAAACTAAGGCTTGTTCAAGATCGTCACCAAAGTAATACTTACTAGTTGTACCAGCCTTCGCCGCATATTCCCACTCTGCTTCACTCGGCAAACGATAAGGACGGCCAGTTTTTTTTGCTAACCACTGAGTATACGCGTTGGCTGCGAGCCAACCAATGCAATTTACTGGTTGAAAATCACTGGTATTGAGGGAGTTGTTCTCCCATGAACCATTGGTTTCTCCATAATTAAACCAACCATTTAACTGATGAATGCACTTGGTTGGCATTTCATAATCAGTTTCTTCAACAAACTGTCGAAACTCTCTTACGGTTACTTCATATTTCCCTAAACTAAACTCAGTTAGTGTCACTTTATGAATAGGTTGAGCATCTTCTTCTTCGGTGTTACCCATTTGAAAACTACCAGCAGGAATAGTTACCATAATGGGTTCAATTAGCTCACTGGCATTTTGATTAGCATAAAGCACAGCGCTATTTACTGATAAAAATAGGGGGATTATTAGTTTGTTTAGTTTCATTTACCTTTCCTTCTTAATGAAAGTGCCATCATGAAAAAATAAGTAAAATAAATCTTATGAAAAACCTAAACACTGATAAAAATAGAAAAAATATAGATAAACAAACCCTAATCACAAACAACCTGACACAAAAAAGCCGAGCTTATTTTACTAAGCTCGGCTTTTAATACCTTTAAAAACTGACTATTGAGCCGTTATTATTAAATATTTTACACTTGGGTATTCGCAGTATGCGCGCTCTATATTTTTAGCCTGCTTTTTTAGAAATACCTAAATGAATAAGTGCTACACGTAAACGAGTTAGAGTAGGTGTCTAGTTTAATTGCAATTAGATCACAGCGAACGGATGGATTAAAGGTTGAAAAGCAATCAATTCGAAACAGTAAGATATGTTCCTGAAAAGAGTAATTCTACAGCCTCAATGCCCCATTAATGGGGTTTTAATAATTGGCTAAATGTGAAGTAAGCGGAGCCTAGATAACTATTCAAAGTCCTGCTGAATAGCTTAGATGTAATTCATATCATGCAAACTATTTCACTATTTTCGTAATTGCCGGAATTAACTATCCCTGTAAAGTGATAGACAATATAGTAAGCATAAGTGTTAGTAATTTCAGATTTATGCTAGCTTATATTAAGTTCGGCAGATATTTTACGTCATCGCGGCAGAAACAACTATGCCGATAAACAATAAAATCATTGATTGAAAAATTGCTACTGCGATGTTCCCTTTTCTGATTTCTTCAATAAAATCAATTTGTTTAAAAATCACTTTATCAATAATAACCAATGCAATTACACTAACAAATAAACTGATCACGGCGTAACCTAAGTTAATTATCATAAATATGGTGTTTTGTTCTATTGACGTTATTTCCATTATTAATCCTTTATTTTATTTACAACAAATGGTGTTTCGGGTAGTTCATTCCAGCCTATTGACCAAGCTGTTAATGGTGAAATAGAAGCATATTTCAATTCTTTACTGTAATAATTCATAACATCTGTTACTGCATAGTTCTTCGCACCTTCAATGTTATATAAATCAGCAGCTCCAAATAAGTGAAGTATTTCATGCGACTGTGTTTGTGTTGTTGCCCAACTGCTTGCAGAATTATTCATTTTTTCAGTTAGCATCACATATTCAAATTTACAATTACTGTTTGTAGTTTTAGGACAAGAAGCAGCATATGAACGTGCTTGAGCATTACTATGAAATACCATTGCTACTGCGTCATCTGGGTTTTCACGTCGCATACTATCAACAAAATCATGGAGAGAACGATAACCCAATTGGTTAGCTAATAATTTCGACGCATAATCAAAAAACTCTCTTTTTCTGATCCATTCTCTGCCAAGACCTTTAGGACTCCGTAAAAAAAAATAACGTGTATTAAAGGTTAATCCATCAATGTCATAATTTTTAGCTTGTTGTTTATACCAAGTAATAACTTGTTTTAAATTATTAGAATTCGTTATTCTGGCTTTATTTGACCACTTACTCCAACGATTATCATCAAGGTAAAAATAAGCAATTGTCACTTTGTTGTTTAGGGATTTAGCAATACCTGTATTACGTGCATCTCGATAAGTTTTACGGAGTTTTCGCTCTGCTTGATTCTTTTCAATTAAATTTGTTAGATAAATTATCTTTTGTTGATATTTGTTATTTTGTTGATTTATTACTTTTGCTTTTTTTAATGAGTCTATAGCGAAATGAAAGTGATATTGATCAGTATGTATTTGTGCTTGTGTTTCATATATCCATATTAAAGTTTGCTGGTTCAATTTTTCATTTTGCTTAATTAAAGCTTCTAATTTAATTAATGCCTCATTATATCTATTTTGAGATAAATCAGCATTTAATAGTTTGAAATCATCAATAAATTCATCTGGGATATGAGATAAGTTTGATGAGTTATTACCAATAACACTTAAAGCGAAAACTAGCAGTATAAGCAATAAAGTAAAGAATAGTTTGATTGCTGAAATGTATTTCTCCTAAAGAGGTAAATCTAGTAAGGCTTATATTATTTGTTAGTAGCACACTCACTGCTCCTTAAAATATGTACATGTATAATAAAACTCCGAAACTCCCTTTAAAAAAATAATGAATGGAGCTGAACAGGTAAATAATAAAAAGCTAACTAATGATTCTGAGTTTTTCGCATCATAAAACCATGCTACTACACATAGAACAATAGGTGTTATTAGTGCAATTAAGGTTGCTTTCAGTCTTTTCAGTTCATTTTCTTTTATGACGTTAAAAGGTACATCTTTATAAATATTTTTTTCTGCATCGTAACGTTCATCACTACTAAAAAAAGATTTAAAAGGAATCTTGAAAGGTAGTTCTGCTTCATAAGCATAGTAAAACCAATATACGAAGCACGGTGAAAACATTATTAGAAATTTCAAAACAGCATAAACTCCCGGTGCTACTAACGAGCCTGTAGATTAACTCGTTTTTTTATTTGTTTTTATTGATAAACAAACCATAGCTGAGTTCCTATTTTGGTTCAATTGATTACTGTGTTTTTACGCAGAATATTAAAAAGTGTTTAGTGTGGGTTTTAGTCGCGTTTTGGAAGGAGTTACGGGTGTTTCAGTGG
The DNA here is from genome assembly GCF_014905615.1 of Pseudoalteromonas aliena SW19. Classification (NCBI taxonomy): domain Bacteria; kingdom Pseudomonadati; phylum Pseudomonadota; class Gammaproteobacteria; order Alteromonadales; family Pseudoalteromonadaceae; genus Pseudoalteromonas; species Pseudoalteromonas aliena. The sequence goes on from NZ_AQGU01000025.1 coordinate 1,278,162, forward strand.
CTTTATTTTGGCTTAAAAGGGATTGCTTCTCTTTAATGCATCGCGTTTTACAGTTTTTCTATATTATGAACTACGCAATACAGTTGCCATTGCGTATTCACTTTCGTTTGACCTCGTAAGGTCAATTTATTCATGCCCTTGTTGCCGATAATATTGCGCTTTTTATTTAAAGGAAAGCAAGCTCTATACAGCCAAGTTGTTTGCCATTCTTTAATAAACAGCTGTTGTCGTCCTATTTGGACGTCTATTTTAATTTCCATCTTGTCTACATTACTCAACTTTTTACGTGATGCATTATTTATAACAACGCACTCTTCATACTATTTTTGTTGACTTTTTTCGTAACAATTAGGATGGGTGTCATTCTAATTATTTTGCTGTCCACCTCAGGGCGTGTTGTTAGGTGTTTTTATCACTTTTGTCTGGAATATCATTGCACAAAGCACACTCTACACCTTTACGTGATTGATATAATCTTGAACATATAAACACTGTTGTTGTAATCAAAGACCAAGTACAAGCAAAAATTAATGCTTCTTGAACTGAATGCTGTTTAAGCAACTCAACTATAAAAAGTAAGGCAGCTACTCCAAGAAATACTTTTAATGCTCTAACGAACCAAAACTTAAATCCCATTTGAACTCCAAACCTGAGAAACACCTAACGCCGCGTTAAGCGGACTAAAATTGTGGGTTAAAATGTGAAGCGGAGCGAAACGTAACCCACTGTTTTAGTTCCGTTTAAACGCCTTGTTAAGCAACTTTCCCACAACATTCCTTGAATCGTAAGCCCCTGTTACAAGGGCATTTTGCAATTCGAGATGGAGAAAAACGCATAGATTCATCGTTAAATAAAAGCCGATTTTCTATGGTTTCTTGTATTACAAATGGACGCCAAACCCTACCAATTTCTGATTGACCATGAATACGACCAGCATAAACGCCAAGAAAACGAGTTTGAATACCACCTGCCATTTCATAGTTACCATCCGATGTTTGATAACTATCAGCCCGAAGAACAACCGGAGAGCCAGACATGCCCGCACGAGTCGTAGCGTCAATTAAAAATGCAGGTCGATTTACCTCAAAATCAATACCATGGTCAGAAGCGATGTTACCCGTTTTCCATATTGGCCAATTGGCACCGGCAGATAATCCAAATGGATAGCCAACTACTGATACAGGCATAGCTGTTACTGGCACCATGTCTTTGTCTTTTAACTGGTAATCTAATGTATATATTTCAATATCATCAGTTTCATCTAACTTTATTACAACAACATCAACTTCACTACCTAAGGGGTGCTCTAACCATAGAGGATCTTCATTATCATCTAATAGGTCAATTCGTCTTTTAACCCATTCGCCTAAAGAACCTTTTTTATGAAATGAAACCAACAAATTATTTGGAATAGCTAAATTTTTTTTATCTAAACATTCAAGTGAATCCGCGTCTTTTCCAGACACTACATGCCAATTAGTAATTAGGTATGTATCTTCACAATATTTAAGTAAAAAACCTGTTGCAACTGATAATCCTATTTCATTAAAACAAGGCTCAATGAATAAAGACGTACAGGATAATGGATCAACATATCTAATCATTTTCACCTCTCTCAGTGTAGTTGCTTAACATTTTAGTATTTATGCAACACGCAGTTTGTGTTGCATAATCGCTTGTTGGACTGAGGCGCTAC